>JASLJT010000190.1:0-10466 GCA_030747955.1 Verrucomicrobiales bacterium | reverse complement strand
CTCTCTTCCCTTTGATTTCTTCAACGGCTTTCTGGAGAGCATCATTCAGTTTGGATTCGTTTGCGTATTGGAGTGCTTTGGTTGGTCTTTGATCAGGAGATCCTACTGTGAGCTTTGAGAGATCTTTGAGTTTATTAACGACTGTCGCGACTTCTCCTCCCAATGCTTCTTGTTCGGTAGATTGGAGTTGGAGGGATATTTGTTCAGACCGGGTCGGGCTGCCTGGATTGAATGCTCCTGATGATGCTAAGGATATTGCTTCATGTAGATTGGTTGTTTGCCGGTTCCCTAGTTCTCTAACGAATCGAGCCAAATCGAAAAGAGCTACCTGAGATTGATATTCCAATAAGATTCGACGTAACTGGACGATGACTCCTTTCTGACCAGCGTAGGCGTTCAGAATCTTCACGCTAGCGCCAGCCGAGTTGGGGTCCTTTTTCGTGTCCGCTCTTGCTCCGTTTAGAAGATTTACGATTTCCTTCATCTGATCCCTGGAAAGTTGCCCGAGAACCTGTCTGATTGCTTTGATTACCTGCAAGTCACTGCCTTGTAAGCCATTACGATTAAATTCATCGATTAGAGAATCGAGCTGCTCGGCTGTTCGCTGAGTCGTATCTTTGATGCGTTGTTGCTTACGTTCCTGATTTAGGAGTAAGTTACCTGGAAATGCTCCAGAAGCTTGAAATTGTAACAGCGAGAATAGGGCGACCACTGCTAATAGATAATTTAATGGCGCATTCATATATTTATTTAATGTAAATGGTTTCAGGCAAATACCAAATCTCAATCTTCTTTGGTCGGTTTCTCGGAGTTTTTACGAATTATAGTCTCTAAGTCCTTATTTAATATTTCTTGATCGGTCGTTGCTTCATCTACACTTCCCAGTGCGTCTGAGGTTCTGCCAAGTAAATCGGCGCGCTTTTCCTCTGGAGTTACGACTCGAAGTAATAAGCGTTCGGTTTTGCCAATGTTCGGGCCGGCAGTGTTTTGATCTAATGCCTCTAGCCAATATTCTATCTCATCACCTTCAGCTAATCCTGGGTTCAAAGAACTGAGGTCCCAGTCAAATTGATCGCTGATTTTTTTAGGCTCGGTTTTCAGATCGGTTATTGAGATTGATGAGGGCTCAGATCCTATCCTCTGGTAACGAAGGTTCACAGCAGCTATCCCGAACCTGTCATTGGCTTCATACTTGATTAAAAATTTAGCTTTTCTTGTGACAAGCTCTTCGGCTCTTTTGGGATAAGTGATGCGAATTTGGGGCGCCAGATCTGATAATAGGGTAACTTTATATATTGAGTTACTGAATGATTCCATGTCATCTTGATCAGTCAAAGAGACACTGAATCCAGAAAGGTCATTCGAGGGGACCGTGAACGTTATGCTTCCTGCAGACTCATTTGCGCTATCAATGATTAATGGAATTCCTTTATCTTCTTCAATGAATCGAATTGATCCTGACTTGAGCGATTTTGTTGAGGAAATGTTAAGGGTTACTGTGCTTCCCGGGAAAAAAGTAAAGTCTCCAGGTACATGTTCAGAGGATTCTTGTTTGGTGAATTCAGGGTACTTTTGAGTAGCAGTTAGTCCTTTGATTTGTGGCCGTTCTAAAGCAATGACTTCATGATCGTCAGTGCGCGCGTCATCGATTGAAGCGTTGTAACTGAATGATTCCGGGACATCTTTAATGATCGCTGAATACTTTCCCTCTATGTTTTCATCTTTGGTCAGAGTTAGATTTATTTTTTGGTTTGAAGAGTAATGAATCTTTAGAACGCCTTTAAGTTCAGTGCTCTTTTTTGTCTCCACAAAAAATTCCATTGCCACATCATCACCGATTCCTACTTTGTTAATTTGGGGAATCTTAATAATTCTTGTGTCTCGCGGTATAGCGATTTCTTTGCCGAAGGCTCTTTTTAGCAGGGTAGGAACCGATTCGCGGTTAAGAAATGCCCAACTGCCTGATGTGCTTAAGACAATCAGTAAGAGGAGGGCTGCTCGGGCCGTTTTTTTAAAGTTTACTATTTTATTAAATTTAAAGCGTGCAGATTCAGTTTCGGCCTCTCTGATCATTGAATGGATCATTCCAAGGGGTGCATTTTCCGGGATCGTGGCTTTTCCTTTATGGAACTGAATAGAACTGATGAGTCTACTGTCGAAATTTTTATAATGCTTTTCAACGTTGAGGGCCAATTCCTCATCGTTTTTTCTTTGGGTGATCAAAGATATCATTGTCCATAGACCGAAAGCGCCTAATAAGAACTGGATCGAGTTCAGACTAGTTTTTCGAGTTTGTAAGGACAGCTCATTAATCAAATCGATGAACAGTAAAGCTGTAAAAAGCCCTAAGATGATAGCTATTGTTAGCGCAGTTCTCCGATAAAATTCAACCGCTACAATTGAGCGCCTTGCCCTAGCGAGTCGGCGCTTTAGGATCTTGCTGCTGCCAATTTTATGCGGCTCTGTTCTTTGGTCGGGCACGTTTCTTATTTTAGTTCTGCGAACTTACGCAGAAACCATTCAATGGTAATTGGTAATAGTAGAAGTATGAAATACAGAGGTGAATTCCAAAGCTCAGATTCTCTTGTGATCTTGATGGTAGTGGGGTCGATGTTGGCGATTTTAGGTAATTTATAAAGGTCCTCTTCGCGCAAGAATTTCCCGTCAGTTATGGAGGATATTTCCCGTAATGTTTTTTCATTCATTGCAGTTTCAGAAAATTCTCGATCAGCTCCCCGGACAGTAAGATCAATTCCGCTGGAAGAATCTTCTGCAATTTTCAGTCTGTATTTTCCTGGATCCTCTGCTGCGAATTCTGTCCGATAGGAGCCAGGCTCACCTGGCACTTTTCTGAGTGTGATTTTTTTTGATGGTCCACTGGAATTGCCTCTCGATTCGAGTGAGGCAGTTATGGATTCTTCGTCCCTAGGCATAAAATTTTCATCAAGTAGCCTAGCAAAAATCGTAAACTTCTCTCCCTCTTTTGCAATTGCTCGGTCCGTTCTTAGTTCGGATTTTCGTGATCCTGTGGCGAGTTTTCGGCCTGCCATTCTCTGAACTATTTGCCCCCAGAACCGGGTATGATAAAGATCTCCTGTGTTCTTTCTCCATCGCCAAGTATTTTCAGTTCCGACCCAGAGCACTTCACCCGAACCGTACCGTTGCATCGCTACGATCGGGTATTCTCCATCGGGGTGGAGGAGATAACTTTTGGCAGCGGGCTTGGCCTTGATAGTTTTAACTGACCAGAAGATGGGAGGTAATTGGCTCCAGCGCTTTTCGGCTTGTTCGGGTTCCGATTCTAGATTTAGAAAGCCTTCATCGAGTCCGGTCTCAGTTATTTTCAACTGTATGGGTCTTTGAGAAGATGGGTTATTTCCACCGAGCCGCGTAGGTGCCAGTTCGACCGGGAGTAGTCTTTCGAGTTCAGTGTTCCTGTAAGAGGATGGGGTGAATCGTTTTCCTGCAAGGATGATCAGTGCTCCACCACTGTCTGCCACAAAAGAGGAAATATTAGTGATAGCATTTTCAGGAATGTCTTCTGGATCGATGTCTCCGAAAATGATCAAGTCATATGAAAAAAGGTCCTTACGATTTTCTGGAAAATTCTCAATGTAAGGAGTGTCTTCTGATCGAGCCACGGCCGGATCGACTCCTGCCAGAAAACAGTCCAGATCAATTCTTCTTTCTCGTAAGAGCATGGACTGAATGTATTTGAATTCCCATCGAGGGGAACTTTCGACCATTAGCACCTTCAATGATGAGTCGAGGACTCGGATTCCTCGTGATAATTTATTGTTAGTGTCTAATATTTCTCCTCCTGACGTTTCTATTCTGGCTTCTATTTCATAGTTGTTCGGTTTTCCTGGCACGATGGGGATCGTGATTTCCTGTTCTCCTTCTGAATTCAAAGTGATTTCTTTTTCTCCTGCTTTGACTCCAGCTAATGTGATAATTACTTTTGCCTTCTCCCCGTTCATTCCTCGGTGATTTAATTTAACAGTGACCGGGATCGCGTCCTCCGCGAGGGCAACTGAAGGCAAATCAATGTTTCCGACTGAGATGTCCCTCGGATCAGTTGTTCCGACTCCATAAGTGAAGACTTTGATGCCCCTTTCCCGTAAAGATTCAGCTACTGCTGAAGGTGCTCTGCCTTCGTTGTGCGCGCCATCAGTGACGAGGAAGATTCCTCCAAGGTCATCAGCGCTGTGCCTTCGCAGAACTTCATGCATAGCGTTACCTATTGAGGTTTCAGGTAACTGAGGATCCTCTGCGGATTTCGAATCTCCAAGCTTACCAGCGAAGCTGTATTTAACTAATTCAGCCTTATTAGCTAAGTTCTCCATCAAGTTTATTTTTTCACTGTTTAGTGCCTGGGCAGCGATCGCTGACCTTGTCGTTGGAGTGACTGGAGCAGAGTCAGCCGCAGCTTCAATTCCTGCGTCAGGTTTTAGTTTCCCATTGGCGATGGCTTCTCTTGCCCTGTCAGCTACGGATTTGCGTGGATCTGCTATACTCATACTAGCTGAAGAATCAATGAGGACCGCGAGTGTTCTTTTGTGCTCTCGTTCAAGGTCCAGTTGGATGACTGGCCTCAGAAGTAGTCCAAGCAACATGATAAAGAATGTTGCGCGCATGATGACCATAATTCTGCGGCGACCCGAAGGGACGTCCTCCGGAGTTGACCTGTAAGCGAGCCAAGAAACGAATCCCAGCGACATTGCAATCAATATTATTATGGTGGCTGATACGAGTGGTGCGAATTGAATCGATGAGTCTGTGACCGAAGCGGATTCTTCGGTAGGCAGGCCAAGTAATCTTAGTAGTATCGAGTTCAACTTATTTTTCTTGGCTAAATTTTTGAGATAAGAATAACTCGAGTACCGTAATGAGAGCGGCGATCAAAAGTAGGATCGGCCATAGCTCTGCTCCTTTCCTTTCCCTTGCCAGTGCGGCGGATATCTCTTTTGGATCTGAAGTTTCTAGAAACTTCAGTGACACTTCCCTTAACCGTTCCTTTTGAGCTTCAGACAGTGTTTCTGGATTTGATTCTCTAGGATCGCCAGAAGCGGAGAATTGAATTGATTCGAATGGATCATGAATTGTTAATGAATAGATGCCCGACTCATTAATTTCGTTGTATTCTATAGACGATCCGTTCGGTTCCTCATTGGCACTGATTTCTGATGCTGTGGGTGAGTCGCTATAGGATATGGTGGCTCTTTTGTCGATCCATGAGCTGGGTCCTTGGCGAATAAAGGTTTCTCCCACATTAATATTAATTCCGGCATCTTGTTTGGAGAGTATACTGCCAAAGACACGGTGCACGATAGGGAGGAAAGCTGGCTGAACTGGAAGGTCATTCCAGTCCGTGTCTGCGGTGCTGCTGAATTGATAAACTTTTCCTAGTCCGAAATTCGATTCGACGACCGCTGCGGATCCGTCACTGTATCGAAGAGCGATAGTTGCTTTATTGTTGTTAGTCGTATTCTCCAATGACAGTTTGTAGGCTTTCAGAGTTTTCACATTAGAAAGAGTTCCTGCTCCAGGATCGTTCCATAAATCGACTAATGGATGATCGTACCCACTGGCTTGAATTGTGAGGGTCTTGCCTTCTCCTTGTTGAGGTATAATTTCCCCGAAAGAAGCTGGTAAGAGCCCTGCCTTTTCATGAAGTGTTTTGTTGTAAAATGTCGGGTCGATGTTGTCTCCAGGGAAAACAACTAGGCCTCCTCCACTTTCTACAAAATTAATCAGATCAGGTAAGAATTCCTCAGGAAAATCAGAAACGTTTGCCAGAAAAATTGCACGATAATCATCGAGAGGGGTGCTTGGAAGATCACCGATGCTGACCCGGTCAGCACCAAGAAAGAATGAGTCTGTCAGTTCGGGAGGGACTGGAACCAAAGCGTTTTGAAGAAAAAATGTTTCTGATTCGGTGAGGTCCCTACCGGGTTGGCCATCCACGAGTAATGCTCGTGCTTTATTGATCCCGCGGATGACAATTTCTCTTGAGTTGTCTATTTCTAAAGCATCATCAATGTTAATCGTTGATCTGATCTGCTGATATCCTGGATCAGTGAGTTCAATGAAGGTTGTAATTGTCCGTGATTCGCCGGCAGGAATTGCTTCAATGATTGTCGGGTCACCTAAGGGTTCTTCATTGATGCTCATTTGAACTTCTATGTCATTAGCTTCAACTTTACCAAAATTGGTAACTTCAACGGCGAGTCGGACCGGTTGATCGACTGATGCGATCGGTGTTTTTTGATCGAGTCGAGTAATTGCGAGGTTATCAGCAGGTTCTTTTCCGACTAGCACAATGATTGCATTTGTGTCTTTTTTGCTTTGATCGAGTGATCTTGTGATGGCCTCGTACTGTCGCCATGCGCTTGATTCACCATCCGTAATAATGACTAGTTCTTTTTGAGAGGATGGCCTGTCTTGTAATGTTGTTATAGCCGATTCGATTGCCGGGAATAAGTCGCTTCCCCGATGAGTGGCTACTGACTCTTCGAGAGTTTTTTTTGCTCGGGCCGTGTCGTGAGTTGGTTCTTTTATCCCTTTCCCAGATGAATTTGCACCCAAAATAATCGAAGTTGCTGAACCTTTTGGTAAACTATTTAATACTTCACCTGCTATCTTCTGAGCAATGCTGAATCGGGATCCTTGTTCGGATTCGTCCTTCTTTAGCATGCTCCCTGAGGAATCTATGATGACGGACGCGGTGACCTTGGAGCTGAGTCCCTTTGATTTCAGCCAATCAGTGGCTGGTCTCGAGGCGGCCAGTGCAATGAGAGCAATGATGGCCATGCGCAGAAGGAGGAGGATCCAGTCTTCAACTTTCATTCGCCTCTGATTCCGTTCCAAGCTGACTTGCAAGAACCGCATCGCTGCCCACTGAATTTTTTTAAATCGTCTTCTGTTAAGTAAGTGCACGATAATTGGAATGGCCAGAGCGGTCATTCCAAAGAGCATTGCAGGGTTCAGAAAGGACATTATTTACTTGCTGTTTCTCGGCGGAAAGTTAGGTATGAACCGAGGACATCATTGAGTGGCTTGGATGTGTCGCATTCAATGAAGTGGCTAGAGTTGCGACTGAAACCTTCCTGAAGTTTTTTCTGAAAATCAGAAAACTCTTTCATGTAACTTTTTCTAATTTCAGTGGGTCTCGTTTTGAGATTGTCAATGTTTTCCAATCCTTCAAATTCGACTAACCCATTGAAAGGAAACTCTATTTCGTCATGGTCTAAGATTTGCATGCCAATGACTTCGTGCCCTACGAACCTGAGGTGCTGAACTGATTCGAGGACCGCTTCTTCATCATCAAAGAAGTCACTAATTACTATGACTAGGCCCTTGCGTTGTGACCTGTTAGCGATCGCGTGTAGTTGACCAGGAAGATCAGTTGCTCCATGAGGATTAAATTGGACAAGCTTTTCCAGTATATTGAACAGGTGATTCTGAGTGTTCCCTCTTGGTAACTCTTCTCTGATAGAGTCATCGAAGAGGGACAAAGATACTGCATCACGTTGTTTGATTATCAGGAAAGCTAAGCAGGCCGCTGCGACTTTAGCATAATCGAGTTTGGAGGTTTCGCCTGATCCGTACTGCATTGATTCACTCCCATCCACTAAGATATGAGCTACGAAATTGGTTTCTTGTTCGTACTGTTTAATGTAATAACGGTCAGTCTTGCCAAGGACCTTCCAATCCAAGTGCCGGACATCGTCTCCTGGTGAATATTCTCTATGTTGAGAGAATTCAATCGCAAATCCCCTGTAAGGCGATTTATGCTCTCCGGCCATGTATCCTTCGACAATGAACCTTGCCGCCATGCCAAGTTTATCGGCACGGGCTAATGTGTCAGCGTCTAGTAGCTTAATGGAATCGTTGTTCACTTTGTGAACTCTTGATGGGATTGATGGAAATTAGATTTCCAATAGTTTATGGTCAGCAGTTAATGTTGTGGTATTGCCTCGATGATCTTGGCAGTGATTGCATCAGAATCTAGCCCTTCGCTCTGGGCAGCAAAGTTTGGAATCAGGCGGTGTCTGAAAATGGGGGGAGCGACAGCAGCGACGTTACTGCAACCGACATGGTTTTGTCCGTTAAGTAATGCATGGGCCTTAGCTGCAAGTATGAGAGAGAGGCCTGCTCGGGGACCCGCGCCCCAACCGAGCCACTTTTCACAAAATTCCAAAGCATCATCGCTTCCTGGTCGGGTGACTCGTACGAGTTTTTCAGCGTAGCGCATGACGTGCTCAGACACTGGTACTGAGCGGATCGCGCTTTGTATTTCTAGGATGTCTTCACCTGTAAGAGCTGGTTCGGGGCTCGTTACCGTAGATCCGGTGTAGGTCTGCATGATTTCAAATTCTTCTTCCTCGTTTGGGTATTCGACTTTGATCATGAACATGAAGCGGTCCAGTTGCGCTTCTGGGAGGGGGTAAGTTCCTTCTTGTTCGATTGGGTTTTGAGTTGCGAGGACAAAGAAGGGGTCAGGCAAAGGGTGATCTTCTCCACCTATAGAAACTTTCCGTTCCTGCATGGATTCTAGCATTGCGGCTTGGGTCTTTGGAGGAGTCCGGTTAATTTCGTCTGCGAGTATGATGTTGGAGAAAATTGGGCCCGGTAAAAATTTAAACTGTCTCTCATTAGTGCTGGGGTCAGAGTAAATTACCTCTGTTCCAGTAATGTCCGAGGGCATCAGGTCCGGAGTGAATTGGATCCGCTTATATTCTAAATCGAGTGACTCAGCTAAGCTAGAGATGAGAAGAGTCTTAGCTAATCCAGGAACACCAACGAGTAATGCGTGGTTCCTTGTGAAGATTGCTATGAGGACCTGTTCGATGACATCGTCTTGTCCGATAATTACTTTTTTGAGTTCGCTTTTAACGCGTTCGGCTGAGCTTTGTATTTTTTCGACTGTGGAGTTGTCGACAGATTCGGTAGACATATGTTTAATGAGGGACGTTAAATACTTTGTTGGAATTTCTGATTCTTGAGATTGTGATATCAAGACAGGGTGATTAGAGCAAGTTCATTCGCAGTTAAATACTACAAATTATGATGAATTCTCACATTCAGAATTGATCCGAACAGAGGAAATTCGATCAAACGTTAGATTGGAGCCTCTGAGCTAATGTTGGGCCTTTTTATTGCGCCTTTTTTTTCGTTTATTTTTGCGCCTGAGGTCAGATTCTGTTTGCACAGTCTTGATATAAGATTCCATTTTTTCTGGATCGTTGCGTCCCGCAAAGGCGGTAATGGCATGATCGTTCGTGGTTTTCATCCAATCATGAAGCCTTTGTCTTAAATCTTTGATTGTTTTTTGGTGTTCCTTTGATTTAGCGAGGTTATGCAGACAGTCGGGATCATTGTTTGTGTCATAAAGTTCTTCAACTGTTCGGTGCCGCATGACATCGACTCTTTTTCTTATAGCTTCATTTTCTGAAGCGAGTTCCAACATTCTTTTCCATGTTGCGGTTCCGTTCGTTGCGGTCGCCATTGTTCTTTTGCCATTGGACCAGGGGTTAAACAAGTAAAGGTATTGCGGTGTTTGGACGCCTCTCATTGGATTTCGAATCCCTCCAGAGTTCTCGTTGTATTCCTTAAAGATTACGGAACTTACTGGTGGATTTAGAGACCCTTTAATTATGGGTAAGAATGAGCGGCCTTGAATGCCTCGGAGTCCCAAATTTTCTGTTCCTTCTGGATCTTTGATTTCTGCAATGCGTAAGAAGGTTGGTAGCAGATCGATAGCGGAGACCATGTAAGAATCGTTCATGGAATCTGGTTTAGTGACGCCTGGCCAACTCACAATGAGAGGAGTATTGGTGCTATGATGATAGAGTTGAGTCTTTGCAAAGGGCAAAGGCATGCCATGGTCAGAGAGGAAGAAAACGACAGTTGAATTTAGAAGGCCCGATTCTTTGAGCCCTTTCATTATCGCTCCTACACAGTCATCGGCCCTTCGGACCGAAGAGTAATAGAGAGCCAATTCTTTTCTTATTATGGGGTCATCGTGTAAGAAGCCCGGGATCGGTACATCCTCAGCTTTGTATATTTTGGATGTTGGATGCGCATCGCCTGGTTTCCAAAAGGGCTTATGAGGATCTGAAATGTTAATGTTGATGAAGAAGGGCTTTTTTGCGGATTTCGCAGCATTGATGCCTCTCTTTGTGGAATCATAATATGAAGTGGCATCCTTCATGTGCGCCTTCTTGCCATCTTTTAACATGGTAAGGTCTTCATCCCAATTGTACGGTTGATAGGGAGTAGAATGATTCACTTTTCCTCGGATAGCGGTATAATAACCGCCATCTTTCATGAGATCACAAGCTACAGGATATTTAATGTTTTTTACTTGGTAAAAACCCTCGACTCCACTGTTGTGAGGGTACCGGCCAGAGAGCATGACATTTCGTGATGGATAACAATTTCCGACTTGCACGTGAGCCTTT
>JASLJT010000189.1:0-4299 GCA_030747955.1 Verrucomicrobiales bacterium | reverse complement strand
TACTCCTCAGGAGAAAAGGTATGGTATTACATAGAAGCTAGGTCAGGAAATTCTTCCAATACGGCCACTTTCTATCCAGCAATGACTGAAGTTGAGCCCTTATCCTACCGAGTCCAATCTCTAAATTCGGAAGAAGAATCTCCCGTCATTATTAATGAAATTATGGCACTAAATGAAACGACTCTGCAGGATCCTCAGGGAGAATTTGATGACTGGATTGAATTACATAACATTACTACGCAAAACTTCGATCTATCCGGTTGGTACCTGAGTGATAATCCTAACAATCCAAGGAAATGGGAATTCCCGGAAGGCTCATCGATACCAGCGAATGGATATATGATTGTATGGGCCGATGAGGATGGCGAAGCTCCGGAAGGAATACATGCCAGCTTTAAATTATCATCAGATGGTGAATCACTCTATCTGACCTCTTCAGATCAAGACGACAACTACATCATGGATTCTATCCAGTTCGGACCACAAGAACAGGACATTTCATTCGGTCGAACATCGCTGAGCGAATCCAACTTCGAAAAAATGGCACCTTCCCCGGGCCAGCCTAATGGGCCTTAAAAAAATCTGAAATAAATAGATAACAACACAAGCAAAGAGCTTTATGGATATTCCGTCTCTTTGGTGTAATGTAGGGTTATGAAGAAAATCATCAGGACTCTCATTTGTTTGGTAGTCGCAATGGTTTTAAATTCTTGTATTCTCTTTGACAGTGAAAAAGAACCTCCAAAATTGAGAGGCCCTTTCTTTCACTTGCCCAATGTAAGATAGCAGACCTCATATTTAATTCCGAATTAGTCTCCGGAAACATCAACTCAAATAGTACAAAAAATGACAACTAAAGAAGATAAGAAATACGGCGTCTTTTTAATGGTCCTCATACCAATTGCCATTATTTTTTTGGGATACCTATTCAGTAAAGATCCAGGACAAAGCCAAGGTAAATCTCAAAAGAAGGCAAGCTCAATCTACAGCATTTGGTTAACTGAAGCAGAGGTAGCCCCAACCAAAAAAGACCAGAGCCAATGGGACGTTGACGGAACCGCACCGGATCTAAGTGCTATGGTGGTATGGAAAGATCAGATAATTCTCAATACTGTAACCAGCAACGACTCACTCATCGCCCGCTGGGATCCTATTGCGATTTCCGTAGGAGATGTTTTTCAAGGTGAAGTTAGCACATCAACAGTAAAAAGAATTGCTCGGATCCGCGCAGAAAAAGGAGAAAAATTCAGTATCGGCTTATTTGATGAAGACATCGTGAGCCGAGACTACGTGGGAGGATGGGAAATCGATACCAGCGAACTGCGCACGGGAACTTGTGAACTGACTTCGAAAGGAACCCTTAACAGATTAATCATCTCTGTTACTCAAGATGACAATCTTACAGTCCCTGATAGAGAATCTAAGCTAAAGGGCGCCACTTATCTTGAAGAGCCGACCGACATCATGCTTGAAACGGTTAAGCGCTGGGCCAATGAAGCCAAGGAAAGCGTAAAAGAACTTGGAAATAACGTTGGGGAAAAAATTGAAGAGATAGGAGAACAAGTAGAGGAACAAAGAAATCGCATAGAAGAAGCGATCAAGGAAACAAGCAAAAAGACAGAAGATAAAATAAGGGAAATGCTAGATTCCCTGCGCAATAAGTAATGCGTCGCATAATTTTGTTTTTAATCGTAGTTTCGTGCTTTCTTTTTGGGACCGCATCGATACTTCCTATTTTTTCGATTGAGCCGGCCGTCGGCGAATGGACTGCACTAGCTGAAATTCTTTCTCCAGAAGAAATGCAACCTCAATCCTTTAGCCTCCTAGAAGGGGTCGGGCTACTATGGCAGGAAGATGAAAAGATGCTGGCCTGTATTATTGGCCTATTCTCATTACTCTTACCCGTGATTAAACTATCTGTCCTTTGGGCAGAGGCTTTATTTTCAGAAGGCCTTTCAAAAAAATGGATGAGTTTCCTGCAAGTAGTGTCCAGATATGCAATGCTCGAAGTTTTCCTCGTCGCCATGACTGTTTTACTTTTAAAACAAATGCCCGGCGGCAGTCGTATCACACTAGAATCAGGATTCTATGCTTTCGGCGTATCCGTACTACTTAGTCTCGTCGTTGCACAATTTGTAGAGACTCAAAAAAAAGAATCAAAAGAAATCTAATTCACTTAAATTTTGGGACAGATTAAAGAATCATTCATTGGCAGAAAAATCCTTCCGTAGAATTTGAGGAGCGAGTCGATTAATGACCTCCTCAGTGTTCGGAACGCAACCTCCCCATGTCCCGCCTCCAGTGCTTTGCAATGCTGCCCATAATTTCACAGAGGCCGGCATGTCAGGATCCTCTCTCAGATCAGGATGAACTGAGCGGGCATCAAAATTAGCCTCAGATCCCACATAATTAATGGTCCCTTTACATTTGTTTTTGTGTATCTCAATTCTCACAGAGTCACCATCACGTAGCTTTGCTAATGGCCCTCCTGCCAACGCTTCCGGTCCAACATGCCCAATGCATGGACCTGATGAGAATCCAGAAAATCTTCCATCTGTAATTAAAACATTACGACTGAGAGCTGAAGTATATTTCAAGGCACTAGTAATCTGAGCAGTCTCCGGCATGCCTGCACCAATAGGCCCACGCCCAAGCAGTACAATGACCTCACCCGGAAGGACCCTATCATTTCCTACAGACTTGACTGCAGTAATCGCAGATTCCTCATCCACAAAGACGCGAGCCTTCCCCTCATGCAAATACATGCCATTATCCGAAAATAGATCCGGTGAAATTGAAGTACTCTTAACTACCGCACCATCCGGAGCGAGGTTTCCAGTCAAAAAAGCCAAGGTTCTAGCCAACCCTTTCTCCGATGCCCTTTCAGGTGACATAATAACGTCATCAGGATCGACTCCGTCCTTTTTGTATAAAATTTCACGAAACCTACTGCGCCGATCTGAGCCTTCCCAAACCTCAAGGTTCTTTCCTACCGAATTACCAGAAACTGTGAGGCAATTCAGATCAATTAGCTCCAGTTCACGAAGGTGCAACATGACTTCTGTCACTCCACCAGCAAGAAAGACTTGGACCGTCATGTAATTATTTGGTCCGTTCGGCAAAACATCAACGATCCTCGGAACAGACCGGTTCATCTGTGCCCAATCATCAACCTCTGGAACCTTGAGGCCTGCTGCATGCGCAATCGCAGGCAAATGAATAAGAAGATTTGTGGATCCTCCCATCGCGGCATGAACTGCCATCGCATTGCGAACTGATCCATTAGTTATTATTTGATCTAATGCAACATTCTCCTTAATCATTTTCATAAGAGCTTGAGAAGATGCCCTTCCTATCTCAAGCCACACCTTCTCACCCGAAGGAGCTAACGCAGAATGAGGCAGAGCAATCCCCAGACCTTCCGCAACGGCCTGGGAAGTTGCCGCAGTTCCAAAGAATTGGCAACCTCCCCCAGCACTAGCACACGCAGCACAACCAGCCTCGGCCGCCTCCCTCAGTGAAATCTCACCATGCGAAAATCGAGAACCTATCGACTGCACAGATCCCGCGTCCTCTCCCCTATCAGGTGGCAACGTCACTCCTCCAGGAACCAATATCCCGGGAATCTTCTTTGATTCCGAAAGCGCCATCATCATTGCCGGCAAACCCTTGTCACAAGTAGCAATGCCCATTATTCCCTTAGAAGTCGGTAACGATCTCGCTAACCGCCCTAGCACTTCAGCCGCACTGTTCCTATAAGGCAAGCTATCCATCATTCCTTTTGTTCCCTGAGTCCTCCCGTCACAAGGATCTGAGCAATGCCCAGCAAAGGGAACCCACCCATTGCTCTTAAATTCTTCAGCCGCTTCCCTAGCAATAAGACTCACTTCCCAATGACCCGTATGATATCCAAGAGCGACGGGCTGACCGTCCTCTGCACGAATGCCTCCGGCCGTTGTTAAAATAAGAACCTGATCGGAAGTTATCAGGTCAGAGCGCCATCCCATACCTACATTGTGTGACCACCCAAAAAGATCCCCACTAGGCAGATTCTTGAGCATTTCCTCAGTGAATGGCAATGCCCCTTCTCGAGCAGGAACTTTCGTCCTGACCTTATATGCCTCGTCACTTAAATTGAAAAAATTATCCAGATAATTAGCCACTCTTAAGTTCTTTCATTCAAAAGCTTCGAAATCCAGCCAAAAAACCTTGAAAGGTTGACTCCTTTCCAGCAACCTAGCTTCCCGATATATAATTAACAATAAATCTTCACACCAATAAAAAAATGGCACGTCCAGT
>JASLJT010000188.1:0-3935 GCA_030747955.1 Verrucomicrobiales bacterium | reverse complement strand
GATTTTATTGTGTTGGTGAAAGTTCCTTTACCGTCGTTTTTATATAATAGATATGGTGCCAAATAATAATTTGAAAAATAGATTTCCGGAGCATTGTCATAATAATAATACCACCAAGTATAGCTAATTGAAAAGTAATTTCCTTTTATGCCTGATTGATTTGTATGATTAATAAATTTTCCGTTCTCGTTTTTGTATAACACATCGGCTTGGCCCGATTCGGTTCTGTGAATTTTCTTATTTGGGAGATATATGAATTGCCAATATTCTGATATTTCTTCTGGAATTACCGGTTTTTCGCTACCATCAGCTTGCTTGACATACCTTACTCCAAATTTAGTTCCCTGAGGAGGGGTTCTCATGGTTGTTGCTAGGTAGGCGTCTAGGTCCTGATCGCCGTCAATGTCGGCAAAGTTAAGATTCATGCTGGCGCCATTAAAATCCAATCCGAGGGACTTGGCTTGATTCGTGAAGGTTCCATTGCCTTCATTGATGTAGAGTTTGTTTGGTCTTAAGTAACCGCACGCATAAATGTCCAGATCTTTGTCTCCGTCAATGTCGACAAATCCTGCTCCTGTTCCCCAGAAATCAGGGTCATTGAGGCCCGCTTTTTCAGTAACATCTTCGAATTTGAAGTTTCCTTTATTTTTGTATAGCCGGTTACCTTTGGCTGGACTGGTGAGGTATATATCAGGTAATGAATCGCCATCATAATCTCCAGTCGCTACTCCGCCCATTGGAGTGGCGAACATGTATTCTTTTGTCCTTGAAAAGAAGTCACCAAGTATTATTTGAAAATTAATGCCTGAATGTTCTACGCTGATCTTTTCGAAGAGCTTTTCAGACTTTCCTGCAGTGATAGGGGCTAGGGGTAGCTGTGTAATTTCATCTTCAAGAAATTTAATGGACTGGTTTTTGCTGCATCCTGAAATTGTAATTGCTGCAGCGGCAATAGAGATTGCTCTTATGTGCAGGCAATTTATATATCTGGCGCAGAGTTTTTTCACTAGATTTTTAGAATTAGCAAGATTGATATAGAATTCTGCCGCACTGATCACAGACAGTGATGGTTTTTTCACTGCGAACCGCTGCAGCTGTGGCGGGAGTAACCTTCATGTGGCAACCGGCACATATGTCGTTATCCAATTCACAGACAGCTATGCCTTTTTTGCTTTTGAAAATGCGGTTATATCTATCAAGAAGGTCCTCTTCTATTTTGGAGCTGAGGGTAATGCGTTCTTCTTTGATCTCATCAAGTTGCTTTTTACACTGATCTGATCGTTCTGATATTATTGAAATTTCAGCATCGACTGTTTGCTGGTTCTTATCAAGTTCGGCCCGCGCTTCGTTCAGTTGAGCGTTAAGAGTTTCACCCTTTTCCATTAACTCTAACTGCGAGTCTTCGAGTTGGGTTATCTCTTCGCTGTACCGATCGATTTCATGCTCCATTGCTGTAAATTCTTCATTCTTTCTCGTTTCGAATTGTTGAACTTTGAGTTTTGCTATGCTGTCCTTCCGTGTGTTTATGTCGAGTTCAAGGTTCTTCATAGCCACTTCGTTTTCCATTATCGTTTCCTCGACGCTCTTAACTGCTTCTTTTAATTTGGCTAACTTTAGGCTGGCTTGCTCTTTCTCAATTGGCATCCGTTCAAGGTCAGAGTTGAGCTCTTTGGCTTTTTGGTCACGGTCCTGTATGACGAGTAAATTTTCTAATTGTTCTAGCATCGGTTCTAAATTCTTTTTTAGTAAGTTTCTACGGGGCTCCGCTTCCCGTCTTCTGCGCTTTTTTTCTTCGCGAGTTCCTCTCCTAAGGTTTCAACTCTCAGATCCCATATCTGCTCATCAATTTCTTGAGCTGACTGCTGATCAAATTTGCTGGGAGGTTTAACTTTAGTCTTTGCTTTGTATATTCTTTCAAGTGAATCAGTGGTACTGGATGCGGGCATTTTATCAAGTATTGTTAAGGCGCTTTCTGCCATCTCTGTCCTATGGCAGATCATAACAATATCGTTGCCGGCTATTATTGCTCCTTGAATGGTTTCTTCAAAGCTAAACTCATTAAGGATTGCTCCCATATCTAGATCATCCGTCATCACTAGTCCGTTATCATAGCCTAGTTGATCTCTTAGTGTTTTGGTGATCGCAGTGTGTGATAATGAGGCTGGCACTTTTTTGCTTCCCGGGTCAAAAAACGGGTAGTGAGTGTGGCAAACCATGACGCTGTCTAAGTCTGGTAGAAGTGCACGGAACGGGGCACATTCGATTAACTCCCATTGTTCTTTACTGCGTTCAACGGTAGGAAGTTCTTCATGCGCATCACATGAGGCAAAGGTATAGCCTGGGAAGTGCTTTCCGCATGATAATATCCCCTTGGATCTCATTGATTTGTTAAATAATGCGGCATTAGTAATTACCTGATCAGCGCTTTCACCGTAGCATCTTCCCTTCAATGAGTTATCAGCTTCTTCATCTAGAGATATGTCTAGGACGGGGCAAAGGTTAAGGTTGAATCCGTAAAGTCGTAGTAATTGTCCAGTAAGTTTGCCGTGTCTTTTGATAAGGTTAGGATTATTCTTTCTGCTCAATTGTATGGCATTTGGCGGCTCGGCTCCTATCAGTCTGAGTCTTGAAACTCTGCCTCCTTCTTGATCTATAGTTATAAAGGGTTCAGTTTTACTGATTGATCTTAGGTCATCCGTTAGTTTTCTGAGTTGAACAGATGACTCAATGTTTCTGCCAAATATTATAAATCCTCCGGGCTGAATTGATTGTATTAGAGACGCGGTCTCAGGTTTTAATTCTGTGCCGGGTATGCCCATTAGGATTAATTGACCGACGTCGGAAGAGCTCATAGAATTAGATAATAAAAAATGGTATCACGGGATCTAACAAAATTCATCACTTTGGGGGGAATATTTTTCTCTCTCCTTTCTGTAGTTAAGTCCGAAAACGACAATTTGAGTCCTCTGCCTATTAAATTGGGAGTTGATTGTTTGAGTGATGATGATTTTGCCGTTCTTAAGGGAAAGAAAATAGGTTTAATTACTAATCAAAGTGGTGTGAATAGGGCTGGGGTTAAGACAAGGATCGTCTTAGCGAATTCAAAGAAAGTTGATTTGGTGGCACTCTATACTCCTGAACATGGTTTAGATGGGGATGAATTGGCTGGCAAATGGGTTTCTTCACGAATCGATCCTGTCACAGGGTTAATAGCTTATTCCCTCTATGGAAAGTCTCGAAAGCCTTCGGCGGATATGCTTAAGGGCATTGATGCATTGGTCTTTGATATACAGGATGTGGGGGCCAGATGCTATACCTATATAAGCACGATGGGTTTGTGTATGGATGCTGCTTCAGATGCAGGCATCGAATTTATTATATTAGACCGTCCGAACCCAGTTGGAGGAGTCGTAGTTTCAGGCCCTCCGATTGAAAAGAAATGGCAATCTTTCGTGGGACAGTATGCAGTGCCATTTATGCATGGGATGACAGTAGGTGAAATTGCAAAGATGGCTGTAGGAGAAGGCTGGCTCAAACCTTTGCCAAAATTGACAGTAATTAAGATGAAGGGGTGGAGCAGGGGAATGGAATGGCGAGACACTAAATTGAGGTGGATAAGAACCTCGCCCAATATTCCTAGATCTGAGTCTTGTCATTATTACCTTGCTTCTTGCTTGGCACAACATGTTCCTGGAATATTCGCAGGAACTGGAACTTCAAAGCCTTTTCAATTTGTTGTAGCAAAGGGAATGAATAACCAAAGGTTATCCTTGAAGCTTAATGAGTACAAAATGCGTGGGATTAGGTTTTTTCCTTATGTTGATAAGAAAGAATCTAGTAGAAAGGGAGTAAGGCTAGAGCTAGATCTTGATCAGCGGCCGGATCTTATGCTGATAAGTATGGTCATGCTTAAAGCATTTTATAATGAAGGTAAA
>JASLJT010000187.1:0-2813 GCA_030747955.1 Verrucomicrobiales bacterium | reverse complement strand
GTGATCCTCATCCATCCAACAAGTCATATGAGTTGGTCTGGCAGGAAGAATTCTCCGGCACACAACTTGATCGCAAGAAATGGTCAGCAGTAGATGACACAATAATTGGTCAGTACGGACATGGGAATGGAGAAGCTCAAGCCTATTTGGATTCCGAAGGAGACACGTTCTTTGTCAAAAATGGCAAGCTAAGCATTGTTGCTCATTATGCGCCTGATGCGAAGTATCCACTACGTGAGAAACCTCGCGGCAAATTAAAGCACAACATTGACTATCAGGATTTCAAGTCAGCCAAGTTAACCACTGAAAAACTTCACTCATTCACTTATGGAATCCTTGAAGCGCGAATCAAGAATCCGACTAATGTTAGTAGCGAACGTACCGCTGTCCCGGTCTGGCCAGCGTTCTGGTTATTGCCTGAGGCAAAGAGTGCTCCTTTCTCAGGGTACTGGGACAAGGCGGCCCTAGACGCTAAACGTGAATGGGCCAGGAGCGCTTGGCCTTATAGTGGAGAAATCGATATCATGGAAATGTCTGGCCGTGCCACGCGGCTCTATCATGCCGGAGCAGTTTATCATACGAGCCCTAAGAAATGGACAGTCGGACACATCGGCTGGTACTCCCATTATCGAAGATATGATGGAGCCATTGACCCAAAGCAATGGATAGCCGATCAAAAACTGGACACCTCACTGCAACCGAGGCCTGGACAAAGATCCTACGTCTCGGGATTTCACGTGTATGGATGCAAGTGGACTAAGGAAAGAATCATCTTCATGCTCGATGGCAAAGAGTGGGGACCAGGACTCAATCTCACTGACTCAGCAAAGTTCGGTGGTAAGAAAATATATCAGGACTATCCCTTTTATCTAATATTGAATCTGGCCGTTGGAGGAAATTACTTTGGTGTGTGGGGACCGAACGATCCGGGACCGGACAAAAAAGGCAAAAATGAACTCTATAATTTTTCCCAGTTTCCCCAGTCCATGCAAATCGACTGGGTCCGTGTATACCAGAAGAAATAAATCCCAAGGCCAGGCATTGTGACCTTAGTGATATTATGTAGTTGGTAAATTAACCGAGCAGATGCTAACTTTAATGTATGAAGAAATTCCTGCTACTCATGCCCTTACCGCTTCTTTTCCTGAGTGGCTGTGGAATTAGAATAACCACTGAACTGGAATTCCCAAAATTTAAAGAAGCATCTTCAGCTCCTGAAGACGAATCTATCGAAAAGTAAGGGCCACTTCTCCTTACAATTTTTCAATGGTTATTGCTTAGGTACCAATGAAAAGCCGCTACCATCTCGCTGACACAAAGAGGATACCAATTGGAATCTTCAGCTTCCTTTGCATTATCAATTCTTTATTCGCAAATGAGACTGACCAAAATGACGCGAGCTCAAAACAGGGCCTAGTCGCAGCCTACGACTTCACATCAAATTCAGGAAATCTCGTCATGGACCGTTCTGAAGCCAAACCATTGGTTAATCTCTTAATTAATGAACCTCGCAATGTTCTACGCGCCAATGGCTCAATCAAATTTAATAAGGGCACAGCCGCCCGTTCAATGACCCCCCCTTCAAAAATCATAAATGCATTGAAAGGTTCCAATACGGTCAGTGCAGAGATTTGGTTTAAGCCTTCCAATCTGAAGCAGGACGGGCCCGCTCGTCTGTTAACAATATCAGGCGGCACCTCAGATCGTAACTTTACTATTGGGCAAGAGGGCCGGTCCTTGCAGGCCCGGGTCCGCACCACAAGTACCAGCAAAAATGGTCTTCCGGCACTGGAGAGTAATGCATTACTAACCACTAAAGTCACTCATGCTGTCTATTCATTCAATGGAGGACGGGCAAAGCTTTATATTAACGGCCGACTTGTTAAAGAACAAAAAATCAGTGGGACATTTGATAATTGGGATAAGAATTTCAAAATCTCAATCGGCAACGAAGTGTCCAATAACAGGCCATGGTTAGGAACGATATACTATGCTGCAATATACAATCGTGAACTCAATCCAAATGAAATTACCGCACGATATGAAGCCGGAAAAGATAAAAGAGGAGTACCAGTAATTGATAAGGTTGCAGAAAACTCCAAGCTATTTGAGAGGAGCATTGCCCCAATCTTAGCCAATCACTGCCTCGAGTGTCATGACGCGGCAAACGCGAAGGGAGACCTTGACCTTTCTCGAAAGATCACTGCTTTCGCTGATGAGGAAATCATCGCACCGGGCCATTCATCGAAGAGCCTTCTCTGGGAATCAGTGACGAAGAACGAAATGCCAAAGAAGCGCCCACCATTGACTAATAAAGAAAAAAAATCCCTCAAAGATTGGTTAGATGGTGGAGCAAATTGGACGCTCAAAAGTATCGATCCTGCCGTGTATGTGCATGAGGAAAAGACCCAACAACATTGGATCCGAAGACTCACAGTTGAAGAATACATATCAACGGTAAATGCAACTATGGGAGTTGATATATCTAAAGAAGCCCTTGAAATACTGCCCGCTGATCTGCGTGCCGATGGGTTTTCGAATACCGCTTATAACTTGAACGTTGACCTGGAACACGTCCTAGCCTATTCGCAGCTCGCCTCAAAAATCATAACAAAAATAGACATTAAAAAATTCGCTCAACGCTTCTCCAACAATCAAAGCTTCACTGATAAGAACATGGCCCAGTTCCTCGAGAAGTTGGGCCTCTGGGTCCTGAGAGGCCCTCTTGAGAAAAAAGAAATCGTAATCTATAGAGGCATTACAACTACTGCAGTCGCTAGCGGAGCAAATTATCAGGAAGCAATCGCTCTGGT
>JASLJT010000186.1:0-3757 GCA_030747955.1 Verrucomicrobiales bacterium | reverse complement strand
TTGTGATCCTTTCAGAGAAAGCATGGAAGCTACACTCGCTGACGCAAGCCATGAAACGATTATTGTTACGGAAAGGGAACGTGAAACAATTGATCAGAGATATAGCACCGAAAAGGTGCACGGACCCAGACCCTGGATACGGCTTTGGGCCAGAATCATCGATTTCCCGATTCTTAGTCTCCCAGGTCTAATATTTCTTAGGGCTCATCTCGGAGAGGATGAATTTAATGCCTATATGGGACCCGAGGCACTGCAAAATCTCTTAGAACAAAATCAAACTTCTCAACCTAGTTTTATAACACTAGTTACAATAACCTCAGCCATTTGCATCTCATGGATAATCACAGAAACATTAATCTTAAGTTTCTTTTCCACAACGTTAGGAAAATGGATACTCAATACAAAAATCTCAGATGCAAAAGGGAAAAGGATCGATCCTAAGTCGGCTCTACTGAGATCTTTTAATGTCTGCTTCCGGGGGTGCGGCCTAATAATATTCCCTTTCGTTGTTATATGTCCCATCGTTTCTTACTTCTCACTAACAAAAAGAAACAAGACTTCATGGGACCATGCGCAGGAAACAAAAGTGAATCATGGAGACCTTTCAGTTCTTAGAATCATGGGGGCTGTTTTAATGATTATAATTACCCAAAATATATTTGGACTACTTTTCTCACCATTAGAAAATCCGGTCAATGCGAGCCCTTAAATAGTTTAAATTCGATGCCTAAGAACTACGTCTACTTTGATCTTGAAACGATTCGTTCCGCTAATGATGTGGGTGGCTGGAATAATAAAGGAGACATGGGAATGTCAGTTGGTGTTACTTACAGCACCAAAACCAATGAATATATCGCTTACCCGGAAAAAAAAGTCGATGAACTAATAAAGCAATTAGCCGGAGCTGACTTAGTCATAGGCTACAACCATATAAATTTCGATTACCCCGTCCTGGAAGGATATCATCCATTCTCATTAGAAGATCAGTGCATTAGTCTCGATCTGATGGTCAGCATCGAAGAAAAAATAGGCCACAGGATTAAACTTGAATCTGTGGCCTCAGCTACGCTCGGAACCGGCAAGACAGCCCAAGGCTTAGATGCCATACGATGGTGGAGGGAAGGCAAATATAGGGAAGTGGCAGAGTATTGTTGTTACGATGTTAAAGTCACAAAACTAGTGCACGAATTTGGAGCAAAGAATGGTTATATCCAATATGATGACAAATTTGGTAACATTCAGAAAGCAGAAGTGGACTGGGACCTAGCCCAATAGATCTATTATCTCTAGATTAATACCCAGCACTTAGCTGGTATTTAAAAACGGATTTACCGTGCGCTCATCACAAAAATAAAGTAGGTTAGTGCGTGCATAGACTGCCCTCACTCATGCAGGCCATAAGATCCATCTTACAGGTTACAATTCTGCTCATTTCTTCATTCAATTTAGTCAAAGCAGAGGACCCAATCATTTCAGAGATCATGGCTGATAATGAGAGCACATTAGAGGACGGTCATGGCAACTATTCAGATTGGATTGAAATAAAAAATCCGAACTCTATTAATTTTAATCTGACCGGCTATTTCTTAACGGACGATCAATCCAATTTGCGCAAATGGATTTTTCCTGATCAGACCATTATCAGCCCCAATGGATACTTAATAGTATTTGCTACTGATCAAGAAGACCCAACTCACACTGACCCCGAAGGTAATCTTCACACAAATTTCTCACTAAAAAGTGAAGGCGAATATTTGGCACTTATTGGCCCTGACGGCGAAGAAATCATACAGCAATTTTCTCCCAATTATCCTTCCATTCCAAAAGATATATCTTATAGCAAATCCGGATACTTCCTTGATCCCTCACCTGGAAAAACTAACAAAGAAGAACCCGTTCAAGGTTTTGTAAAAGACACAAAATTTAGTGTTGATCGTGGAATATATTACGACCCTTTTGAACTTACGATTATCAGTGAAACCGAAGGTTCCACTATCTATTATACATTGGACGGCAGTGCTCCGGATCCATCCAATGGTATAATCTATAACAGACCTATACCTATAAATAGTACTACACTCATAAGAGCTGCTGCATATAAGGATAATTTTGTAGCAACTAACGTCGATACCCACTCATATATCTTTCCTGAAAGCACATTAAAGCAGCCTAACGATGGTCCAGGACTTCCAAGATCATGGGCAGGAAAGCCAGCCGACTATGAAATGGATCCGGAAATTGTTAATGATCCCAATTATTCGAATAAGATCATCCCTGCCCTCCAAGCATTTCCTAGTCTTTCTATCGCCATCAAACAGGAGGACTTCTATGGATCGAAAGGACTTTATCAAAACCCGAAAAGCCAGGGAGACAGCTGGGAAAGATCTGTCTCAGTAGAATTTATACCAAATGATGAAAATGAAGATAAATTTCAAATTAACTCGGGAATGCGCATTCAGGGTGGAAGCAGTCGAAACCAAGACATCCCAAAGCACAGTTTTAGCCTGCGGTTCCGTAAAGAATATGGAAATGCAAAATTAAAATACCCACTCTTTACCGACTCTCCTTATGGAAGCTCAGCCGTTGAAGAATTTGATTATCTGCAACTTCGTGGAGGATTTAATTTTGGATGGACTCACAGACACTACTACCAATCAAAACATGCTCAGTACAATCGGGATCAGTTTGCTAATGATCTTTATCTGGCCATGGGCAATATAGGCGTTCACGGCCGCTGGACCCATCTATATATAAATGGTCTTTACTGGGGAATCTATCATCTACATGAAAGACCCGATGCGGACTATATGGAGGCTTATTTCGGAACTTCATCAAAACCTTACGACGCAATTAATTCAAATTCGGCCACTAATGGAACTACCGCAGCCTATAACAGGATGGCTGCTATGAGCTCAAATAACATCTCATCAGCAAAAAAATATAAAGAACTCAGTGAGCATCTTCATGTCGATTCATTAATCGATTATATGTTATTAAACTTTTACATAGGAAATCGGGACTGGGACGGTCATAACTGGAGGGCAGCAGGGAACGGCCCTGGCGGTGAACCTTTCCGCTTCTTCCCATGGGACAGCGAATTTGCTCTTTCCCCAAACGGTGCCGGAGTCATTAATAGTCCTTCTCCGATAAGCAATGCTTTAAACACTGACGTGACAAATAAAAGCGGCAATCAACGGCCATCAGGAATACATCAAAGTCTTAAAAAAAATGCGTGGTACCGGCTAAAATTTGCAGATCACATTAGAAAGCACATGTACAATGGTGGCCCGCTCAGCCCCGATGGAACAAAAGCCATATGGTTACGAAGATCCAATGAGATGGACTTACCAATCATCGCTGAATCTGCCCGTTGGGGTGACTATAGACGTGACGTCGATGCCGGGAGATGGAATTCATCGCAATTCGATTTGTACACGAGAGATGAACATTACTTACAGGATCAACAATGGATATTAAACACATACTTTCCTGGAAGAACTAAAGTCGTCTTATCCCAATTACGAGCCCGCGGGTTATATCCTAAAACTGAATCGCCTGATTTTTCTCAGCACGGTGGTCAGGTTTCCTCCGGATTTTCATTGGAAATGACTAATCTGAACGCTGGCGGCACTATATACTATACGTTAGATGGATCAGATCCCCGCACCTCGGATACCGAACCTGAAGAAAATTTTCTCGTTCCTGAAAAGACTTCCGCTCTGGTTCTCGTTCAGTCAGAAGATGGCGGACTGGGTCT
>JASLJT010000185.1:0-5371 GCA_030747955.1 Verrucomicrobiales bacterium | reverse complement strand
GTTACCTTGAGCACCCGTAAAATTGTAGGCAGAAGACCAATCAATTACTTTGTTAGCTTGGATGTCACAAAGTTTTTTCTCTTTTGTCTTGTCTGTAAATACTTCGACGTGTTCTTTTAGTTTTAATAGTTTTTGCTTAACGTAAAGGACTGGGGTGCCGTCGCTTTCGGTAACGAAAATTTGAGGCGATATTGCAATGATTTTGCATCGTAAATTTAAAGGGTATTTCATTTTTATTAATGTTAGTAATGAATAGTTATTTTTTTTTATGATCTATTCAAGATTTTTATCATCGCTTCAGTAAATAAAAGACCGATTTTCAGTTGTTAACGAGATTAAGTAAGCCCTTTAATTTTGTGACCCTATAAATATATTTCCCACTATAGTTATCCCATAGTATAGGGGGTGTCGGTGTCTTTGAAAAGTGTTGGTGATAGTTGGGATATTTCTTGGCGGCTACGTTGGGATAGTGATTTTGAGCGTATTCCTCCAGTTTCCTCCAGTTTCCTCCAGCCGAAGTTGACTCTGGTGAACAATCCCGACTATCACAAAAGTTAAAAACACTTTATTAAAAGTATTTTAACAACAACAAACACCGATGAACAAACGATCCCTTGCTGGACCATCAATGACATTGAGACAGCGAGGCATTTTAGAGATCTTGGCGTAGACTCTATAACTACAGACTTTCCGAGGAAAATTAGGGATGGGCTGAAGTGAAAAGTTGCTTCCATTTACGCAATGTTCACCAGATTTACTTGTGGGGATTTTCGAACCAGACGACGTTTTCACTTCTTTGCCCAGCAATAAGAATGTCTTTGTCGCCATCGCCATCGAGATCTGTAATCATGGTGTCGTAGGCCATTTGATTTAGGCTTAGAATGTGGCGAGTAAATTTTCCGGTACCATCGTTTTCATACCATGCAGCGAGTTTTGAACCATAACCCACGGTACTGAGATCGATGTCACCGTCCCCGTCAATATCACCAAAATCTGTCGAGTGAGGAAAAGTAATCTTGTCATCGATAATGTGTTGGGTCCAATCCGGGGCCTCGAACCAAACAACACCAACGCCGTGGCCGCGACTAGCGAGAACGTCGATCTTTCCGTCGCCATTAACATCTGCCGGGGCCGCATGCGTGGCGCCAGTCTGGTCTCCGGCATCAGGTAAAAATTCTCGACGCCAAGGTTGGGTAGGATCTTCCGGAGCGTAAAAGACGGCAAAATAATTACCGTTAGCAAAGGGTTTACCTTTTGCCCCGAGTGTCAAATCGGGACGACCGTCGGCATTGACGTCGCCAAAATCAAAGTAGTGGCTACCACCAGGAGCAGTGCCTTTTGCGATGGGGATGATGGACCAATTGATCGGTGCGCTTTCGGGGAAAGACGGCTTGAGCCAGCAAATTGATCCCGAATAAGGGCCTTTATCGAAAGTGAAGTCGTTGGCAATGAGATCCGGTTTACCATCACGGTTAATATCGAAAGAGCGAATGCAATGGACGCCATGAATTTGATCAGTAATTTGATGCATCTTCCAACTCGTCGTTGTGGCATTCTTACTTGGGCACTCTAACCAAAATAGGCCACGTACATAAGAGCCGACAAAGTCCAGATCGCCGTCTCCGTCAACGTCATGGAGGACACTGTGAATGCACTGATCCTTGCGTTTGGGTTGTTTGGGATCTGCCATAGCCAGTACCTGCTTCTTTTGATAATCCGGACCAAGGTACATGAAGATCTGACCTGCTCCGGAAAAGATAATTTCCTGATCACCGTCATTGTCATAATCGGCGGCCGTGGCGGAGTTGACGTGAGCTCCAGAGAAAATTTCATGCCGGATCCATTTAGCGCCTTCTGCGCCTTTGGTGATCGTGATAGCTGAAATGAAAAGTCCGGTGAGTACTGCGGCGCGGCATGGCAGGAAAGAATTGAGAGTCATTGGAATTTTGTAAATTAGGGTGACTATTTACACCTTAGTTAAAATAGTTCCTTTATGGGCTGGCCATCGAGGATCAATTTGGAGATCTCGGGTGGCAATAGCTCAGGTGAGACACGAAGTTTATCCGCATCGAACATAGTGTGCATTATAGTGGCGAGTAGGTTTTCGGGGCCGTACGGTTCGGAAGCCGGACGGCTACCGGTCCGGTCAGATTTACCGATCGATTGTCCCATATTCAAGCCGCCACCTGCTAAAAGAAGCGGGGTCAAGTCACCGTGATGATCGGTCCCGGCGTCCTTGTTGCGTTTGATTGGTGAGCGGCCCATCTCGCCTGTGATTACTAACAAAATTTGATCGCTCAGACCGCGTTGTTCGATATCATCAAGGAAAGCGGAAACGGCATGATCCATCTGGGCACCTAAAGTGTTCATGCCAACGAGAGTTCCCGGATTATTGGCGCCGTTCCCATGGAAATCCCAGCTCGAATCGACTACGGTCACAAAGCCGCATCCCGCTTCGCACAATCGCCTGGCCAGAAGCATTTCTTTACCGAGGAGATTCGTCCAGCGTTCCTGATCGACTAACTTTTTTTTCCCGTTGAAAAGAAAGTGCTTACCCCCGTTGTGGTAGTCGGACATGTTGAAGAGGTGACTAGTGTCGTACTTTGCTATGGTTTTTGGATCTTCCTTGGACAGATCGAACGCATCGGCTACGCCGCGAAGTAGGAGGTCATATGTCTGGCGTTCGATCTGGCTCATTCCATTCACTTCGCCGCTCCGATCTAGACCGCGCTTTAGATCATCAAGTTCTCCGAGGAGCTGATAACGATCCGTGAAACGGTCCCTCGGCAGGTTCAAGTCGAAGTTACCCAATTGCTCAGGTTTACCGTTACGGATGAAGCCCTTGTAGGCATTGCCGAGGCTCCCTGAAGTAGCGACTGAGGTCTCGATCCTTGGAAGTCCAAACGTTGGGGTCGGTGTTCCGAGCTTCAGGTCGGGCTCTACCGCTTCGGGAACGATTACCGTATTCATAGGTAAGCCGCTTTGGGGATGGAATGGACCAGTGGCGCGGGCGCACAAGGCACTCATCGCTGCTCCTGACGGATGCTTTCCGGTCAGGATAGGCATCGGATTGTGGCTCCCGTCGTTGGTGGCGAACGAACGCACTACGGCCAAGCGGTCCGCGCGTTGAGCCAACTTGGGCAACGTTCCGCCGAACCAGATGCCTGGCAAATTGGTGCGGATTTCACCCGTGCAACTGCGGTTGTCAGAAGCGACATCGATTTTAGGATCGAAGGTTTCGATTTGTGGCGGCCCGCCTTGAAGGAACAGAAAGACGATCGATTTTTTCTTGAATAGATTCTTGTCCAGTGCAGCCTGTGACTCGGCGGCCCGGAGTCCCGGCATCGTTAAGCCAGCTAGGCTACCGATGCGTAGAAAGTCACGACGACCGAAGGAGGAGGGGCTATTAGCGAATCGGCTGTCAGTGATGGTTAACATCGACTAGCCGCCTTGATCGTTCACTTTCTTGGCCTCTCTGAGGATTTTGTGAATGTTTATTTTCTACTGGAATTTTTATCCAAAAAGTTCAGTAATTGCTTCGGCTTTGACCAACTCACGGGGCTGATTCAAATGATTATAAACTATCGAAGTAGGATCGATTCCAAAGGCATGATAAATCGTCGCTAACAACTGTGTTGGATGGACTGGATCCTCTACAGGAGCTGAACCAGTCTTATCTGATTTACCGTGAACATTACCGCGCTTAATTCCTGCACCTGCAATCAGGCCAGTGTAGCAATAAGGCCAGTGATCACGCCCGTCGGCACTGTTTCCGTTACCGGACGTGCTGACTCCTTTTTGAGGGCTACGACCAAATTCACCGACGGCTACGACGAGTGTATCATCGAGCATTCCTCGTTCATCCAGATCTGAAATGAGTCCTGACAGCCCATTGTCCAGCATTGGTCCAGACTGATTCTTCATCCTCTTGGTCAGATCTTTATGATGGTCCCATGAGTGATTATCAGAGTTAGCTACTTTCGGCCATATCACTTCTACGACTTTAGTTCCTGCCTCAACGAGTCTTCTTGCGAGTAGGCAACTGTCACCGAATGAAGTGTTGCCATACTTTTCTCTGGTTTTGAGTTGCTCTTGATCTAGAGCAAAAGCTTCACGAGCTTTTCCTGAGATGATTAGGTTGAGGGCCTGATCGTAATACTCATTGAGCTTATAATCCTTAACGGCTTCTTCGACCTTATTCATTTTCTTTGAGATTGTTTCTCTTAAGGAGGCGCGTCTCTGAAGTCGAGTTGCAAAAACATCAGGCCTTAACTGAAGGTCATCAATTTTGATTTTGGTCATTTTCTGCATGTCCATGTCTCCACCGCTAGGGTAGAGTGTGTATGGATCAAAGGATCTTCCCAAGAATCCTCCCGTTCCTCCCTTTCCAACGACATTCGATTCCTGTAATGGACGAGGAAGCATAACGAATGGGAGCATCGGTTCGGTCTGTGGCTTGAGTCGAATGATGTTAGAACCAAAGTTAGGGAAGTCCTTAGGTGAAGGTGGTTCGAGCTGACCAGAAGGGGACACTTTGTCTGTCGTGTATCCGGTCATCATCTGATAAATTGCAGCGGTATGGTTGAAGAGTCCGTTCGGCTCGTAACTGACTGCACGCATGAGGGTGAACTTGTCATTAATCTTTGCAAGTTCTGGGAGTATTTCAGTGAAATGAACACCCGGTATCTTTGTTGGAATTGTGTTGAAAGCTGATCTTACATTATCAGGAACGTCCTTCTTAGGATCCCATAGGTCCAAGTGACTCGGTCCGCCCTGAAGGTAAACCATGATGATAGACTTGGCTTTTCCCCAACCAGGTGATGAGCTTTGGTTTGCTTTAGCTTTGAGTTCAAGCATTGAACTTAGGGTTAGGCCAATCATTCCTCCTCCCCCGACTCGGAGAAAGTCTCTCCTCGAGGGTTTGAGGTGCTTGTCGCAAAGATCTTTTCCTGGGTCACCTAGTATTCTAAACATCGTCTCTATTTGTTAACGGTTTTGGTTTCTTAAGTATAATTATATGACTGCTAGTCTTTTTGTAAATCATTGATTTTCATGAAGGGATCAACATTTGGTAATTTTTTTAATTCAGCTGTCTTTTTAGCGGTTAAATAAGAATGCAGGGGTATTAATAATGGCCCAAGCAATGTCCTGCGCGGCAGTTAGCCTTTTTTGACTTTTTTGTTGTTCACTCAGTGCTGCGTCCTTCCGTAACTGAGCAAGTTTATAGTCTTCTGGAATTGGTTTTTCAGCTTCTTTGATGTCCGCTTCCAGTTCAGCTATCTTGGGGTCAGCTGGGCGAGGCTTTTTAGCATTTGCGAGAGCCTCATTTAATTTTTTAGTTCCCATTATTACATCTGTTAAGGTAGTTGAT
>JASLJT010000184.1:0-11058 GCA_030747955.1 Verrucomicrobiales bacterium | reverse complement strand
TAAGAGGACCAAGCTAATAGATGAGCTTCTCCTGAAGAATGAGCATTTCTCTTACATGGCAGAAACATTCAATGCTATTCTTCTTGGGCGTGAATCGGTAAGGAAAAAGGATCGAGGAGAACGTGAAAAAAATGGTTGGTTGGATTATTTGGAATGGGTATTTAGGACCAATAGGCCATGGCAACTTGTGGCTAAGGATTTAGTTTTATCCCGTCCTGAGGATGGTGTCGAATCGGGTGCTTCATGGTTCCTCTTTGAGCAAAAAAACAATCATTCGGAGATGGCTAAATTAACAATGTCTGCTCTGTTGGGAAAACAAATTCAATGTGCTCAGTGCCATGATCACCCTGTGTCTCCTGAAATTGAGCAGCGGCACTATTGGGGGATGGTGTCTTTTTTTAGTAGATCGGTAAATGTTCAGACTAATAAAGGCATGCGTGTTGCTGAGCGTGCTACTGGAGGTCATTCCAAATATGCTGATCTTAGTGGAAAGAGTTACGCGAGTGAGTTAGTTCTTTTGGGAAGTGAACCTGTTGAGGAAATTATAGATGCATCACATAGAGATAATTCAGATCTTTATGTGTCTGTTCCTTCTAAGGAATGGTTCGGGAAAAAGAACAAAGATAAGAAGGGGTATAATTTAATTAAAATTGATAGCGCTCCTGTTCCAAAATTTTCTAGAAGACAGAAACTGATTGAGTTGGCTTTCAGTGATAATAATCCCTCATTTGCTGAATCGTTTGTGAATCGTGTTTGGGCCCTTTTCTTAGGTAGAGGCATTGTGAATCCGGTAGATTCAATGGATTCGGCGCATCCTCCGAGTCATCCTGAGTTATTACGGTGGATGGGTCGTGAGTTTGCAAAATCTGGTTACGATGTTCGCCAACTCATGCGATCGATTTTAATGAGTCGCGTTTATCAGTTATCATCTTATGTTTCAGCAAAAATCAAACCAATCCCTCAAACTTTTAGTTATCATATAGTTAAGCCTATCTCTGCTGAGGCCTTTTCTAAATCAGTTCTAATAGCGATGGGGCATTTCCCTGACACAGATGGGAAATTTAAAAAAATAGATGCAGAAAAAATACGTAGAGAATTTGCAGTTAAGTTTCCTGATCTTTTTCCTGAAGTTTATTCTCCAACCGTTCAACAGGCTCTCTATCTAAGTAATAATAAAACGATAGAGGAGCTGTTCATTTCTGATGATAATATTACCCTATCAATTATTAAGAAGCAGGTTTCTAACGTTAATAAAGTAAAAGAATCATTTAAACTAATCCTTGGAAGAGAGCCGAATACCGAGGAAATTGAAAAAGGAACTAAGTTTCTAGAACGAGGGAAAGATTCATTGAATCAACTTTGTTGGGCTTTGGTTTCAGGTTCCGAGTTCAGAATGAAGCGTTAATTTGATGGCTGCTGATAATAATATAAAGAACTGCGGTTCGCCTGATCACGGTATTCATAGAAGAAAATTTCTAGAAGGAATTACTGCAGGGGCAATGTCCACTTTTAGTTGGTCTGGCCTGTTTTCAGTTCCTGCATTTGCAGAGATAGCTAAGCGGAAACAAAAACATTGTATCCTTCTCTGGCTCTGCGGAGGCCCGTCTCAGTTTGAGACTTGGGACCCAAAACCGGGGAAACCCACTGGAGGCCCCTTCAAAAGTATGCCTACCAAAATCCCTGGAGTTCATTTTTCTGAATTAATGCCATCTTGTTCCTCAATAGCGGACAAATTAGCTATTGTTCGGTCAATGAGAACGGCTCAGAAAGAGCATACCCAAGCCATTAATTTATTACAGAGGGGAAACAAAGTAAGGCCTCCGTTTGTTCGTCCGACGATGGGTTCTGTGTTGGCTCAACAATTAGGTCAACTGGGAAGTAAAATTCCAAATTTCGTATTACTTGACCCTTGCCCAGAAGGAAATGAGTTCAAAGGTTTTAAGGCTGGGAATTGGGCAGGTTGGTTAGGGGCTGAGTATGCTCCTGTGCGGGTAGGGGGGGAATATAAAATTCCTGACACGGAGAAGTTGGACTCTATTTCTGATGGGGATCATGAAGCACGCGCTGAATTGCGTAGATTCTTTTCTAAGAAATTTGAAAATGAAATAAAAAGTCCAGCCGTTGAATCGTACAATGCAACTTTTGATCGTGTTCGCGGTCTAATGAGTTGTTCTGATTTGTTTGATCTTGAGAGATTGCCTGCGAAGGACAGAGAACGGTATGGGCCTGGAACCTTTGGACAGCATGCTTTACTCGCCAGGTCCTTAGTGGAGGAAGGTGCTCCTTTTGTAATGGTAGCGAATGGGATGCCATGGGACACTCATGTCTTTAATCATGAAATATATCAAATGGTCGTTCCTGATCTTGATAACATCATTTATCAATTAGTTAATGACCTTGAGGATCGAGGTTTACTTGATGATACATTAGTTGTTGCGATGGGGGAATTTGGTAGGACCCCATGGATTAATCAGGCCCGAGGCCGTGACCATTATCCGAATGCTTGGAGTTTTGCGATGGCTGGAGCAGGAGTTAAGGGGGGGGCAGTAGTTGGTGCAACTGATGAGATGGGGATTGAAGTTACGGATTCTCCCTATGATGAGCGGAATCTTTTTGCGACTATATTTAGCGCTTTAGGAATTGACCCGCACGCTGAATATGATCTGCCTAATTTTCCAACCTTTCATCGGGTAGAGGAAAAAATTCAACCGATAAAGGAGGTCTTAGTATGAAGGTTGAAATAAAGAAAAAGACAGAAATTAAACTGCCTTCGCATTGTCTTTCAATTGTACTTGGACCAGATGAAAAGCTTTATGCTGCATGTGTGGATGGAGGAGTTTATTCCTTAGATAAGAAAGGTCATAAGGATAAGATAATTAGTCACGATAACTTCGTGTCGGGAGTTAATGTATCCCATGGTGCAATTATTTCTGCTGGTTATGATGGTAATATTAAGTGGACTTCTATTGACTCTGGAAAAGAGCAAAGAAAGATAAAGGCTCACAAATTTTGGTCCTGGCAAAGTAAAGTTTCTCCAGATTCAACAATGATTGGTTCTGTTACTGGTCAATATCTTGTAGGTGGATATAAATACGAACCATCTTCGGAAACAGAACCTTCCATAAAAGTGTTTAATGCCCGTTCAGGAGAAATGATTCATGAGTTCTCTCATGTTCCTCCTGTCCAATCTTTAGCATTTAGTAATGATAGTCGATATTTAGCAGCGGGTAATTTGATGGGGGAGGTGCGAGTCTGGGATTTAAGTTCAGGGAAAATGCACACTAGTTGGAGTACGCCTAGTTTTACTGGGTGGGGAATAATTAAAGGCCATTACTATACTGGAGGTATTTTCTCAATGGAGTTCTCTCCGGATGACAGCTCGATTTACTTGGCAGGAATGGGTAGTACTCGTGATCCTGCTGCTGGCAATGGAAAGCAACTCTGGGAAGAGTTCTTATGGAAAGATCAGGGAATGCCTCCTAAGAGGAATCGCAGTGCACTTGATGGTGAAATTGGTCAGGGTCTCATGGAAAGCTTGTCATTTCATCCGAGTGGTGATTTTTTTGTTATGGCGGGGAGGATGTTTAAAGGTAACTGGAACATTGCTCTATTTGATGCTGAAAAGGGAAATGTTTTATGTTCTCAGAATTCTGGAATCCGATGCAGTGATGTTATTTTCAGCGAAGATGGAACTAAATTCTATATTGGTGGAGGTAAAAGTCAGGGAAAGAAGAAGGAAGATGGTTTTGGTTCTTGGGGCAGGATTCAAGAATTTGAAATTAATGTTTCTTAGTTGAGAGATTAATAATTTCTTTAAATGTTTGGTCCCCTTGATTTATTTCGTACCCCTGCTAATTTCGGCGCGTATTTCTAGAAAATATGAGACAAGTCCTCAGATCAAAAATTCATAGAGCTAAAGTTACGGAGGCCAATCCTGAATATATTGGCAGCATTACAATTGATGAAGATCTGTTAGATGCAGTTGGGTTGTGGGCAGGTGAGAAGGTATTAGTTGCGAGCATTAACACTGGTGCCCGCCTTGAAACTTACACATTAAGAGGTGAGCGAGGATCGGGAATTATATGCGTCAATGGAGCTGCGGCCAGACTCATTAATGAGGGGGAATTAATTATTATAATTGGTTTTGAGATTACAGATCAACCGCTGAAGGCAAAGACAGCCTTCGTTGATTCTAATAATAAAATAGAGAAAATCGTCGAAAGTTAATTTATCTTATTAATTATTAATACGTCGACCTGAACTTCCTTTAGAACTACTGCTTGAGCTTTTGCTGGGAATGCTTCTTGAGGGGCTCCTCGAACTGTTACTAGAGCCTCCACTTGAGCTTCTGCTAGGGATGCTCCTTGAGGGGCTTCTGGAACTGCTGCTTGGAGTATTGCTTGAGCTGGATCCTGAGTGGATCCTTTTCATTGGTGCTGAGTTGCTACTGGATTTGTCTGAATTAACTATTCTTCTTGCGGGAGGGCGATTTGATTTTTTATAACCTGATTTAGAATGTCGATCATCATGATAGTAATGGTGGTGATGGCCCCCTCCATGAAAACCCACGCCTAAGAAACCGCGGCTTCCGACATACGGCCCTGAGTAGCCAACTTCCCATGGATCACTGTACCCATATCTAGTATTAAGGCCTGACCCATACCTTTTGTAACTAGCAATTTTTTGGACTTTTCCTTCACAGGATTTGTCCGGGCAAGAAAGATTATTTTCATCTATGGATTTTGATATTTCAAAAGCTTCTCCGCATTTCTCACACTGATAGTATGCTGAAGGATATGGTCTTTTGTTTGTCTGACATGAGATTAAAAAAATGGTCAGAAAACTAAGAATAATATAACTAAATATTTTCATTTTAATTTATGTTAGTTTCATAAGTATCTCTATTTTCTTTTATCATTGCAACGACAAAGAAATTTCTTACTAGTGGCGATCGGGAACAAGATAATAGGCAATAAAGATTAATTATATTTCATTTATAGTTAATAAAATACGGATATAGCTTAGTCATAATGAAAGATAACGATCCGCTACAAATAGGTTATTGGGACAGAAGGAAAATGCTTTACGGGTTAGGCCTTGGTGCAAGTGCGTTTTTGGCTCCGGGGTTATTTGCAGAAGCTTTAACGGAGCCGACCCCGAGACAGACTGAAGGTCCTTTCTATCCAGACAAGATGCCTCTTGATACAGATAATGATTTGCTCATCATAGGTGATTCATTGAATCCCGCAGTTGGTGAAGTGACTCACCTGACCGGTGTGGTTAAAAATGTAAAAGGAGAACTTGTTCGTAATGCGTTAGTAGAGATCTGGCAAGTTGGTGCTAAGGGCGTGTATCTTCACACAAAAGATGATCGTGAAGGGAGAGATGAAAATTTCCAAGGGTATGGGAGATTTCTGACTGACTCTAAGGGTCGCTATTATTTCCGTACCGTGAAACCTGTCACGTATCCAGGTCGCGCACCTCACATTCATGTGGCTGTTAGTATAAAAGGCAAGAGGATGCTTACCTCTCAGTGTTATATCCAGGGCGATAAACGTAATGATAAAGATTTTATATATAAGCGCCTCGGGAAAACTGGTCAGAAATTAACGTCGGTTAACTTTTTGCCAATTAAGCAATCTAAGGCTAGAGAATTTGCAGCTAACTGGGAAATAATCATTGGATTAACCCCAGAGGATTAACGGTTGATAAACTAGTTAATCTTTTACCTTACTCCAACCTCCGATTTCGCAGATTTTATTTTCGATACTGTTTGCCCATATCTCATATCCTTTAGAATTTGGATGTAACGCATCAGGCATTATGTCTTTAGGTAATTTCCCGTCTTTGTTTAGAAACTTATCTGAAATGTCTAAGTAGTGGATATTTTTTGAATCAGCGAGCCCCTTAATTTTATTATTAACTTCTTGGTTCCTGATTCGTTGAGGGTCATTTGGATTAGTTGATCTTGGAAAGACGCCTAGCAGTAGAATTTTCATCTCAGGACGACGGTCTTGGAGCAGGTCGACAATTGCCTTAATGCCAGATGCTGTCTCATCAGATTCTTGCATAACTTGTCCGGTATTATTAGTCCCTATCATGATCGTCGCTAATCTAGGTTGTAATTTTTCTGACAATTCACCATTTAATAGCCTCCATAAAACGTGCTCAGTCCTGTCCCCTGAAAATCCAAGGTTAAGAGTTTTTCTGTGCGAGTAGAACTTTTCAAAAATGGTCTTCCCGTTATTTTCCCATCCATGCGTAATTGAGTCGCCAATAAATAATAGGTCGTAGCCACCTTTGTTGGCGAGTTTTACCTTTTCTCTGTGGCGGTTTTTCCACCATTGCTGGTCCAGTTTTGGGCGAGGAACCGTGGCGCTATTTACTCCAAATTTCTTTTTTTCCTTGGTGTAAAGTTTCTTTAGTGATTGGAGAATGGAGGCGTAATCAGATTCTTGGTGAACTGATTGCATTTCTTTAGGGTCTTTCTTAAGATCATAAAGGTTCCATTCTCCTGTAGTAGGGAAGTGAATGAGCTTGTGCTGCTCAGTTCTAATTCCATCATGTTTTGCGACTTGGTGTGTTCTTTCACCATAATAGGAGTAATAGATACTTTCTCTCCATCCTAGAGGAGACTTGGATGTGTCTTTGAAAGCGGGGACGAGGCTTCTTCCATGCATTTTTTTTGGAATCTTTGCTCCGGCCAGTTCAAGAAAAGTTGGAGCATAATCAATATTTTGAATCAGAGTTTTAGACTCTACGCCTGCAGGAATTACTCCTGGCCAACGGATAAGAAATGGCATTGCTAGAGATTCTTCAAACATCCACCGCTTATCATACCATCCGTGTTCTCCGAGATAGAACCCTTGGTCTGAAGAATAAATGACGATAGTGTCTTCTGCTAATCCACTCTTATCAAGATACTTTAGTAAACGGCCAACGTTTTCGTCAACGGCCTTTATGCATCGCAGGTAGTCCTTAATATATCTCTGATATTTCCATTGAGTAATTTCCTTTCCCTTAAGGTTTCCACTCCTTATATCATTAATGAGTTTCTTATTTTTGGGTTCATAGGCTGCGTCCCATTGTTTTTTTTGCGAATCGTTCATGCGTTCGTATTGACGATTGATAATCCCGCTCAGGAAATGTTCTGGGAACATTGATTCTTTGCCGTGAAATTTCATATCGTGTCCCCAATACATATGATCTTTGATTCCCATCTCGTGTTCTTTCAGGGTCTTGGAGCGGTTCCCTTCGTACCGGTCAAATAGAGTGTCAGGTTCGGGCATTTGGATATCATCAAATAAATTCAAATGACGTGGCGCCGGTGCCCAGTTCCGGTGAGGTGCTTTGTGTTGACACATTAGGACAAATGGCTTGTCTTTTTCTCGTTCTTCTTTAAGCCATTTTAATGCTAGGTCGGTGATGATATCGGTACAGTATCCTTGATAACGCTTACGGGAATTATCCATCTGTATAAAATCCGGATTATAATAGGCTCCTTGACCAGGTAGGATTTCCCAGTAATTAAATCCTGTAGGATTACTTACCAGATGCCATTTTCCTATCATAGCTGTCTGGTATCCCTTTCTCTGAATCAATTGTGGGAATGTGGTTTGAGTCCCATCGAAACGAGAATGATTGTTATCAAGGAACCCGTTAGCATGGGAATGGAGTCCGGTCAGAATGCATGCACGTGAAGGGCCGCAAATCGAATTTGCACAGAAGCTATTTTTAAATATTGCTCCTTCTTTAGCTATGCGATCGAGGTTAGGGGTCGGCGCGCTTTTTGCTAAATGACTGCCATAAGCTGAAATTGCTGCCTCAGCATGATCGTCAGAAAAAATAAACAGAATATTTGGTCTCTTAGCCTCTGCAGATAATAGGGATGCGCATGTTGCCAGTAGTGATAGGATGATTTTCTTTTGCATTTAATGGAATTTTATTGGTGAAAAGATGCTTTAAGCAAATGAAAGTGTCAGTAAAATTCAATACGACTTTGACTTTTAATTAATAATTCTTTTGCTCAATTAGGACACTATCAATTGACGGTTCGCTTGTTTCAGGCTAAGTGGCGCTCGCTGTTAAACGTTTTCCCTTATTAAATGAGAGCTCAGAATATTCGTAACATTGCTATCATAGCTCACGTCGATCATGGTAAAACGACTCTAGTTGATCTGTTGTTACAAGCGGGTGGTGTTTACCGGGACAATCAGGAAGTGGAGGAAAGAGCAATGGATTCTATGGATCAGGAGCGCGAGAGGGGCATTACGATTAAGGCTAAAAATACGGCCATTCATTGGGAAGGTCACACAATAAATATTGTTGATACTCCGGGGCATGCTGATTTTGGAGGTGAAGTGGAGAGGGTCATGAAGATGGTGGACGGTGTTTTATTGCTTGTCGATGCAGCGGAGGGACCACAAGCGCAGACCCGCTTCGTTTTAAGAAAAGCATTGGCTCAGGGTTTGGCTCCGATTGTTGTTGTTAATAAAGTGGATAGGGATCATGCAAATCCCTCTGCTGTTCATGACAATACGTTGGAGCTTTTTCTTGAGTTGGAGGCAAATGAAAGTCAATTCGAAGCACCCTTTTTATATGGAAGCGCAAAAGAGGGATACTTTGTTACTGACCTTAACGATCAGAAAGATGGTGTCCGACCATTATTAGAAACTATAGTAGATCGTATCGATGGTCCTCAAATTGATGTTGATAGTCCATTCAGAATGCTAGCCAGCAATATTGATTGGGATGATTATGTTGGACGCGTTGCGATTGGTAAGGTTCTTTCTGGCAAAATTGCCAAAGGGGATAAAATTTGGAGAATTAGTAGTGATGGAAAACGCACTTCTGTGAAGATTACTAAAGTATTTGAATATAGTGGTGTTACAGGGTCTCAGGATTCTACCGTAGGGGAAGCAGGGAATATCATTGGTCTTTCAGGATTCGAAGATGTTGATATTGGAGAAACTCTAAGTGCCGATGAGAATTCAGAATCTATTCCTTTTGTTGAAATTGATCCACCGACAGTGCGGATGCAGTTTTCTGTTAATGATTCACCTTTTGCTGGCAAAGAAGGAAAGTATGTAACGTCTAGGCAAGTCAGAGATAGGTTGATTAGAGAAACTAAAACAAATATTTCTATAGAAGTAACTGATAGCGATAGGGCAGGTGTATTTAATGTTTCAGCACGAGGAGCGATGCAGATAGCAGTCCTCGTTGAGGAGATGAGAAGAGAAGGTTATGAAGTTCTAGTTTCTCGACCAATGGTTATAACTAAACGCGACCAGAATGATGTCGTAGTTGAACCATTTGAGACCCTATACATTGAAGTTCCCGAACAATATGTGAGTGGTGTTATGAAAAGTTTAGCCTCTAGGAGGGCGGAAATTGTTAATATGACGGCTTCAGGTTCAGGGTCGATGATAGAATCCAAGATACCGACCAGAGGATTAATAGGATTTGAATTTGAACTTTTAAATATGACTAGTGGTCATGGAATAATGTCTCATCTCTTCAAAGAATATGCTCCTAAAGTTGGTGAGATTGCTGGTAGGTCATCTGGCACATTAGTTTCTATGGAAACAGGTGTGGCGATGGCTTATTCTCTTGATGCGCTCGAATCTAGAGGAAAATTATTTATAGGAGCGGGAGAGAATGTTTATGAGGGGCAGATCGTTGGAGAGAATCCAAGGTCGGACGATCTTATTGTGAACCCAACAAAAGAAAAGCATCTAACTAATCATAGATCGACCGGAGATGGTAAAGGGATACAACTCTCTCCTCCGCTTAAATTTTCATTGGAAAGAGCAATTGAATATATTACTACTGATGAATTAGTTGAAGCTACACCAGAGAACGTTAGGTTGAGGAAGCGTGTCCTTTCTGCCGTGGAAAGAAAAAGAGAGGCTCGTAAAGCTATAACATAAAAAGAATTTTATGAGTGCAGAATCAAGAATTCAAGAGTTAGAATTAACGCTTCCGCCATCAGTTCCACCTGGTGGAATCTATAAACCCTTAGTAATTACCGGCAACATTGGTTACTTGTCAGGACATGGTCCGTACCTCGGTGATGATAAATATATTACAGGCCGAGTCGGTGAGGATCTTAATTTAACTGAAGGTAAAGAAGCGGCTAGGCAGGTTGGGCTCGCACTTCTGAGAACAATGAAGGATCAATTAGGTGATCTAAATAAAGTGAGTCGAATAGTTAAGGCCTTGGCTCTGGTCAATTCAACTAATGATTTCTGTCAGCAGCCTCAAGTGATTAACGGATTCAGCGAGTTAATGGCGGATGTCTTTGGTGAGGACCGCGGCATTGGCGCCCGTAGTGCTATTGCAACTAATGCACTTCCCGGAAACATCGCAGTTGAAATTGAATTGATTATTGAATTAATTGAATAATCAAATCCTGTAATTTTAGATCCGATTTCTGGCATTCACTTCCCAGGTCTCAGTTGATGCAATATTGTCATGTAACACGCTGACATGACTGTGTAGGGCAACGGTAGGGCATATATGCTTGGGAAAGCCTAGCAACAAATGCCCTGGGCTATACTTTTCTGAATGATTTGTTTTAATGACTAAATGTTCTTCACTTTGTCCGATTATTTCATAGTCATTGAGATCGGGGAAAAAGACACGATCATGCAGGGGGTTCTCGGCAGCGACCGATTTATGACCCAGGTCCACACAGATGAGATTTTTTTCTGGTCTACTAATGACTCGGGTAAGGAGGCAGGATGCGATACTGAAATCAAGATCCTGGAATGCTCTAGCGTAGCCAGCGTCCCAGAGTAAAACAGTGCCTGGGCTCAATTTCCAGTCAGTTAATTCTGCCCACAGTCCAAAAGTCGGAGATCCTCCAACAACGATTTCAGGAACTGAGTTTTTGCCGATATAATTATTAATGGAATTATTGATTTTAATGACTCCATCTCTGCGTTTTTTTAGTTCTGGTTGGTGCAAGTGACCGTCATAAATATGTAGTCCTGAAAGAGTAACCCCTGGCTCTTTCTCTATCCATTCTCTTAGAGGGCCTAGGGCCCCATCAAAGGA
>JASLJT010000183.1:0-12195 GCA_030747955.1 Verrucomicrobiales bacterium | reverse complement strand
AGTAAAGAATCTATTAGAGAAAGAATTGATTCCTTTGCCGGGTGTAACTTCGGTGACTGGCTCCACCGCGAAATTGCCGTTGATTGAACCTTCGCCTAGGAAGCATTGGGAGGCTCAGAAAAATGCAGGTAATTTCCATGGAGAACTTGCCAAGGAAATGCTCAGGCAGCTTGATTCTAATGGTAAAATCTCTTCCAAAGTAGATTATCCCATACAGTCCTGGAAATTCGGTGATCAACTAGCAATGGTTTTCCTTGCAGGTGAAGTCGTGGTTGATTATTCCGTACGACTTAACCGTGAATTGGATTGGAAAAGGTTATGGATAAGCGCCTGGTCAAATGATATGCCTGGTTATATACCCTCCAAAAGAGTCTTAAAGGAAGGAGGCTATGAGGCTGAATTTTCACAAGTCTATTATGGCTTGCCGGGCCCATACTTACCGGAAGTAGAAGATACTGTGGTGAGCGCCGTGACGGACTTACTTAAAAATGATTTTGGAGCTAAGAAAGATCAGGAAATTGCCCCATTTCATAGTTTTCCTAGTTCTGAGCCAGCTACTTTTAAGCGCATTGCATCTTGGCTGAAGGAGCCTAAGTCTGAAAAAGATAAGGTGATTTTGGAAAAGGTCCTAGAATGCATTCGATCGACTGTACCAGTTGATGCGACGATGATAAGTGGACAGGGTCAGAGGACTGAATGGCATAATTTTTCAGGGGATTTTGTTGAAAGAACGTTTATTCGCCAATCTGAGAAAGGAGTCCGAATTTCATGGAATTTTCCTTTCAACAAAACGAAACGTAAAGAAACTATGACTTTGTGTTTCTTGGGTGGCCTTGGCTGGAAGACCGAGCCTGAAACGGGTGGGTTCAGGATGCTTATCAATGGAAAGGATCCTATCCAATTTGATGTTACTACTAGTCCTGCCATATGGTCATCATCAGATAAGAGTATCGAACTTATTTATTTGCCTACCTGGTCATCCTCACTTGATTCTGGCGGCTTCTTTTTCCTGCATGTTCTGAGACCTGATGATCAAGAAATTTCCAATGTGAAGATTTCTGTAACTTCAACCGGACAAGGATCAAAGCGATGGTTTGCAGTGGATTTAGAACAGAAGATCCTAGATCGCTTGAAAAAGTTAAGGAGGGCTTCCGAGTGAATCCTCAGCTCTTTTTTAAAAGCTAGAAAGAACCGATTTTGATTGCCGGATAGAGTCGAAAATGGAAAATGAGCCACCCCACTTAATTTTAATGACACAAAAAATTGAATCAATTAACCTCTCGAATTTTTTAATCGTGAGCCTTGTCTCCATTTTACTGCTATGCGGAAATTCGGCAGCCAATGACGGTGATGCGATACTTGCTAGTTTCGAAGATGAGGAAACATTAGATGGATGGGCGGTCAGTCCGGACTCAACTATCTCTTCTTCAGTGGAACAGAGCACCATTGGAGTAACTCATGGCAGTCATAGTTTAGCGATAACTCAGGACGCTAAGGGCTGGAACCAACCTGCACGAGGATCTTGGAATATAGATACCGAAGCGTCGAGTGCGCTTGAGTATGCGATGACGATTGGGCCGGAGTTTTTTTTATTGGAGTATGACGTTACTTTCCTGATCGACAAGATGCCAGCCAACCCAAATTGGTTTCAAACACACTTGGCGATCAGCAACGGAGGGTGGGTTCAGCCAGTTGAAAAGCTGACAAATTGGTCACCTGCAGATGGTGATTCGATTTTCAGAGTGTCGAAGCCATTATCAACCTGGCAGGTTCCACAGACCGGGCCCTATGTATTTAATTTTTACGTCAACTACGACGCCAACGTCATCAACGAGCCAGTGACTTTCTATATTGACAATATTCGTTTGGTGAGGACCGGTGGGATTGCCGAGACAATGTTATTGGATTTTGAGGACGAGACGTCCCAGGGTTGGGAATTTTCTGATAACAGTGCATTTACTGAAATTGAAGTGACGACAGATCCTGAAGAAGTGATCAATGGAGGTGGAAACGCGAGTCTGAAATTCACATTTTCTGAAGGAGGTTGGGCAAATGGTGCTGTGCTCAATAACTATGATAACTCTGCAATTGATGCGGGGCTAACGCTACGGATGGACTTCAAAGTGATTGATTCGGGAATCAACCAGGTCTTTATGGTCTTGCAGGAACCGGATTCTGGTGGCTGGCATCAAAGGGATCAGTGGTTCGGGGGAAACCCATTGGAGGGGACCTTAGAGGTTGATTATAAACGTACTGGTATTGAGCCAATAAATTTAATTATTGGACGCGCTACTCAGGTCCCGCTTGACCCTCCTGGAGACGTTTTTGTTATAGTTGATAACATTCGAGTCTTACAGGTATTGCCGTATGATGCACCGGCAGTGATTCCATTTGAAATTATAGAGATCAATTATACCAATGATCAGATGTTTAAGTTCACTTGGAATTCAGTCGAGGGAGCATTCTATGCTGTAGATTCTTCAACGGACCTTAAGAATTGGGAAGAAGTAGATGACAGCATTTTATCGGAAGGGAAACGGACGACGTTTACTAATCCAACTGACAATGCCAATAGTCTCTATTATCGCGTGAGGCAATTACCTGGACTCCCTTAAAAGGACCTTTGCGTAGTTATTATTTTCAAGCCAGAACGGAACTCGATAATCTGTCGGTATTGAGATCCCGATCGAATGGGGCTCTGCATCAATCAGGAAATATATATTTCCTATGAGAGCAGCTCATGCACGACTCTGGCATGGCTCTCTTCGACGAGCCTGATGTCTCTCTGGCCGCTCCGAAACTTAAGTTCTTTATGATTGAGTCCGAACAGGTGAAGTATGGTGGCTAGCCAGTCGTAATGATTAACAACCCCATCGATTGCATGGTGAGAGAATTCGTCTGTTAAACCGTGAGTGTATCCCTTACGAAATCCTCCACCAGCGACCCATTGACTGAAGCCGTAAGTGTTATGATCTCTGCCAACGGCATTCCTGTCACTTAGGCCATTACGGAATTGAATGACTGGGAGACGACCCATCTCACCGCCCCAGTGGACGATTGTGCTATCAAGTAATCCTCTTTGTTTTAAGTCTTTTATCAGTGCAGTGGCTGGCTGATCAATTTCTCCGCACCGGTCTGGGAGGGAAGTCTTAATGGAGCCGTGATGATCCCAGTTCTGACCCGCACAAAAGATCTGAACGAACCGCACACCTCGCTCGACTAAGCGGCGAGCGATCAGGCACCGCGTCCCATAATCTGATGTCCTTTTATTATCGATACCGTACATGGCTTTAATCGCTGCAGATTCACCTGAGATATCGAACGCTTCTTTCGCTGATTCCTGCATTCTTGCGGCCAAACCGTAGCTGGCTAGCCTTGCTTCAAGCTCAGTTTCATTTGGATGATTTTGAAGGTGCATACGATTAAAATTTTCAAGAAAATCAAGTTGAGCCTTCTGAGGAATACCTTTGAGGTGTGGGGCAGCATTCAGGTTAAAGATTCTCGGATCAGTGGGGCGGACCACAGTTCCTTGATAGATTGCTGGTAATTTTCCCTGGCTCCAGTTTTCACTTCCTTCTTGTGGCAGGCCTCTCGGATCGGTCAGAGCGACATAGGCCGGCAGATCCTGTGTTTCACTTCCGAGGGCCTTGAGGAGCCAACTGCCGAGTACCGGCCTTCCATGCACTGGTTTTCCTGTAGTCAGAGCAAAATTGGATGGGACATGATTATTTGAACTGGTTCTCATGGACCGGATCAGTGTGATTTCGTCGGCTATTGTACCGAGATGAGGCAGGAGCTCTGAAATTTCCATGCCGCTTTGGCCGTGTCGACTGAACTTCCATCCTGGCCCCATGATTTCACGGCTAGCCTGTGCTGCATTATCAAATTTAAGGTGCCCTTGGAATTGTTGGCCATTGAGCCGAACCAGTTCTGGCTTTGGATCGAATAGATCGATCTGGCTTGGTCCTCCGAGCATATACATAGAAATCATTGCTCGCGCTTTCGGATTTGCTGGAGGTGTCTTTGGATTAAGATCGTGACTGGTTGGATTCAGTTCTGGTTTGAGGGGTCCTGTTTTTGTATTTTCAGCCAATAGTCCCTCATGTCCAAGGAGCCAGGGGAAAGCAATGCTTCCCAGACTAAAAGAACTTTTTCTTAACCAGTGCCTTCGGCTGATGTATCGGAAATCCATGATTCTTTTAATCTACAAATAAAAAACGGTTAGAAGCAAACAGTGCCTGACAAAGAGATGCCATGGCTAAATGATCAGGATTCTTTTCAGCATTTTGTTTTGCTAATCTCTCAGATTGGTCATGGAAGTAATCTATGCATGAATGGAGTTCTTCCGGCGTTGGTTTTTTTGCAAAGAGCTTTATGAATAACTGATTCATTTGCTTTGTAAGATCCGTTGACTCAGTCATTATGGATTTTGCCAATGCCTCCGAGATCTTAAGTGATTCATTGTCATTCATGAACCAGAGAGCTTGCGTTGCTACTGTCGTATGTTTTCTCTTGTTGCAATTTGGTGTCATGACTGGTTGATCAAAAGTTGCTAAAATGTTCAAGGGAAGCCTTCTCTGGACTTGAACAAAAATGCTGCGCCTTCCATTTTCACCGCTCAGGACCGGTTTCCCTTCATTATTTTCAGTGACGGGAATTGAAGGGCCTCCAATTGAAGGGTCCAGTTTTCCGCTAATCATCAGTAAGGAGTCTCTGATGGCTTCCGCTTCGAGTCTTTTCATATTGCTTCGAGCAAACAGATGATTGTCAGGATCAATCTTTTCAATGTCCGGCCTTCTGGTCGAAGACTGTTTGTAGGTTTCTGATGAGACAATTATTTTATGCAACCGTTTAAGATCCCATCCGTGCATTACAAAGTCCTCCGCGAGCCAGTCGAGCAGATCTTGGTGGATAGGTTTTTCACCTGCAATACCAAAGTCCCCTCTGTTGCGAACAATGCCATTTCCGAAGTGATGCATCCATATTCTGTTCACAAATACTCTGGCCGTCATTGGATGGGATCCATCAGTTAACTGTTTCGCATAGTTTAACCTTCTTCCTGTAGTTATTAATTGGTCATCATTTTCCGGAACTATGAGTTCCTTACGATGTTGTTTAAGAGCAATTATTTCTGAAGGCGTGACTACTTCTTTGGGGCTTTCAGGATTACCTCTAAAAAAGATCCTACTGACTGGCTGTAAGTTTTTAGATTCAATAGTTGCTCTAATTAGACTTAGCGGCGGTTTTTTATTACGGACCGCATCAACTTTTTTCTGTTCTTCTTTAAATTTTGCGAATGCTTTACCATCATATTCCACTAGTAGTCCCACGATAAAATTTACAGGCTTTACCATTGGATGCTTGAGTAGAAGAGCTTTTTGTTTTTCATTACGGTTCTCCGGTTTTGTTAGCACCGCTTGCCGAGTAGCATCCCGTTCTTCTTCAGGTACTGTCTCTAGCTTAAGGTCTTGTATTTTTTTGCAGTGAGCATTGCGCCTTGAAATCAGGTCATCTTCCAGCGCTTTTGCCTCAGATTCTATTTTGGCGCGCTCATCCATAACTTCTTTATTCGTTATATCAATGAGCCTCGAATTTGGAGTCTGCCATTGGTTTAATGGAAAGGCCGGATCAAAAATTGCTCTGAAACGGTAATAATCATCAATGCTGATCGGGTCATATTTGTGATCATGACATTGGGCACAACCTATTGTCAGGCCGAGCAGGCTTTGGCTCACAATCTTCAGAGTTTCGGCAATTGCATTATTACGCTCAGCGAGAGTATTATTTCTTTGTGTTGTGTCTGGTGCCATTCTAAGAAAACTTGTAGCTGAGAGAAATTCAAGGTGCTTAGGATTGTTCTTGTCAATCGAACCGTTGATCAGTTCGTCTCCGGCCAATTGTTCAACAATGAATTGATCGATCGGTTTGTTTGCGTTGAATGAATTAATAACATAGTCCCTGTAACGCCATGCGTGCGGCCTCTTCGCATCTTGTAGACCGGCACCTTCGGTCTCCGCAAATCCTGCCACATCTAGCCAGTGCCGGGCCCACCGAACTCCGTACTGCGGTGATGATAATAGTTCTTCAACTAGCCGATCATAGGCCCCATCGCCTCCCTGAATGAAAATTTCTATTTGTTCTGGCGTGGGGGGGAGTCCAGTTAGGTCATAGCTGAGTCTTCTTATAAGTGTTTCTCGTTGTGCAGGTGCTGAAATATTCAGCCCATGTGATTGAAGCTTTGCGATAATAAATGAATCTATAGGATTGTTTTCTTCTGTGGGTGGATTGGTTCGTTTGATTGGTTGAAATGCCCAGTGACTTAACTCTTCCTGAGTGTATCGAGCTTCTTCAACATTTGCGGGTTCGGGTCTAACTGTTTTGGACCCTTGTTCAATCCATTTTAGGATCTTTTCTTTTTGCTCAGTCGAGAGTTTGTTTTCCCCTTTAGGCATTCTATCAGTGGAAATATTTTTCCATAACAGACTCTGATCAGGCTTTTTTGGATGCAAAGCCGATCCTGATTTGCCACCTTCAATCATTAACCGAACTAGGCGAAGATCCAGATCCCCCTTTTTAACATTATCTTCTCCATGACAATGGAAGCATGCCTCTTTTAGGATGGGCCTGATTTCTTTTTCGAAATAGATAAATTCTTCCTGTGCTTTTCCTAAGCACTTAAAGTTTAATGCTATTAAAAGAAACAAAAATATTAGCTGCGAAGGCAACTGCATTACACTAACAAACACTCTGATCTCATTTTTGTCGATCTCATTTTTACTTCAGCTGCATAATCCAGGCCGTAACGTCTGCCACGTCTTGAGCGCTGAGTGTGTGAGAGAAGTTGCTAGGCATGCTTGAATTTTTAGCATCGCTTCTTTTCCTAATGTCTTTGGTGTCCACAGATATTTTTTGACCTGTTAGGAGATAAATTTTAACTGTCTGTTCTGTTTCTTCTTGGATCATCCCAAATAGTTTGCGGCCATCGTTCATTTCTAGACTCGTTTGCTGAAATCCTTCAACGATGTATTCGTCAGGAAGAAGGATAGAGCGAATGATATATTCCGCGTCGCGCCGTTTGTTAATTCCATTCATGTCAGGTCCAATTGGAACACCTTTTCCTTTCACTTGATGACAGGCAAAGCAGGTGCCGCGTCCAAAGAAAATTTCTTCTCCGTGCTTGAGGTTGGCTTCGGTCATTGCATGAGTAGCCGCTGTTATGTTGGTCTTCCGGAGGCCTGTCTTGGTGAGGAAAACCTGATACATGGATTCGCCATCGGCCCCAGAAAGCTTGTTGCCACCGAGCATCACCTTGCCGGCCTGAACCGTGCGACGATAGACTGGAAAGGATTCGCCGTTGCTCATGCGTACTGTCATAGAGGTTTTCTCCATGCCTGCCACGAGCGCTTTTGATGGAGTGGCGCGACCGTCATAGGCAAGATGGAGAGTAGCTGGCAAATTAATATCGAATTGTAGAAATTCTGGCTCTGTGTTGCTTTTGTCATCGTTATGAGTGCGAAGGTGAGTGGCTCCAGCTAGCTGTTCGGGGATCTCTGTAAAGGTATAGTTACGATCGGCATAGACCAGAGTCCCTCGTTGCAGGCCGTTAAGTTGCGCTTGGTAGGAATCTGCTGAGCCTTTACCGCTGATGCCGCGCACGAAGAGGCGATCTTGCCATTCGGAGTTGCTGATCTTGTGAAGTTCTAATGTCTCAACTTCGGATATTCTGCTCCCATCCTTAAATACGGCTGCTTTAAGCGTTGCGCTCGTAGTCAACAGCAATTCCTTATTAGCTTTGAGGGAGTTTTTAGTAGTGGGCTCAGAACCATCGAGAGTGTAGTGAATGTCTCCAGGATTTGCCGAATTGAACTGAATTTGAGTGGAATCACGGAAATGTTCTTCACTCGCGGATACAGTCAGGATTTTTGATAGATCCCCTCCCTCAGCTAAGGCATTGCCAAGGAACTCGTCTGCCCGCTGCTGTAATTCACGATCCCCCTCTTCCATAAGGCCTAATGCAGCCATTCGGCGAATACCAAACCGCTCGTCTTTCAATAATTCGTAGCGTTTTTCTTTGAGCATTTGGCGTCGCATGACCTGCCAGTTGGTGTAATAGGTCACTCGTTCAGTTTCGTATGAAACGGCATCAAGAATGGCTTTACTTTTATTTCCCCAGCCTATCAGGTCAAGGGACCCCATTGCTGCCAATCTGATACGTGGTTCTTGATCTTCAAGCAGCTTGATTAGTAGTGGAGCAGCAGAGGTGACTTTGTTCTCGCCGATTATGCGTGTGGCCTGTATTCGAATATTTAACTTATATAGTCTGTCTGCATTGTCCGTGGCTTTCTTTGTGATTTCCCATTGATCACTGGCAAGTTGCTCAATGTTACTTTTATGTTCATGGTTTCTATCCTTACTTTTTTCAATATTACCCATTGCCCACATTGCCCAAGTCGCTTGGGTTTCGGTTAACATTCCAGACTTTATTACTCTGAGTAGGTCATTACTTGCACCAGGGCCTCGGCGTATGAGCTCGTCCTGTGAGTGAACCCGCCAGACGTGGACGTTGGACCCGAGATCCTCAATCAGTTCCGCGAAGCTCCAGTTCCCTATGTCCTTTTTTCGTTTCGCTGTATCCCATGCTGCTCGGGGAATGAGCGTTGACTCTTTATGAGTAAGTCGAAATACACGTCCCTGATATTTCGCGTTTTCCTCAGGCGTCCACTTTTTGTTTGGAACATACTCAGTCCCATAAACGGATCCCCAACCAGCAATGTATAGAGCACCATCGGGCCCGATCTCAATGTCTGTCGGGCGGAAAAGGGAACGACCCTTGGCTCCCTTGTAACCCAAGTCGCCTCCTAAGGTGGCACCACCGTCGACAATCTTCCGTTTTGTTTCCGAAGGCACTTGTAATGCACCGACCCATTTGGAATTGTAGAGAAATATGCAGTTGTTGGTCCAGTCAGCAATTAGGTACTTGTTTTGGTATTTTTTAGGGAAGTGGTCTGAAGTATAAAAAGCTACTCCTGTACCTGAGCCGCTTACACTTGGAAATAAATCTGAGGATGGGGCAATGGCGATGTGCTTACCGATCCAATCGAACTTCCAGGGGTGGCGCATAGAGTAGTGGCCGTGACGAATTGGCATAAAAATTCTCTCTCCCGGACGGCCAGGATCATTATCAGTAGCTAACCAATTAAAGCCGCTATCCATACACATATCCCATGGATTACGCATGCCTCGAGCGAAAAGCTCCAAGTCATGCCCACCCGGACGGCATCGAAAAATACCTCCTTCTTTTTCATCCTTGTTCATTGGGTGATAGCTTTTTGGGTAGGTGTCCCTAGTGTAGACCTTCGTCATCGGGTATTGAGTCTTGTCATCAGATTTGATGCCCTGCAGGTCACGGATTGGCTTTGGCGCATTCGGCTTCACCCAGGTGTTACCCATGGTAAAGTAGAGCCAACCATCGGGGCCCCAGTTCAGCCCGTGCACACTGTGGCGCAGGTTGTTGAGACCGGTGTAGATGACCTGATACTCGTCGGCGACATCGTCCCCATCGGTATCGCGCAGCACAGTCAGTTCCGGGGCGTTGGCTACCCACAGTTCATTGCCTTTCCAAGCCATTGCCTGTACGCAGTTGAGCCCCTCGGCGAAAGTCTTCACTGTCTCGGCGACCCCGTCATCATTCGCATCGATGAGAATCTTGATATAATCAGTCGGTGAATCTTCCTTCGGGTGCCGGTACTGCGGGCCTGCTCCTACGTAAAGTCGCCCATTTCTATCAAAGCAGAGCGAAGAGGGATTGATAATGTGAGGCTCTTTTACAAAGAAGTTGATTTTGAAACCTTCTTCAACTTTGGGTAAAGCATCCTTATCTACCTGCGCATGCAAATATTGAAGTAATAGGAGTGCTAGCAAAGACGCATTTATAATGCTTCTAAATATTCTCAAGTGTATTGTCATCAAATAATGTAACGGTCAGTTGATTTGGTTTTGTGAAAATTTTATTTTTATACGTAGTAAATATCCGAGTCATCAATGTCGGGAATTCCTATGACTAGGACCCTCATTTTCCCATTAGCACCATGGACGACACCGGGAGGAATGTGAATTATGGTTCCCTTTTTCACATGCTCTTCCTTTCCATCCAGACTAACTGTTCCTTGGCCCTCTAGAACATAATAGAGCTCGGTGGATTTTTTATGGTAATGGAGCTTAGCACCATCAATGTCTACGGCATGCGCCCAAGCAGCAAGGCCTTCATCCTCGTGGCTTAGTAATCTGTATCGATGTCCACATGCACTTGTTTCTTTTACCGATTCGTCCTCGTCCCTGACAATCAAATTAAGAGGTTGGCTTTCCTGATTTTCTTTGTCCGTACTCATAAGTGCATAGTTCGTGTGAGTACTGGCAACGCGAACTTTCTAGTCGATTAATGGTTAGGTGAGGATCTCACCGATCAGATTGCCGTGAACGTTAGTCAATCGCCGCTCAATGCCGTTATGATAGAAAGTCAAATCTTCATGATTCATTCCCAGTAAATGCATGACTGTGGCATGAAAATCGTGCCATGTCACGGGGTCCTCTGCGGTCTTCCATCCAATCTCATCAGTTACACCATGACTGATCCCCGGCTTGAGCCCTGCACCTGCCATCCATATTGAGAAACCTCCCTTGTTATGATCTCTTCCGGGGCCAACTTTGCCTTTATCTGACTGTGCGAATGGGGTTCTTCCGAACTCGGTCGTGAAGAGAACAAGTGTTTCATCGAGCATTCCCCGACGATCCAAATCCGCTAGAAGTGCCCCAATAGGTTTGTCAATTCTCGCAGCTTCCTGACCATGATTTTCTTTCACGTTCTCATGAGCGTCCCAGCTCGCTCTTGGATTTCCTCCTATTGGTCCTCCTGAAAAAATTTGTACAAACCGGACACCCTGTTCCAGGAGCCTTCGGCCAAGAAGGCATCTTCTTCCACAGTCGTCCGTCGGTTCCTTTCCTATCCCATACATTTCCTTGGTTTGTTCAGTCTCACCGCCAAGGTCCGTTACCTCTGGTACGGAGAGTTGCATTTTCGCTGCCAGTTCATAACTTCGGATTCTAGCTTCAAGTAGGTCATGTATTTGGGTATTATCCTGATGTTTCTTGTTCAGATGATTGAGTAATTCTCGCGACTGGAGTTCTTCATTGTCAGAAATTTCTCTTGCAGGGAAAAGGTCTCTGATTGGATTTTCTCCTTTTCCAAATCGGACACCTTGGTACTGAGCAGGGAGGAAACCATTGGACCAGTTCGAGGCGCCCCCGTTAGGATCTCCTCGTCCATCAGGTAAAACGACATAGGACGGGAGCGATTCAGACTCTGCCCCTAGACCGTAGGATACCCAAGTGCCAACTGAAGGGTAACCGTTGAATTCGAAACCGCTGTTTTCAAAAAATAAGGCAGGAGTGTGGTTGGCTGACTGGGTTATCATCGAGCGGATGACAGTTATTTTGTCAGCTTGTTTTGCTATGTGCGGAAACATTTCAGAAACCATTAGCCCACTCTTTCCTCTTGCTTTGAATTCCCAATCGGCTCTACGCAATGGCCCTACACGACCAAAAAATATGTCCGGTTTTTCGGAAAGTTGTGCTTCCTTACCATGATTTTTTGTTAGATGAGGCTTTGGATCAAAAGAATCGATATGGCTCATTCCACCTACCAAACAGATATGGATGACTCTTTTGGCCTTGGCAGGATAATGAGTCACTAGTGAAGTGCCAGATGCCTGAGCTTGATCTTTCAGTAGGAGGTTAGTGAAAGCAGTGGCTCCTGTGCCCTGAATGCTCCAGTTAAGAAAATCTCGTCGGTTTGGATTCATGTTTAATCTATTACTACAAATTCGTTGCTATTAAAAAGGACACGGCAGAGTGCTTGCAAACCGTGATCTTTTGAAAGTTTAAGACCGAGTTGAATTTCCTCTTGGTCAGGTCTTCTGCCATATGCCAATTCATAAGCTCTAATGACCTGTTCTTTGATCTTGTTCTGGTTCTCTTCTTTTAGCCTTTTGGCGAATCCTTCTGCCATCCGAAGAACGAACGCATTATTTAATAGTGCGAGTGCTTGGATCGGGGTCGTGGTAATGGATCGACTCGGAGCAGTAGTTGATGGGTCAGGACAATCGAAAGCATCAAGTATAGCACTTCTTCGTCCACGAG
>JASLJT010000182.1:0-23856 GCA_030747955.1 Verrucomicrobiales bacterium | reverse complement strand
CTGAAGGTTACCCGGGACGTCGCTGGTATGGCGGATGCGAAAATGTTGATCTGGCAGAGGAATTGGCAATTAATCGAGCCAAGCAAATCTTCGGCGCTGAACATGCCAATGTTCAACCACACTCAGGATCTCAAGCAAATGCTGCCGTTTACTTTTGCGCATTAGAACATGGAGATAAGATCTTAGCTATGGATCTCTCACATGGTGGCCACCTGACTCATGGCCACCCAGCAAATTTCTCCGGAAAATTTTATGACATCTCAGCATATGGGGTGGACAAAGAAACAGAGAAAATCGATTATGACGCCCTTCAAAAGCAAGCAGAAGAAGTGCAGCCCAAGATGATCACAGCAGGCGCATCGGCCTACCCACGTATCATTGATTTTGAAAGGATGGCGCAGATAGCAAAATCCGTTAATGCTTTACTCTTTGTTGATATGGCTCATATCGCCGGGCTAGTTGCGGGAGGAGTTCACCCATCACCAATCGGTCACGCTGATTTTGTATCAACCACTACTCATAAATCGCTTCGAGGACCCCGCGGAGGCTTAATCCTTTGCAATGAAGAATGGGGGAAAAAAATAGATAGCATGGTCTTCCCTGGAGTCCAAGGTGGACCTCTAATGCACGTAATAGCTGCAAAGGCAGCCTGCTTTGGAGAAGCCTTAAGCTCTGATTTCAAAGAATATCAAAAACAAATCGTCAAAAATGCCTCTAAACTTTCCGCGCGTTTAATAGAACATGGTTACAGAATTGTTTCAGGAGGAACGGATAATCATTTGATGTTGGTTGATGTCAGGCCAAAAGGGATAAACGGCAAGATAGCGCAAATAACACTCGATTCTGCCGGGATCACCGTTAATAAAAACTCAATCCCATTCGATACTGAAAGTCCATTTAAAGCGGGCGGCATTAGAATCGGGACTCCTGCCGTCACGACAAGAGGAATGAGTGAAGAAGAAATGTTGACCGTCGCAGACTTCATCCATGAAGCACTTGAGAATAGAGAAGACCCCGCAGTTCTAGAGGAAATTCGCTTGAAAGTAATAGAATTAAATAAAAATTTTCCCTTACCTTGATCCGGACAACAGACCAAGTACTCTACAATTTTTCCGCCTTAAACATTTATTATATAGCTCATGCCCGAATCCTCCGTCACATCGCTCAGACGAGGATTTAAAACACGCCAGATTCCTGAATCCTGCTCAATTATTATTTTTGGAGCTACTGGAGATTTAACTCACAGAAAGCTCATACCGGCGCTCTATAATCTCTCATTAAATAATGAACTGCCAAAATTTCTTAGAGTCATAGGGTTCGCTAGACGCGACAAAACCGATCAATCATGGCAAGAAGAGCTGCAAAAATCAAACACCGAGAATTCACGTTCAGGCCATGACAGTAAAGCCTGGGGAAAATTCATATCGTCATTCTCATATCATCGTGGAGACTTGAATGATCCAGAATCTTATAAAGCACTCTCTAGACACCTTGATGAAATTGAATCAGAAAAGGGCACTAACCATAATCGGCTCTTCTATCTTTCTACTGCTCCTGAATTCTTCCCAGTAGTCCTGGAAAACTTGAAGGCTACTGGTCTTAACAATGCCAACACGAACGCATGGTCCAGAGTCATCATTGAAAAACCGTTTGGATCAGATTTAAAGAGTGCTCAGAATTTAAATGCGGTAGCCAATGAAACCTTCTCTGAAACTGACACTTATCGTATCGATCATTACCTAGGAAAAGAAACGGCTCAAAACATAATGGTTTTACGTTTTGCCAATTCGATATTTGAACCGTTGTGGAGGAGCCGGTTCATCGACCATGTACAAATCACATGCGCTGAGCACCTAGGAATGGAAGGTGGTCGTGGAGGCTATTATGATAAAGCTGGAGCCACTAGAGACATGGTACAGAATCATTTGTTACAGCTACTGAGTTTAGTTGCTATGGAACCTCCTACTGACCTCTCCGCTGATAGTGTACGTGATGAGAAAGTAAAAGTATTAAGGACGATACGTAAGATGAATTCGAAGGAGGTAATCAACAATGTCGTCCGCGCTCAATACAATGACGGAACCATTAATGAGGAACCGGTAAAGGCTTACAGGGAAGAGGACCGAGTAAACCCTCAAAGCATGACCGAATCTTATGTCGCAATGCGGCTATTCATAGATAACTGGCGCTGGGAAGGTACTCCATTTTATATCCGAATGGGAAAAAGACTCCCCAAGAAAACAACCGAGATATCACTGCACCTCAAGTCACCCCCTAACGTCCTCTTTCAAAAACTTCCAGGTGCAGGAGAAAGTAACATATTGACTATCAGAATACAGCCTGACGAAGGAATGTCCGTTCTAATGCTCTCAAAAAAACCCGGAACGAGCTTAATTATTGAACCAGTAAAAATGGATTTCCATTACTGGTCATCCTTCGAAAAGGGATCTCCTGAAGCATATGAAAGGCTTCTCATTGATGCAATGATAGGTGACGCCACTTTGTTTGCTCGACGAGATGAAGTTGAAAATGCATGGGTATTCATCGATTCGATAGAAGAAGCGTGGCATGAATCCCAAGAAAAATCACCAATGGCAGAATATCCTGCCGGCTCCTGGGGACCGAAAGAATCCGATCTCCTCCTTGCAGAAATGGGTCACGAATGGAGGACCCTCTAGTTCATCGGTTGGCATCATCCGCCTTGAAGCAAGTTAGATACTAGGGCCCACTCAATACAATGAGCAGGGATACTTCTTTTAACTTCTATTAAATCGGGCCACTTCTCTCTTCGCCTCACGGTCCTGAACCTTTTTCTTTAGGGTGTGCCTCTTATCGTATTGAGCTTTCCCTCGACCTAATCCAAGTTCAACTTTGACTCTTTTATCTTTCCAATATAAGCGCAAGGCCGGCATAGAAAAACCTTTCTCCTCAAGTTTGATTTCGATTCTATCTATCTCTCGCCTGTGCAATAATAGACGTCGTGGCCGCCTCGGTTCATGCTGCGCATGACTCGCAGAGGAATATGGCTTAATGTCACAGCCAACGAGGAAAATCTGCCCATTTTGAACAACTGCAAATGCATCTCTCAAATGCACATGCCCTTCACGAATCGATTTAACCTCAGTCCCTTTGAGTTCGATTCCAGCCTCGAACTTATCGACAATGTTAAAGTCGTGAAAAGCTTTACGATTCTTTGATATTTCCTGCGACATGGCGCAGAGGTTTTACTCTTCAGTATCACCGTCCTCAAGGACGATCTTGCCTTCTATAATCTCAGTTAAAGCAATGTCGGCAGTACCCATTCTTTCAACCATAGTAATTAATGGACTCCTACCACTATTCAACTGCTGGACTCTCTTAGAGACTAGATTAATTAGCAAGGGCGGGTCAGTAATAACTTCCAAGGCTTGCTCAACGAGTTCTGTTTTCATGGCAGATCTATCAGATAGAATTATTTCTTTAACAGTTGTGACCAATTCGGTCAGCTGGTTGTAATAAAAATTCTATTTTATAAGGGATGGTTTAATTTTGCGGATTAATGAAAAAGTTAAAATAAGATTTCAAATAATTGGGTATTGTAACCTTAGTCTTCTTACAACTCGTGGTCAAAGAAGGGTTATTGGATTATCACAATTCAAGGCAGAATCAAGCTGATTCCTAATATGCGGCATAAAAACAAGGGAAAATTATTAACAAATCTTTAAAATAACAGACCTGAACCAATGAAACTATCTAATTAAACAAAGAGGTATCAGGATAATATTTGATCAGAGCAGCACCTTTAACGACGCTTTCTCCTCCCCCCTCCTCCAGTCCTGACTTGCTGAGGCTTTGGCGCTTTAGTCTGTCCTCCAGGAGCTCCTATCGGTGGCCTTTTCATGCTGCGATCGACCTTCTTCAGCTCAACTTCCTTGCCAAACTTTTTCGAAATCCAAGTCTGGCCAATACTAAAAATATTTCCAGCAGTCCAGTAAAGAGCAAGAGCTGAGGCGAAATTGTAACAAATCACAGTAATGAAAATTGGCATGATCGACATTATGATTTGCATTTGCTTCTGGTTAGGACCAGCGGCCTGTGGCGTCATTCGCATTTGAAACATCATAGTGATCCCCATCAATAAAGGTAAAATATTAATTGGAATGCCTAAGCCAGGCACCTCGCCAACGCTGTCAGGCAAAGACAGGTCATTTACCCAACCTATCCATCCCTCATGTCGAAGCTCAACCGCCGAGCGTAGCATTGCAAAATAACCAATGAAAATCGGCATCTGAAGTAAAAGAGGGAGGCAGCCTCCAACCGGATTGACTCCGTAATCCTTGTATAGCTTCATTGTCTCTTGCTGCATCTTCTGAGGATTGTCACTATGCTTCTCCTTAAGTTCCTGCATCATGGGCGCAAGCTTGCTCATCTTTTTCATGGCCCTAGTTCCTTTGGCCGTGATGGGCCATATCGACAAGCGCATGATGATCGTAATAGAAATAATAGCCCAACCAAAATTACCAAGGCCGCTATGCAATAGATTCATGAGCCAACTCAAGAGAACGGCGAAAGGCTCAGCAAAGAATCCGAAAATCGGCATCCGATCAAAACCGACTATTTCTTTTCTCTCACCTTCAAGGCCCTTAAGGATCTGATAACTTTTCGGGCCTGTATAAATCTCATATTCCCAAACCTTCGATTCTCCAGGACTTAAAGTAATGTTTTTGGGCAATCCAATTGCTCCCTGTGATGCATACTGGTCTGAATTAACTTCGAAACGACTGGCCCAAACAGATGATTCATAAGAATTCTTCGCATACAAATTTGTTGAAAAGAACTGATTACTTACCCCTATCCATCGAAGCTTCTCATGCAATTCCTGACCCTTAATATCATCTTTATCCTTTTTTAAATAGCTTAAGCTCCTAAATTTATCCTTACTGCCTCGCATGTATTCGAAACCGGTATAGAGGTCCCTCGAATTGCCGTCTTGAAGCTGAGATGCGGATCCTGCATAAAGGAAATAATCATTCAGACTGAAATTACCACCTTCGCCCAAATACACGACACCCAAATCCATCTTTATGATGTAACCGCCTCCAGGATCCTTATCCTCAGTCAATGTAAAGGTCTTAGTTACCTGCAATTTTTCTGGACTTTGCGCACGAAACTCAATTCGAGTTTCGTCCTGAGAAACAATCTCATACTTTAAACCTTCAAATTTTCCAATGCCCTTACTCAGTGTTCCGATCGGATACTTTGAATACTCATTAAGAATAATAGAGGAAGCAGTTTTAAGGCCTTCTTTTTTAACCGCTTCGGGACTCTCTAAATTATGCTCCTTCAGCGCGACCGTTTTAATTCCTCCTCCAACATTGGTAAAGCTCCAATCAGCGACTCCATTAGAAAGAGTCACTAGTTGTTCTTTAATAGGCTCAATGGCTGGATCATTCTGATCCTCTTTTTTTTCCTTTCCTTCACTAGTACCGTCTGGATTGGTTGCCTGAGAACTTGGCTTATTTTGTTCAGCCAACTTCCTCTGTTTCTCGATACTTTTCTTTTGTCCATCAAACCACAAAAAGAGCCCCAATGAGCAAGCGATTATAACTATCCAGCCTGTTCTATCCATGTTTCAGTAAATCTTGCTTGTTATTGTCTTCTTTTCTTAAAATTTGTTCGGACCTGAGAGGAACAGGATCATGCCCGTGCCCGCCCCAAGGACCGCACCTCAATATTCTCTTTATTCCTAATATAGATCCGCGCAAAGCGCCATAACTTTGAACGGCCTGCAAAAAATATTCTGAGCATGTTGGATCGAACCGGCACCCTGAATTCGGACCTCCTACCAAATGAATTAATGGAGAAATTAGAATCTGGTAGAACCTGATCAACAATTTTATTATATACTTCATAGAAGTTGATCCTCAGCAACAATGCCAGCCCTATGCATCAGTTTTTTCCAGTCAGATTCTAAATCTTGAAAAGTTGCATGAGGTGCCATGTATCTGGGAATCATTACAAGGTAACCGGAAAAGTCCAAAGAATCACCCCAACAATTAATAATCCCTCGTAACTGGCGCCGGACACGATTCCTAGTAACTGCATTTCCTATCTTTCGGGTCAAAATGATACCAAATTTCATCTTTGGAATGATTTCTTGATCAGTAAGAATCCCCAGAACCATATACTTACCAGAAAATGTCCTTCCTTCATTTCGAACACGCAAAAACTCGCTGCGTGATTTCATGCGCATTGGACGCTTTAACCGCATAATCAGTTATATTGATAAGTGATTGTCCTACCTTACCACGCCCTAATCAAGCCCAGACAAACAATTTAGGTCTGGCGATGGCGCTTATAATGAATCTCTGCTCCCTTAGGAATAAGCCTCTTGCGTCCTTTTTGACGCCGCCTTTTTATAATACCCCGACCACTTTTTGTCTTCATCCTAGCACGAAATCCGTGCTGACGCTTTCGGCTACGTTTAGAGGGCTGATAAGTACGTTTCATGGTCGTTTTATTTTTTCTATGATCTCACAAAATAAGTTCAGATCATTGGAGGGGCGCACATGATACTTCTTATCTGATGACAGTCAAGCAAGGGCATAAAACCTTATTATAAAAATTTAGGACCTAAAAACCTATTATTTAAGGGTTCTTAACTATATTTATTGTTATAATCTTCTGAAAGAGCATTTTCCTCCTCCATCTTTAAATAAAGGGAAAAGATCGTTGAGATAAACATCAAGGTCTGCATTAAATAGTCAAAATCATGGGCAGCATTAAATTTTTACTCTCCTTTTGCGTTCTATTTATTCCCATTGCTGGTATCGGCCAAGATAAGGTTGAAGACCCTGGAGCCAGAACATGGTCCCATTCAGATGGTAGAAGAATCAAAGCAGGAATCGTTGATGTCGTAGATAACAATGTAATTCTCAAGGCCCCGAACGGAAAGAGCGGTCCTGTGGAATTGGTAAAACTGAGTAAAGAAGACCAGGAATATATTGCCAAGTGGATTCAAAACAATGCAGCTCCTAAAGATTTCGGCAAGCCCGACACAATAATTGAAATCACGACTCTGAAAGGGGAAATGAAATATAATAAGCCAATTATTACGGTCTATCCTGGGAAAAAAATTAAGCTGATACTTCGGAACCAGGATGACATGCATCACAATTTAGCGATCACAAAACCTGGCAAGGGAAAAGATATGAAAGTGGCTCAGGAAGCATGGAAATTAGGAGCCGACGGTTTTGCTAAGCACTGGATCCCTAAGCATCCGGACCTTCTCTTTGCGAGCAAAATGGCAGACCCTCATTCTTCTTCAACACTCTATTTCACTGCCCCGAAAAGAACAGGGAAGTATCCATATGTTTGCACTTTGCCTGGTCATGCTCAGGTGATGAGGGGAACAATGATCGTTTCTAAAGAAGTGAACCCCCTCAGCGAACTGACCTTCACTCTGTTTAAGGGTTCATGGAAAAAAATACCAGATTGGAATAAAATAGAACCGTCCGGAACTGATCATGTTCCTAGTGGAAAGTTTGATCTTTCTTGTACCAAGGAAAAGGACTCTTTTGGGATAGTATTTAGAGGGAACATTGAAGCACCGAAATCAGGAGACTATGTATTCACTGTGAGCTCTGATGATGGTTCAAGACTGCTCATTGATAGAAAAATCGTCATTGATCATGACGGAATCCACGGAGACTCTCCCAAATCCGGAAAAATAAAACTGGATAAAGGGTCACACCATATAGAAGTACAATACTTTGAAGGAAGTGGCGGAGAATCACTCTACGTTGGCTGGAAAACACCAGGCTCCAAAAAGGAAACTCCCCTCTCAGTGAACAGAAGGCCTTCAGGGGGGAATTCACCTAGCGGACAATTGCTCGTTGCCGAGGAAGAAGCTCGCATTTATCGAAACTTCATTCAGGGAGCAGGATCAAGAGCTATCGGAGTCGGTTATCCTGGAGGACTCAATTTAGCTTATGATGCAAACAATATGCGCATTGCCATGCTCTGGCTCGGAGACTTTATTGATGCCAAAAGGCATTGGAACGGAAGAGGCCAAGGATATCAGCCACCGGCTGGCGAATCCGTCATCAATGGGCCTCCAGGCGTTCCTTTTGCAGCTATTAACAACGCAAATGAATCGTGGCCGGACTCTTTCATTAGAAAAGACAATGCACAACTTCCACCGATTCAAGGAGGTTACATATTTAAAGGCTACAAGTTAACAGGAGAAGAAAGGATTCCGACCTTCAGATACACTTTCGGCACTCTATCCGTTGAAGATATGCCTTCACCTGAAGGGTCATATGATTCCTCTGATGTCGCCTTCAAACGCAGCATCAGAATTAAAGGGGAACCTGTGAAGAACCTATATTTCAGGGCAGCGGTAGGTCAAGCAATAGAACTTACAGATAATAACACTTACCTCATTGATGATAGCACTGCTCTGACTTTTAAATCAGATGGGAAACCTGTAATAAGAGAAATTGGAGAAAAAAAAGAACTGCTTGTCCCCATTCAATTTAGTAATGACTCGGCACTAATCGAGCAAACTATCAATTGGCAATAAAAAAATCATACCGTCCTTATGAAAAACATAATCTGCTCATTATTAGTTGCCTTCTCAGTAAGCTCGTTAGCACTTTCGCAAAATCCCCAAGAAGAATCCGATCATTATCCAATCGTTGAAATTCCAATCCCGGATAACATTGTTCTGGAAGTTGGAGGGATCGAGATCTTACCTGAAAAACGCATAGCCGTGAGTTCTCGTCGCGGTGACATTTATGTCGTTGAGGGAGCATACACGGATGATCCAGGAGATGACAAATGGACTCCTTGGGCAATCGGTTTACATGAGGTCTTGGGTTTGGCCTGGAAAGATGGCTGGTTATACGCCACACAAAGACCTGAAGTGACAAGAATGAAAGACGAGGATGGCGATTTCAGAGCGGATATTTTCGAAAGCGTTTCCTCTGCTTGGGGGGTGAACGGAGATTACCATGAATATGCTTTTGGCTCTAGGCATGACCCGGACGGAAATATATGGGTCGTTCTATGCCTGACAGGATCAGGCGGCGCAAGCTCTGATTTCAGAGGATGGTGTGTCCGAGTGACTCCTGACGGAAAAATGATTCCCACAACGAGTGGGATACGTTCTCCGGGAGGAATTGGTCAGAATCATCTTGGAGATATGTTCTATTGTGACAACCAAGGCCTGTGGAATGGCACAAGTTCAATCAAACCGTTACCTGTCGGAGGATTTGTCGGGAACCCTACTGGTAACAAATATTATGAATTAACAGATGCCATTGGAAAAAGGCCAGAGGATCCAAAGAGTGGAAGCAGGATATCAACAGAAAGAGCAAAGATTCCAGAACTTGTTCCACCAGCAGCAATGTTTCCTCATGGAAAACTAAGCAACTCCCCAACCGGCATTGCATGTGATACGACGGGGAAATTTGGCCCCTTCACAAACCAGTTGTTTGTTGGGGAACAGACAATGTCAACAGTGCTGAGGGTAGCACTCGAAAAAGTGAATGGAGTCGATCAGGGAGCCGCGTTTCCATTCCGTGGCAGGTTCAAGTCGGGCAATGTAGCTGTGCGGATCGGCGCTGACGGCAGCATGTTTGTAGGAGGAACTGACCGTGGCTGGGGAGCAAGAGGAGGAAAGCGTTTTGCTCTTGAGAGGTGTCATTTTAATGGCGAGAACCCATTCGAGGTCCTACAAATGAAAGCCAAACCGGATGGATTTGAAGTTATTTTCACTGAACCCATCGAAGAAAAATCAGGCTCAGACATAGCAAGTTACAAGATGGATTCATATACTTACATATATCAAAGTGGATATGGAAGTCCCGTCGTAGATAAGAGCAACCCCACAATTAAATCAGCTTCAGTTTCGCAGGACAAAAAGAGCGTTCACTTGAAAATAGAAGGGCTAGTTAAAGGAAATGTGCATGAACTGAACCTTCCTGGCATCAAAAACGTGAAAGGGAAAGCACTTTTGCATCAGGTAGGATATTATACTCTCAACGAAATTCCTGAAAATTAAGAAGACTAGAAGATCCTCCCAGTACGCCTAGATGCACATCACGTGCATGCGCATGCGCAGTCTGGAAACTCTCGCATTTTCGGCAAATACTAGTTATTTTTTGCTCTACCAATGAAGGTTACAATGGTATGTTACGTGAATGCGTATTTTCATTTTCCTTGCCTTAATATTTTTCATTAGTTCATATACTCAGTCCGCCGAACTATGGAAAAGTGAAAAGCCCATAGCGAACTTTCATCTCAAAGCAAATTACCAGTCAAATAAGAGCGGAGTCATTTCCATTAATGTCGCACCAGACGCCACAATCTCTTTTACTGTCGGACAAGGAGCTCAGGGCACTATCGAAATCGGAGCAACCCAAAAAGAGGGTGAACGCGGAAAAATAAAGGGATGGATAGATGGGAAACCTTTAGCTGAAATCAAAGAATATGGGAAAACAGAAAAGACCAAAAGCAGCACAAATAAAGGAAAGAGCTTATTTATCTCTAGCCCTAAACAATCAAAGGATCCTTTCGATATGGGCAAAGACTTCACTGCCTATGTTAAATTCAAAGCCACCGGCGATGGCACATTGTTCTCTAAAGCAGTGCCTGGGGAGAAGTGGTTAAAGGACGGAAAGGCCCTTTATATAAGAGAGGGTCGACTCATTTATGACATTGGGTGGAAAGGAATGATTGCCGGTGCCAATAAAGTCGATGATGGAAAATGGCACGAAGCGGCACTAGTCACACGTTCTGGCAAAGCCAGTCTTTATCTTGATGGGAAAAGGATTTCTGAAAACAAATCATTCTCCGCAAATGATCCCGCCAAAGCTTTGTTTCAAATCGGCACTTGCACAACTGACTTTGGTGGCGATCTAGAAGGAACAATCAGTAACTTGAGATACTGGAAAAGAGGATTAGATGAAAAAGAATCCTTACTCGCAGTTTCCAACAGAGTCGCCGAAACAAACACGCCGGATTTTAATTGGCTCCCTCCAAATTCGACTGAGCCCAAGAAAAAAATTCAAGAAGGGGAACCTTCGCTAATTAATGGATTTGTCGCTTGGCATGCTTCTATTGTTACAAATAACGATCAGATCAAGATATCAGAAGTTAGTGTCTCAGAGCTAGGAGACGCTGACCATTCACAAATTGTGAATGCCTGGGACCATAACAGTCTGGACAGGGGTGCGAGGATATATAACGGATTATGCATCACGTGTCATGGTACCGATAAGGTTGAGGGAACACTGCCAACGGCTCTCCGGTTCCATAAGGGAGAATTCAAAAATGGAAAGGATCCCCTGTCCATGTACTCAACGCTCACCAAAGGCTTTAATCAAATGGTCGCCCAACCATGGATGACCCCTCAACAGAAATGGGATGTTATTCATTACATCCGCGAAACCTTCATCAGAAAAAAGAATCCCTCACAGTTCGTTGATGTGGACGAAGCATACGTGAATTCATTACCGCGCGGCCTGGATTTAGGGCCTCAAAGTCCAAAACTTTTTGGTTCGGGAGAACCAAAGTGGAAAAAAATGAATTACGGCCCTGTGCAGTTCTGGACCATACAAGTTGGATCAGGTAACATTGCTTACAAAGGCATAGCAGTTCGCCTAGACGAGGGACCAGGCGGAATTGCTCGAGGAAATAAATGGATCCTTTACGATCATGACACAATGCGTGTCGCATCTGCCTGGGAAGGTGATAAATACATCGACTGGAGAGGCATTGCATTTGATCAATCTCACGGCAGTCACGCCTCACTAGTTGGAGAAAAGGTTTTCGAAAATCCTGTCGGCCCTGGTGTCGGCAAGCCATCTGACGGAACCTTCAAGGATCCTCGGTTCCTTGGCCGAGACGGAAAACCTTACGGCCCACTCCCCAAGAACTGGACTCATTATAAAGGAACCTATCTTCACGGAGGACGCGCCATCATTAAATACACTATCGGCAGCACAGAAGTGCACGAGCTTCCGGGTTATGAAATCCTAGGAGAAAAAACCATTTTTACACGGACCTTAGAAATAGGAAAATCTACAGACCCTATACGCTTACGCATTGCACCAAAGGGCAAAGCCGTTGCAACAATAGGGTCCGAAGGCACTAATATAAAAACCGACACCGATGGTTTAAACGTTCTTGAGATTCCTGCAGCTTCGACCCCGGCCCGAATCAAAATTCTAATTGCAGGAGTTGATCAAAAATCTTTAGATGAACATCTTGCTAATAGCGGTCCACCGATCGCCTTATCACCACTTACTGAAGGAAGCTCAAAGCGATGGCCGACAATAGTCACGACAGAGGGGAAGAATGGAGGATCCTCAGCATCTTTTGAAGTCGACGAAATCACTCTTCCACTTAATAACCCATGGAACTCATGGATGAGAGTCGGAGGCTTTGATTTCTTTGCGGATGGAAAACGCGCAGCTGTCGCTACTTGGCTAGGTGATGTATATATCGTTGACGGTATCGATAAGAAATTCGGAAAACACAAATGGCAAAGGATCGCCACGGGATTATTTCAGCCCTTAGGAGTAAGAATCGTAGGTGGTAAAATATTTGTAACGTGCCGAGACCAAATAGCCAAACTCCATGACCTAAACGGAGACAACGAAATAGATTTCGTCGAGAGCTTTAATAATGATCATCAGGTCACCGAACACTTTCACGAATTTGCAATGGGTCTTCAAACAGACAAAGAAGGGAACTTTTATTACGCAAAATCTGCGAGGCATGCAAAAACAGCCCTAGTACCACATCATGGTACATTAATTAAAGTGAGCTCTGATGGAGACAATTCCAAAATCATAGCTAACGGTTTTCGTGCAGCTAACGGAGTCTGCCTAAATCCTGATGGGACATTTATCGTTACTGATCAGGAAGGACACTGGAATCCAAAGAACAGAATTAATTACGTCAAAGAAGGCGGATTCTACGGAAATATGTTCGGCTATCATGATGTAACGGATAACAGTGACAGCGCAATGGAACAGCCGCTTTGCTGGATAACCAATAATTTTGACCGAAGCCCAGGAGAGCTGATGTGGGTACCAGAAAATGCTAAGTGGGGAGCCTTAAATGGAAAATTACTTAATCTGAGTTACGGGACAGGAAAAATTTTCCTAGTTCCTCACGAAAAGATAGGGAATCAGGCGCAGGGCGGAATGATTTCTTTAGGATTAGATTTCCCAACTGGCATCATGCGGGGAAGGTTCCATCCTGAGAATGGGCAACTTTATGCTACCGGAATGTTTGCTTGGGCAGGCAGTAAGAGGGGCGACGGTGGTTTCTATAGAATTCGTTATACTGGAAATACACCCAAACTACCAATTCAGCTAAAAGCCAAAAAGGATGGTATAGAAATCGAATTCACAACAGAACTTCACGACATTCAATCTCAGAAAACTGAATCCTATCAGGTAGAAATTTGGGATCTTAAAAGAACTCGAAATTATGGATCAAAACATTACAACCAGCGCAAACTGGCTGTAAAAAAAGCAGTTCTATCTGCAGACAAGAAACACATACGTTTGCTTATTCCTGAACTAAAACCAACTTGGGGAATGGCAATCCGTTACAATTTGTCTAGCGCTGACGGAGAAAAATTCACAGGCGAAATACATAACTCAATTCACAAAATGCCTAAAAGCTAAACCGTGAATAAGATTCCACCAAATTGACAGAGGCAGCGCCCTAAGTCCCGGTCCTTGGATATTTCTGAACAGCCTTCCTTAATTTCACTCGAGCATCATTCAATGATCCTTCTTTTAGATCTTCAATAGCATTCTGCACCTCAGCATCAGCATCCTTAGCGGCCTGTTGACGCCTGATAACTTCTCTTTCAGCAGCCGCTGAAGCTTGTAATAGGACACTTTTAGATAATTGAACTTTGGTCGTTCCTTCTGGCCGGATAATAAATGAACCGTCCTGAGGTTGCGGCGAGGGTGGAGGTGGACGATCAGCTGGAGAAACAGGGCCCGCCTCATCAATCTTGTTGCTGACACATGAAACCGTTAACAGCGTCAAAGTACAGGAAACAAATAATTGGTATAATTTCATACTAGGTCTTAAAGGTCTGATAAATTGGTAGTATGGTAAGGCCTCTGACACAAATAATTTATACGTTTAGCCCAAGAAATTTTCATTTGAGAGATTAATTTCAAAAATTTTAAATCTTTCCAATATTCTTTATCAATTGGTGTACCCAGATCTTCTCAACCAATCCTCAAGCAACCCCGGCCATTTCTTGGATCCTTTATCACGGCCCAAACCGACTCCATGCCCTCCTTCCCGAAAGAGATGAAATTCACACCCCACACCTGCTCTTCTTAAAGAAGACACAAAACGCAAAGAATTCTCTGCAGGGACTGGTCTGTCTTGATCAGTATGGAATATAAATGCTGGAGGAACCTTCGGAGTCACTTGATTCTCTAAGGACATCTTTTCCAACAATTCTTTACCAGCATTTTTCCCCAATAAATTCATTTTGGAGCCTTCATGTGTCACGCCTTTGGCCATCGAAATTACTGGATATGCAAGAATCATAAAGTCAGGCCTTTCTAATGCATTGGAAAACTGAGTTCCTGCAGTAGCAGCTAGATGACCGCCCGCTGAGAACCCCATGACTCCTATCTTTTTAGGATCAATCTGATATGATGAAGCATTAGTCCTGATTCGGCTAATTGCCTTACGGACATCGTTACCAGGCAAAGGGTGTCGGTGAGGAGATACGCGGTACTTAAGAACGAAAGCACTGACACCTCTTTGAGCAAACCATTTCCCCACATCATTGCCCTCGTAAGACATCACGCACGTGCCATATCCACCTCCTGGACAAATAATAACAGCTGAAGTTTTTGCGTCTTTTGTTTCTGTCTTGGCCTGGTGAAGTGTAAGAGTAACGCCCTCCGCACCTGAGCCTCCTTCTCCTTCAGGCCAAAGCTTAAAAGTTTCAGAATAACTATTAAGTATCAATGTCAGAGCCACCCCAAGAGCACATAGTATCGTTTTCATAAATAATATCCTCACCCTTATAATGAAAAGAGTCGAGCTCATCTATCATGTCTGAACAAAAAATATAACAAAATTCTCAAGCCTATCATAAATCAACGCTCTATACTTCATTTAAGAATGCCACTGACTAGAGAAATTAATTCATTGGGTTGATAGGGCTTAGGCAATACCCCACTAAAACCAAAACTTTTAGGGTCCGCCATGGCCGGATCATCTGAATAACCACTAGATACAATTGCCTTCACCTCAGAATCGATATTCAAAATTTCTTTAATGGCTCTGGCTCCTCCCATCCCCTTCGGAACGGAAAGGTCCATGATAACAAGATCATAAGGATTACCCGATCGATATCTCTCAATATATCTAGCAACAGTGTCAACTCCGTCCTCAGTCTCTGTAACCTCATACCCTTCCCTCTCCAAGTTTGCAACGAGCAACTGCCTTATTAGGGAATCATCTTCTAATATCAAAATACTAGGTGAAGATTTTCCCTTATCTGTTAACGGGACCTTTTCAAATATTGTTTCCTGATCCGTTGAGGCTGGAAAAGCAACGACTGCTCTAATCCCGGAAGGCAAGTTCGGCTCTAGAGCAATTCCTCCATTATGAGCCCTTGCGATAGATTCACAAACGGTCAACCCTATACCGGTTGCATTGGCTTGAGTCCTAGATGTGAAATAAGGCTCAAAGACTTTTTCAAGCGAATCATCATCAATTCCTTGGCCATCATCAATGACTTGAAGCACCACGTAATCTGAACTTTCATCAAGTTCCAGGGACGATGGTAAAATTCCCTTTGAAAGACCATCGGCGCCAACATTCATTAAACTTATAACAATCTTTCCTCCTCCCGGCATAGCCTGTTCAGCATTACGCAATAAATTTTCTACTACTCTACGGAATTGACCCGGGTCCGCATCCACTTTCCAAATATCTTCAGAATCTTCAACCACATACTGAATCTGATCATCACGGTCATGCTCCTCAAGAATTTCAGAAATAACTTTTCCAAAATCAATTGTCTGCCGAATTGGAGAACCTCCCTTCGCAAAAGTTAACAGTTGTTGCACTCGGTTCTGCGCCCGGAGCGTTGCGCTTAAGGCATTCTCTATTTCTTCATCTCCCTCTACCCCTTTCGGCAATTTAACATTAGCAAGAGATAAATTGCCGAGAATAACAGTTAATATATTGTTGAAATCATGAGCAAAACCACGCGCTAACAAGCTAAGGCTCTCCAACTTTTCTAATCTCAAAGCACTTTCATTTTCTTCAATCCTCTCCGTAATATCACGCATGAGGAGTAACAACCCTCCACCGAAGGGGTAAGCGTTAAGCTCAAACCAAAAAGAACTGTCTTGATGATAGAACTCGAAAGAAAATCTTTCTCCACGCGTCATGGATTTCGAAGCATCGTGGATATTATCTTCTCGAACATCTTCTGAAAACATTCGCCAAAATTTATTACCAATGATGCCCTCATCCGAAGCATCAAAAATCTCAACGGCTCGCTGATTAACAAATGTAATTTCCCAATTCTTATCAACTGCGAAAAGAGGATCTGCTATTCCTTCAACTATATTCCTAATAGGATCATCCGTCGCCTGATCTGGACTAAGTCCTTTTGAATCCTCATCCAACGCCTTGCGGAAAACAACGACCAAGCCAACTAAACTACCTTGAGGATCCTTGAGGGGAGCCGCATTATCTTCAATCAGAACTCGGTCCCCACTCTTCCTAGTCAGATAAGAAGTTCGCTTCGATTTATTCTTGGACCGATAACCTGGAGAAAGGGCCGGCACCTTATTTCCTCTAGAATCCTTAATAGATAATACATCTTGCAATACCATGTGCTTTGCATCATCAAATTTCCATTCCGTTAAAGATTCAGCTACAGGATTCATATAAGTAATATTACCAACAATGTCAGTTGCAATTAAAGCATCAGCCATACTGCTTAATGTGCTGAAAAATTGTTTCTCGCGATCCATCAGAGCCTCTCTGGACCGGTTCCTCGACACTGCGATCGCGACTGAGGATTTAAGTTCATTCTCATCAACGGGCTTTAATAAATAAGCCTCAGGATCAATTTCACCTGCTCTCTTGATTGTATTTTCATCAGCTGAAGCCGTAAGGAAAATGATCGGTTTCCCATAATCATAACGAATCTTTTTAGCTAATGTGACTGCATCAACCAACTCTTCGATTTGAATATCCATGATCACCAAATCCGGATCAGCTCTTCGCACAATCTCTATAGCATCGCGCTCATTTCCCGCAATCTCAGGTTCAGCATAACCTAACCGGACAAGCGACTTCTGGACATCTTTACCGGCCCTACTTTCATCATCAATGATAAGAATGCGGAAAGGATTCATCAATTACCCTGCATTAACTTATCTGCCTTCTGGAAAACAAAATCCAACATGAAATTCAGTCAGAGGGCCGCGGTTTATTTTTAATTCGCCTCCGACCCTGCTCGCTAATGATCTTACAATTTTCAATCCATTGCCAGCGTCTCTATCCAAATCATAATTAGCAGGTAAAGGAACACCATCATGACTGAATAACAATTCACCACTGCTCCCATCATTCTTAATAATTATTGAAAATTTTATAGTGATCTCTTCACGGTTTTGACAAGCATGTATAAAAATATTCCTAAGCATTTCATTACAAATAAGAGCTAACGGCATCGCCAATGAATAAGGCATAAGAATCTCCTTCCTCTCTATCCTGGGTGACCTTTCTAATGAATCCGCTCCATGCTGCACACCATAATTTAAATGAACGCACGGGTCAGAATAATCTGGGGAAAGCTCTATCAACTCCTTCACTATAGCACTCGAATACATTCCAAAATCAACACTCGAAAAATGCTCTTCCCCGGTAGTATGAGTTAGCAATAATGCCAATGCATCGATCCTTGAAACCGTTACGCTTAAAGTTTCCGCATCATGATCGTTGCCCCAAAGCCGTAAGATATCTGAAACGATACTTAGCAGCACATCCATTCTTCGATTCATCTCTGATAAACTTTCCTTATCTCTAAAAAGTTTATCGCTTACATTTAAAGCATTCACCTCTGATAGAGCTAACAAGAGGCCCCCGTCATTCATTAACTTAGGCCTAAACTCAATTTGTAGAGGCTCTTGAGAATCTGTATTTATTGAAAAAACTTCTGCAGATCCCTTAACCCAAACCAAAGAACGCCAGCGCTCAAGTAGTTCGTTAACTCCTAATTGGTTATTAGTTATCAAAGCATGAGACAACCAGTCTTCTACCATTTCAAATGATCCCAAATCTGTACCTACTATTTGGCTAGCCGCGGCATTTGTATAAGTTATCCTGCCGTCATGACCCAAGCACACAATGCCTAATGGCAATAAGTCAGGAATCAAACGGGCCTTAACTGATGAAGATTTCAACTCCGTAATCTCTTTTTTAGCACGCTTCAATTCAACGCCCGAAGCAACAAGATCAGCCTCAAGACGTGCGGACTCAGACTTTACCATACTCAACTCATCCTCGGCAGTCACATCATATGCTAATCCGAAAACAGTCTTCTCAGGATTATTCTTATCCGGATCTACGCAGAAGCGCATACTGCGCTCCTTTCCATTGCAATCCTTAACCTTAAAGACTTCAAAAAATGACAATCGAGAGGCAACTGACGAACGAATCAACTCCGATAACTTTTGAGCATCAGAACTTTCCATCCCTTCATAAAACATTAAATCCATGTCTTCGCCTTTCGCGCACCCACGAAAAGAAATCCACGCATCATTAACGCACTTTACAGATCCCTCATCATCACATCCCCATGCCGGGACCGGACACGCTTTCAGCAAATCAAAATCTGAAATATTACTTTCTGAATGGTCAATAAACAGTCCAGCATCCGTCCCCACCCTAATGATCCCAATAACGCTTCCATCGGAAGATCTTCGAGGCGAATTGGACCATATCACAGAACGTTGAGAACCTTCACTGTCAATGATCTGGTCAACTGTCGTGTCCGGAAACGTAAATTGACCACCATTCATCAAATTTTGCGAAAACATCAAATATTGATCCCGCGAAGCATCATGTTCCGATCTTTGCAAAAATATCTCCCAATAATATTTTCCTTCATCAACCAAGGGGTCCCAATGAGCTAGCTGCTTAGCGGCTCGGTTACTGCGAACCACCTTGCCTTTGAGATCCAAAAAAAGGACTGGAATCAAAGGACTCGTCATCACTGACTCCGCCACATCAGCTTCAAACCGCCGCTCTATTTCAAGTGTCTTTTCTCTATTAATTGATTGGGCCGAAATTACCAATCCACCCAATGCCGTATCCTCTATATACCACGGATTCACAAACCAACGGATCCATTCCTTCTCACCACTTGACCACTGAACCAATTCTTCTCCTACCTGCTCAGTTCCATATTTGAAGCAATCATTACAGAGTGACCTCCATTCATTAGATACTTTAGGAATAAATTCAAACTGACCTACACCAGAAGAATCTAAAACAGCACTACCTATTGAATCATTCCATGAATCGTTCGAAAACAAATAATTCATGTTCCTATCGAACATGGCCATTGCCAAAGGGCAGGCATCGACCATTGACCGCAAATTAGTTCCTGTAAATGATCCTGAAACTTTTTGGGAATCGGCTTCTCCTGTCCCTCTTCTAACAATGATAGGTGTCTCCTCTTCAAACCTATCTAAACCATCCTCGGACTTTTGGGAAATGGACTGTTCCTTTATCACATTTCGCGAATTCCAATTTCCGGTCACTTTCTGTGACCTTTCCGTAATGGCAGTCTGGGCATCTTCCAAACTAAGTAAAAAATCTTTCTCATCTACAGGAACAGCCAGCACCTGATCAATGCCCTCTATCATTTTTGATCTATTCTTGTGGTTCAGAGCAATAAGGTACGGTTTTTGATTTTTCCCGGATCCATTACTAATATCTTCAATGAAAGGCTGAAGCTCAGGATCATCGCCGTGAAGACTTAAAACTATCAATGATTGTGATGAAAATGACTCTCTAGCTTCCTGTATCGAATCACATGGCCTTGTTTCATATCCTTTAATGCTAAGCATCTCACATATGGCCTGACTACTAACAACATCACCATCAATCACCAATGCTGCGCGGCCCCGATTCATTTCAATCGAGAAATCCTCTGAACCTGTATTTAGATTGGCTTTATTTTTCAAAAATTTCGCTAAGGAGGCTACTTTTACCCTTAAATATTCAGTTCTTGGGTAAAATAAGGAATGAGAAGGAAAACTGATGTCATCAATCAATAGATAATAACCAAAATGGAATATCGAACAAGGCTAATGGCACCTGATTAATAACGAAACCATTGAAAAAAATTAATGAATCCCTAAAATCAAAAGTAATAATATATTCACTGTTATATTAATCTTTTCGAAGCAATGCATTACCCAAAGAGTTTACAAATAATCCTTTTTAGTTTTTTCCTTTTATCCTATTCGAACGGTAAAGACAAACACACTTGGACTGATTTCCGGGGCCCTTCGGGGGACGGCATCGTTGCAGACTGCCCACGCAACTTACCTACTAAATGGTCAGAGCAAAAAAATATTGTCTGGAAGACAGAGATAAAAGGACGAGCATGGTCCTCTCCCGTTATATGGAAAGAACAAGTCTGGGTCACAAATTCGACGCCAGATGGAAAATCAATGGGTGCCTTTTGTGTTAACTCAAAGACCGGCGATATTATATATAAATTCGAACTCTTCGAGAACGATAATGTAGAGCCTTTAGGTAACAGCGTAAATAGTTACGGATCCCCCTCTCCAACGGTCGAAGAGGGAAGAGTCTACATTCATTTCGGCAGTTATGGAACAGTTGCGATTAATACTGAAACCGGAAAAATTATATGGAAAAGAACGGACCTTCCTTGCCGGCATTTTCGGGGGCCCGGCTCGTCTCCTGTCCTGTTCGAGGACCTTCTAATACTCACCATGGACGGCGTCGATTTCCAATATCTGATCGCTCTCAATAAAAAAAATGGTGAAACAATTTGGAAAACAGATCGCTCAACTAAGTGGGATGACGTAGAACCTAATGGAAAAATACGAGGAGACGGTGATTTAAGAAAAGCATACTCAACGCCAACATTTACAAACGTTGGAGGAAAAACAATAATGATTAGCCCTGGCGCAAAGTCTTGCTTCGCCTATGATCCAAAGGATGGAAAAGAAATCTGGAATGTCACTTATTCTGGATACTCGAACGCTTCGCGGTGTGTCATTTATAAAGACAACGTAATTATCAACACCGGATACGGAAAGCCTCACTTAATTTCAATAAAGCTAGACCCGAAGGCTCGTGGCAATATTACTAAAAGTCATGTCAATTGGGATATCTTTAAACGGGTTCCTAAACGTTCCTCTCCAATCATTCACAAGGATAACCTTTACATGACAACTGATGAGGGAATTCTAACTTGTCTGGATCTTCAAAACGGTAAATCGGTATGGAGTGATCGGATGCCGGGGCACTTCTCTTCATCGCCGATACTTGCTGACGGAAATATCTATTTCTTCAGTGAAATGGGACACTGCTATGTAGTCAAGCCCGGTGAGAAATACCAGCTAGTTGCCCGCAATGAGCTGGATTCAGGATTCATGGCATCTCCAGCGGTTTCAGGAAAATCTATTTACGCAAGGACCAAAACTCACCTCTATCGAATAGAGAAACTCTAAATTCCTTTTTTTATTTCCATCACCTTAAAGTTCTGCCCCATCACAGATGGGTGAAATAGCATTTTAAACTGCCTTAAAAGCTTAGCAGTTTCAGCGTCAGGATCTCCTGCCTTTTCGATTTCAAGGAGCCACGGTTCTGCGGCCTTGACTAAAAAATGATATTGGTCAGTAACGCTATTAACTTCGAATCCACAATCCTTTGCCGCACTTGAAGCATGATCAAAATTGACATGCGAAGTAAGGTCAATTCTTCCCGGAGATGAGAGTGGGTCATCAACTATTCCGTGCTTTGAATAAGCACGCAATGTGCCGTTCTTTCTTCCTGAATCAAAAATTGCATCCTCCTCCAATCCATAATCAATGAAACAGCCATATAATATTTCAGCAGCAGGAAAAATATCTTCGAAAAAATTATTGAACCGTAAATTAACTTCAACTGTGAAGCCTTCGGCAAGAGTGGTCGGATAATCCTTAATAATCTCCCTTAACATTGATGATGCGATTTTCTTTTCAGTTTCCGCTAATTTTTTCTCTTCACCGCACTCAGCCACACGCACGCTAATTTCAACCCATTCATTGCCATTCCAACGTACCCTCTTCACTGGGATAGCATCAAGAACCTCATTTGCAATTAAAATACAATTCTTAGCGGACAACTCACTGAAATTTGAAATCACCTCAAACTTATCCAATCCCTCACTAATAAATGTTGAATGGAGTGCTTTCCGTTTTGCGGAAAAAGGTTCAACCACAATGTAACGCAACCTATTAAAAACAGAATCACTAAGCAATTCAGATAAGATTCCCATCATATCTTTAGCCATGTCTCCTTCTTCAGCTCCAAGCTCAACGATGACAACCTCATCAGAATTAGAAGCCATTGTCTCAATGACAGGAGCAAAATGATAAGCCAAAATCATTCCAAAACATTTCCCCACACTGACCGAAGTAATAAAATCCCCATCAGATCCCACTCTTTTCCGCGCACTAGTGTAATACCCATAATTAGGATGATAGAGCGCCAATTCCATAAATTCATCGAATGGCAGAGCTGAATCCGACTCATGAATTTTTTCATGAATTAAACTCATTATGCTATTCTCTTCGGCTGACTGGCCATTATCGGTGGCTTGCTCTGACATTTCCTTAGATTATATTACATTACTGTGCACCGGACTTGAATGCACAGAGATTCTAAGAATGAATTACCACAAGGGCAACACACTAAAAAAGCGAACCAAACTCTATCAAAAAAGATGGTTCCAGATTCCTTTGCTTATCATATTGATAGGCACTGCGGTTGGTCTTAGTTACGGAATATCATTTTTAAAAATACGCCAAGAGCAGGCCCAAGAATTTGATTTAAATACCATCAGTAAGCTTGAGGTTCCTAGCCGGATATACGACAGGGATGGGGTAGAAATTGGTCAGATTAAAATTGAGGACAGACGCCCTATCAAACTTGATGTTGTTCCTTATCACCTCATCCAAGCACTCACCGCCGTCGAAGACTCCCGATTCTTTGAACATAGCGGCGTAGACTTCATTGGAATCGCTCGTGCAGTTATATTAAACCTGAAGGCTAAGAGAATTACTCAAGGAGCAAGCACAATAACCCAACAGTTGGCCAAGCAATGCTATCCAGTAGAATTTAAAACACGGAACATTAACACCAAAATCATAGAGGCATTCCTTGCCAATAGAATAGAAAGCAGTTTCACCAAACCAGAAATATTAGAACATTATCTGAACAGAATATATTTTGGAAGTGGCTACTTTGGAATTGAGTCAGCTTCGAGAGGTTATTTCGGAAAACCAGTTACAGACATTACTGTATTAGAAGCAACCAAACGCGGACCAGCATTAAAGGCTCGCCTATGCGAGGATGCGCTAATCTACAAGCAAACACTTGATAGAGCGCAGCTAAAAGACAGCACGAACGGAATTGAATACTTGCTGAGGATTCTAAGGCTGAGCTTCGTTAAAGGTGTTCAAAATGTATTTTTATACTGGCTGATGCAGTTCTTGAATCGGCGCAGGCAGAAATTGGATATACACCGCTGGATAGCTAAGTTCG
>JASLJT010000181.1:0-72850 GCA_030747955.1 Verrucomicrobiales bacterium | reverse complement strand
CAGGGAAGACTCGCATTGTCCTTCGATGCTTGTAATTCTAGGGTTTTTAAGAGTTCTTTGACCTTATCAGGCTGTATTTGAGAAAGGTCCTCCTTCTCTGTGGGGTCCAGATTAAGATTATATAACTGTACCTTGTCCTTGCCCTTGATCAGCTTCCAGGGCCACCAGTGAAGAGCCGAGCTGGTCCCGTTCACACCCTTACAATAAAGGATCCTTTCCGGATCTTTTTTACCTTTTCCATTTAAGAGGGGCCAAATATCAATTCCGTCCCATTTCGGATCCTTATCAAATTTGCAACCTGCCACAGCGCAAATGGTAGGCATCCAATCCACGACATGAGTAGGAGTACTGAGTTTGGCTGGTTTTAATTTCCGCGGCCAGTAAGCAATGGCGGGGACCCTGATCCCTCCCTCATAGACCTGAGTTTTCCAGCCCCTGAGTGGCGTATTGAGCCCCTTGATTTTACCCTTGGCCTTGGTATCTGGATAGCGTGAACTGTCATCCCCGTTCGTGCCTCCATTATCGGAAAAGAAAATAACAAGCGTATTTTCAGCCTTTCCCTCTTCATCAAGGGCCCTAAGAATCTGGCCAATCCCATCGTCCATGTGCTCTGCGCATGCCGCATATTGCCGCCGTTCAGGATCGATATTATCGACCCTTCCTAGCCATTTGGGCGGCTCATCGAATGGGGTATGGACAGCAGTGAATGGCACATATAGGAAAAAAGGCTCTTTCTTTTTCTCTTTGATAAAACGGACCGCTTCGCTGGTCAGGAGATCCGTCACGTGCCCCTCTTCCTCAATGAGTTCATCATTCCTGTGCCAAGTCTTGGTGTATAGACCATGCTTATAGAGGTGATTCCATGGATTAATTCCACCCGCCAATGATCCGTAAGACTGACCAAAACCAAACTTGCGCGGACCCCATTCAGGCTTCGAACCCAAGTGCCACTTTCCACTAATCGCGGTTCGATAGCCGGCACCTTGGAGTGCCCTTGCCAATGTCATAGTGTCCCATGGGAGGACCCTTTCGTTACTGGGCTTGGTATTGCCAAATCGTGACCAGTACCGTCCGGTCAAAAGCGCTGCCCTGGTCGGAGTGCACATTGGAGCCACATAGTGAAAATCCAGCTCCACGCCCCGGCTCTGGAGCCGGTCAATGTTTGGGGTCCTTATCGATGAACCGTGATAACCGACATCGGCCCAGCCCAGATCATCAGCGACAAGAATCACAATATTGGGCCTATTTTTCTCTGCCTCTGCAGACTGTCCATAATCAGGGAAAATGACTAAATAAAGTATGATTAATGCCCTTAATGTGTTCATACCCCGGCTAATTTAGTGGCCTTTGGACCTATTATTTCTCTCCAGAAATACAGTAAATTGATCCCTGCGTTCGAATTAAAAGTTTCCCATCACTCATTGACGGACAAGCCATGCACAGCTCATCAAGATCATTCACGTGCAGAATCTCAAATTCCTTTCCAGCCTTCAAGACATAGGTCTTTCCATTTTCAGCAAGGCAAAAAACTTTATCCTTATAGGCCCACGGAGATGAGGTGAATGAAGCTCCTCTTGGAAAGCGTACCCGGTCATAAAATTTGGCTCCGGTCTTGGCATCATAGGTAGATATCATGCCCTGATCGAGTAGCAGATAATAGATGTCATTGTATACGACGGGAGTCGTATTATAAGGCCCGCCCTTTGGCTGGTACCACTGGATGAAATCGTTGGAGTTCTGATCCTCTTTGAGGGAAATGTCTCCAGAAGCACCTGGCCTGATCGCGTAAACGGGGCGGTGAGGATCGGCAAAGTAACCTGATGTCACATATAGGAGACCATCGATCACAAAGGGTGAAGGAATGACCAGATTGGACATTCTTCCTGAGAGCTCCCAAAGTAATTTTCCGTCCAGACCATAGGAAAGGATTTTTTTCTTGCCCGGAACGACGATCTCGGTCCGGTCCTTGGTCTGCCAAACTAAAGGGGTTGCCCAGGTACTTTTCTCTTTCCTCATCACTCGCCAATTTTCCGTACCCTTTTCAGCATCCAATGATGCAATGTAGGATTGCTCATGATTGTCATAGACATAAAATACTTGGTCCTTATGGAGGACCGGTGAAGCAGCCGCACCATAATCAAACATGGTTTTTTTAGGGGTTATTTTATGTTTCCACAAAATTTTGCCATTAAGGTCATAGCACCAAAGGCCAAGGTCCCCAAAAAGGACATAGAGTCTTTTCCCATCCGTGACGGGAGTCTCGGCAGCGTAAGTACTCTTTGGGTGCCGACCCACTGGGGGTTCGCCGGTATGTGCTTCATTTTCCCATAGTACCTTGCCTGTCTTAAGATCCATACAATAGACCATCCAATGATGCTTTCCGGATGGTATGCCCCGACGCCCTCGTCCCAGGTAAAGCCCGGCCCTGGGCTTGACATTGTCCTCGGCCTTATCATTAACGACACTAGTAACAAATACCTTGTCCCCCCAAATCACGGGTGATGACCAGCCCATTCCAGGCACATCTGTTTTCCATAAAACGTTCTCTGTCTTCGACCATTTGAGGGGTAAGCCTTTTTGGTTCTGATTAATGGGTAATCCATTGGCTTGAGGGCCTCGTAGTCTGGGCCAATGCTCAGCGTTTTCTGCTAATCCAGAAATTGAGAGAAAAACCAAATTAATAATGAAAAATGTAATTATCCGCATCATCATACCCTAAGATAAGGCTCTTTAAATCAATGATGCGAGAGTAATCCACATAACTTTTGGTAAAGACTTCATTGCAATCTACGTACTAGTTTAGATTCGCTCATAAACAAATATGGCAAATACCATTCAAAATGAAACAGTTTCAGGTCAGGCTCCGGGCTGGCCTGCCGCTGCAGCCATTGTGATTGGTAACATGGTTGGGATTGGGGTTTTCACTAGCCTGGGTTATCAACTCAACGATGTCTCAAGCAATTTTTCTATTCTGCTTCTTTGGGTCATCGGTGGAATCTATGCAATTTGCGGAGCCCTATGCTATGGGGAACTGGTCGCGAGTAAACCGCGATGTGGGGGAGAATATCATCTCCTTTCATCGGTTTATCATCCAGGTGCTGGCTTTCTCGCAGGTTGGATTTCAGTGACTGTTGGGTTCGCGGCGCCCATCGCTGCCGCGTGTGGAATTTTTGGAACTTACTTTGTGGAGTCGACAGGAATCGGTGATGAATCAGGAAAAATTCCTGCCGCCATAATGCTTATCACAGTGACCTCAGTGCATCTGCTCAAACTAAAAGTGGGAGGCACATTCCAGATCATTATGACAGGCCTCAAATTTGGCTTAGTTCTTTTGCTTGCAGTGTGTGGAATTACCATGGGCGATGCAGGCTCCTGGGACTTTTCTCCTGGCCCCTTTGACGTAGAAAAAAATATCATTCTGAGCTCTGGTTTCGCAGTCGCCCTGTTCTACGTAAATTATGCATTTGCTGGTTGGAACGCGGCAACTTATGTGGCGGGGGAGATTAAAAACCCCTCCAAGAATATACCCAGAGCATTGCTTATCGGTACCATTTCCGTTCTGCTTCTTTACTTACTTATCAATATTGCATTTATCGTCAGTACGCCGAAAAGTGAAATGGCGGGTAAGGAAGAGGTCGGACTCATTGCAGCTAGATACATTTTCGGTCAGTCAGGCGGAAATCTAATCGGCGGGCTCATCGCGTTCGGATTAATTTCTGCTGTCAGCGCAATGACTTGGGCTGGGCCTCGTGTAACGCAAATGATTGGTCAGGACTATCGCAAATTGAATTTCTTTGCCAAAACCAATAAGAGCAAAATTCCTGTAAATTCAGTACTATTTCAGTCCTTCATTGCGTTCGTTATGCTCTTAATCGTTGATCCTGATCAAATCATCGTCTACTTGGAATTTGTATTGAACCTGTCCCTTTCTGCTGCAGTTGCCGGCGTCATATGGTTAAGACTTAAGCAACCTGACATGGATCGGCCCTATCGCTGTCTCGGCTATCCGCTGACTCCAATTTTATTTTTATGCATGGCCCTTTATGTGGAGTGGCGCTTAATAGAAACCCGACCCATAGAATCGTTGTGGGGTCTAGGAACAGTCTTCATTGGCATTATTTTTTATTTTCTTGTCCGCGATTCATATGAACCGCCAGATAATGAAAAAGGTTAGACCTCTAAAATGAATTTAAATATAATCACAATTTCCACATATGAATAAAGCGGTAACAAACACCATTATCATTCTGCTCGGAATGATCGGAAATTCTATCGCGCAGACTGAAAAGAAGAATCCAAGGATACCTGGGGCCGTGATCATCGCTAAAGAACTTGCGGGTAAGCTTGTTTCTGTGGACCAAGGTTCTTTCAAACGCCATTCACTCGACCCTGAGAAAGCTATCGATCATTTCCTTTTTTACTATTCTGCGAATTGGAGTCCGAACTGCCGTAAATTCACTCCTGAGTTAATTAAGTTTTACGCAAAAGCAAAAAAGGAAAACAGAAATTTCGAAGTTATTTTTGTGAGCCGCGACGATACAGAAAAGGAAATGCTCGATTACATGATGGAACAAAAAATGCCTTGGCCTGCTATCCGCTTCAAAGAATTAACAACTTTAAAGTTTCTCAAAGCAGTCTCTGGGAGGGGCGTGCCTAGCTTAGCTGTACTTGATAGCCGGGGCTTAATTTTGGCGCAAAGCTACAAGGGAGGCACAAAATATCTTGGTCCTGATCCGCCTCTCCAAGAATTTCAAAAACTAATAGGCTCTAAAGAAAACGAGCCCAAGAATTAATTTACCAAAGCTAAAGCGCTAAGCGTCGCAGCAAAACACGGAAAAGGTGCGCTGCATCATCGGCATCTACCCGGGTTGAAACATCGTTCGTTACCCCGACATCAAGCGTTCCTGCAACGCCTACGAGTTAAATGAAATGCCGAACAGATTTAAACCAAGCTGGACATACACAACCCCATCGACTGGAAAATAATACAAGACAATCCTAGTCTTCAACCAAGTCAGCAGTAATAATCGCTCAATAATGCGCTGTTTTTCGTACTCTCTTTGCCTTTTCCTTCTCACGATCACGGCCTGGGGCGAAGTGCCCGGCATTCAGCTGGCCGACAAATCGTTGCGCGTTGAGTTTCTCGACAGTGATGAAAAAGAGTTCTTTATCAGCCAAACGATGGACCTATCCGGACGTCTGTTCGTCGGTTGCCGCGAGGCGTTGTATGTTTACGAGCCAACGGCGGATGGTGGCTTTGGTCCACGCCGGAATTTGTTCCGTTTTCCCAAGGACTCTTGGCTCTATGATCTCGAGGTCTACGGCAATGATCTCTTTGTCCTAACGAATACGGCTCTCTACCGCATACCTGACGGCGTCACCCGGCGCATCAACCTGAAACCTGAAAAAATATTATGGGGACTGCCACAGGGTCACTACCATCAAGGACTTCATGGCATGGAATTCGGGCCAACCGGTGATCTGTTCCTGTCCATGGGGGATCCCCAACCGCACATGCACTGGGATCGCTCGCGTCCGGATCACTTGTGGCATTGGACCTTTTACGTCGGGCCGGACAACAAGGAAATGCCGTATACCGGGGTAGGGGCCATTTTTCGCTATCGTCTCAAGGACCACTCTCTAACCGTTCACTCCAGTGGCTTACGTAACAGTTGCGGGATATCCTTCGACCCGGATTGGCATTTGTTTGCTAATGACAATGACCAGGAGGGTGCCGCTGCGTCGCCGGGCAAGCTGGTTTATGCCCCACGTCATTCGTGGCACGGCTGGGTTCGGGGATGGTCGGCACGTCAAAGTCAGAAGAGGCGAGACTTGCTGCCGGTGGTCAATCTGGAACTAGATGTTCCCGTCGGACAGTGCTGGCATGAAGGTGCTGTGCTGGTCGCCAACTGGGGCAACCGAACGGTTAGCCGGCATTCGATAGCGGCCAACGGCGCCGGGTTTGTCGCACCCACCGATTTCTTTCTCCGCAGCGACGGTTTACGCCGGCCGGTTTCCATCACGCCGTTAAACGATGGACGCATGGTTGTATCTGTCTGCTACATGCAAGGCAATGAGGGTTCCCCGGTGCGCCAGACCGATCTGTTGTTGATCTCACCCAATGCCCCTGCGGCAGGTGCTGACCTCAGCAAGTCCGACCTAGTCGGGTTGCTCGATCATTCATGGACTGTACGCTACAAGGCACACCAGGAAATTCTGCGCCGCCGCGGTCCCGCCCTCAAGCAAGCGGCCGGGCATTTTCTAAAAACATCGCCCTCCGCCGAAACCTTCAGCAGCTTGATCTACCTCGCTGCGGTCCACGGGGATGAGGCATCCATGAACCGTATCCAGACACTCGCAGGCAGTGAGAACAAAGCCAGTGAACTGGCAATAAGGGTAATGGCTGAGTTCCCCTCAAGCTTTAAACCTCTTGAAGTAGAGAAGTTACTGGCTAAAGCCACCTCACCGCGTGTGCAGCACGCCCTCATGGAATACCTCCATGCTCACCCGGACATGAAGCTTCCGAAGTCCATCGTCCGCCTCGCCGCCAATCCCGATGCTTTCGTCCGCCAGTGCGCTGCTCAACTGCTTGCACATCGTGCCTCGACTGCCGAACTGAACCAGTGGGCCGCTGATAAATCGGAGACGGTCCGCCAGGGAGCCGTTAATGCCGCCGGTTTCCACATCTGGCATGCCATTGAGTCCACCGCCAACTTTCCTAAGGTTCGTGAATTGGCACGCGAAAATCAAATGACCTTCACACAAACCGACGGCCCGATCAGGCTGACCGACCTTGGCAACCCGGTCTTTATTTACATGCCGTCTGAGTGGTGGAAGGACGAAAACAATAGGAAGAAAGTCGCCTCGCATTTCGCTCTTCTCGCCAAGGCTTTGGATGACCCATCGCTGAGCGTGAAATTGCCTGCTGCGGTGCAATTGTTCTTTCTAAAAAACACCGATATTGACTCCAAAATACTGACGATCCTCAAGAACGCCGGTGTCGATCTGGGATCCAAATCGAAGGCATCTGTGAATGCTCGCGCCCAGAAGGAAGCTTTGCGTGCCTTAGAAACCGCTAACTTATCCAGCAACGAAAAGATTCCCCCGGCATTCGCCGAAATGGACTGGAACACCACCTACCAAAAGGGGGAAGCTGCAGCCGGTAAGAAACTGTTCACGGCCCGCGGCTGCATCGCCTGCCACCTAGCTCCTGACGATGGCAAGGGCGGAGGCATTGGCCCTTCGCTGGTGAACGTGCATACACGCTTCTCCCCTCAATACCTCGCGGAATCAATCCTCCTCCCGAATCGTTTCGTCTCGCCCAACTTCCATCCCACCACACTGACCATGAAGGATGGCGCCAAACACACCGGATTTATCGAAAAAGACGGTGATACTGTGGAATTAAGAATGATCACCGGAACCGTGATGAAGCTCCTGGGTGCCGAAGTTACCAAACGAGCCACCAGCCATCAATCCATGATGCCGGCCGGTTTGGTTCAATCACCTGTCGAGATGAATCACTTGCTTGCCTACATGCTCGATCAGCCCAGTAGTTCCAATGTCCCTACAGCCAAGGCGGATGACAAGTCTCGCCTTGCCCTTGAAATCGTACACCGTTTTGATCCCGTAAAGCCAAACGTATTCCGTTTCGAACCAGTCGAGGCACAGTATGTGCGTGTGAATATCTTGCCCGGCTCAATAGGTCAACCTTGCATAGATGAGTTTGAGATCTTTGCACCAAGTTCAGAAACAAACCTCGCCTTAACTGGCAAGGCTACGGCTTCTTCGCTGCTTCCGGGCTTAGCGCATAAGCATCAGATCGCTTTCCTGAACGATGGAATGTATGGCAACGGACGTAGCTGGATTCCCACCAAGTCAACGGGTTGGGCCCAAATTAAGTTGCTGGAGCAAGGGAAAATCGGCCGGGTCGTACTCTCGCGGGATCGCGAGGGGAAACTGAGTGATCGTGCCCTAGTAACCTTTAACATCCTCGTGTCGAACGACGGCACGACTTGGAAAACCGTAAAGAAAATCCGAACAAGAAAAACAACTTCGAGAAAATGATACATTCTCATGAACTGATATGCGTCAGGCTATGAAAATGCATTGATATACATTATCATCAGGCGGAAATTCACCCCTGAAAATATGATTAATAAACAGAAAACTGAAACAATAGCCCTTATCATAACCACCATGCATGGGGTTGGAAAGGAACCAGATTCACGTAAACAGGCTTACCCGCAAGTTCTTTAACGATGATCACGGATAAACTTGATGCTCGTAAGTGGATCCTCCCGGATCGGACTACTGCTGGTATTTCAAGTAGTGACATACCTTCTGTAATTAAGGACATTTTGAATGTCCGTGGTATCAATTCAATCAATGAGAGCCAAACATATCTGAACCCAAAATTGAATACGCTCAGTGACCCCTTTGAGATACCAAACATGGATGCGGCGGTTGATCGTGTTCTTCAAGCAATAGACAAAAAAGAGTCCATTGTCATTTACGGAGATTACGATGTTGATGGAGTCACTTCTTTGACCCTTCTCAATAAAATTTTATCGGCTTATGGGAACGAATCGATGCCTTTCTTGCCTCATAGAATCGAAGAAGGCTATGGGCTTTCTGTAAATGCATTGACCCGTTGTCTGGATGAATTTTCACCGTCTTTAATCATAGCCGTCGACTGCGGAACAACATCAAATAAAGAAATTACGTGGCTCAATGAAAAGAACGTTGAAACTGTTATTTTAGACCACCATGAAGCTTCGCCCGAGGGCTTGCCTGATTGTTGTGCTCTGGTCAACCCTAAGGCCACTAGGGATCTTTCAGAATCCAGTTATGATTATCTTTGTAGTGTTGGCATAGTATTTAAACTTGCCCACGCTCTCTTAAAGCGCCGGCCATTAGCGGAATTTGATTTGCGAGAATTTCTTGATCTGGTCGCTGTTGGAACCGTATCAGATCTGGTCCCATTAATTGATGAAAACCGTGCCCTGGTGAAACGTGGGTTAGTTGAACTAGGTAGAACCAAAAATGCTGGGCTCGCTGCACTCATCGAATTAGCTAATATTCGACCCCCTTACAGTGCAATGGACATTGGTTTCCGTATCGGGCCACGCATAAATGCGGCAGGAAGAATCGATACTGCGGGAAAGGCTCTTGAATTACTACTGTGCGTTGACTCGGCTAAAGCTATGAGAATGGCTGACACATTGGAGGAACGAAATCGTCAAAGACAGGATCTGGAGCGGAGAACCACTGCAGAAGCCTTTGAAATGATTGATAGTGGTCAGTTCGGAACAAAGAATATGGGGATTGTTTTAGGAAAACAAGGATGGCACCCTGGCGTCGTTGGTATCGTCGCATCTCGCATTTCAAAAAAAATTCATCGCCCTGTATTTGTTGTTGCCATTGATAAAGATGGGATAGGAAAGGGAAGCGGCAGGAGCATTGAAGGAATTTCATTAATTGATGTCATCAATGATGGTCGTCAATTCCTTATATCTGGTGGTGGTCATCAAATGGCGGCAGGGATTTCAATTCATGAGGATCAAATAAATGCATTCCATGATCATCTTTGTGCTCATGTTTCTGCAAACAGTAATCAGGATTGCCTTACCCCAAAACTGAGATTGGACGCCGAATGTCCTCTCAGTGAATTGCATCTGAATTTACTCGACCATTACTTAAAGCTTGAACCCTTTGGGTCCAAAAATCCTGAGCCTTTGCTATTCTGCCGCGGAGTTACTCCAACTTCAGAACCAAGAATTCTTAAGGAAAAACATATAAGAATGACCCTGCGTCAGCGTAAATCTATTTGTGATGCTATTTATTTTAATGGAACAGACTATGAGCTTCCTAAGCCCCCATGGGATATCGCTTTCACGGTTCTTAGAAATGATTTTAGAGGTAAGGTCAGTATACAAATGAATATTAAAGCCATCCGTTCCGCCATTAGCTAAACCACTGCATGTCTTTCACCGCGGAAACCCCTATCGATGAAATAGGTTCATTGGATAAAAAGCTCCTTAAGAATCTTACAAAGATTGGCTATACGAAAGTAAATGATCTCCTTGCACATTATCCAAAGAGGTACGAAAACCGTCAACAGTTCAATGAATTTCCTTATGAGCCTACGGAATCTCCAATATGCTTTAAGGGTGAGGTCATTGATTCTTCAAAAAAGTTCTATGGAAGACGCCGCTTTTTTGAAGCTCTAATCAGTGACTCAGAAGGGGCAGGTATAAATCAAATCACATTGCGTTGGTTTAACATGGTTTTCATTCACAAGATGATCCTAGTCGGTCACAAAATTATAGTTTACGGAAAAGTTAAAAAAAGCGGTAAGCGGTTAATAATTGATCATCCGGAATTTGAAATTGTTGATGCAGACAATGAGAACTCGGGCATTCATCTTGATCGCATTACACCTATATATCCACTCTCAAGCGGCATTAGCCAAAGGCCATTAAGAGAAGCTCTTTTCGACATCATTGAAAATTTAGAGGAGGATGGTTTTCCCGAAATATTACCCCCCAATGACCTTGTAGAAATTTGCAGGATTAAAGCTCTACGTGCAATTCACTTCCCAGCCTCAGATAATGAACTTGCATCGGCTAGACGGGCATTGGCTTGTGAGGAATTTTTTATTTTGCAGCTCAATGTTGCTTACAGAAAAGCACAGCATAATGCGTTGCCCGGGTCCGCAAATTGTGGCCCTGGGAAATTGCTAACAAAATTACTTTCCTCACTGCCCTTTGAGATGACTTCCGCTCAGTCTCGTTGCGTAGACGAAATACGCTCTGATCTTGCTTCATCAAAACCAATGAACAGACTCCTCCAGGGAGACGTTGGGTCCGGAAAAACTCTTGTAGCGGTTTGTGCTATTTTACTCGCCATAGAAGCGGGTTCTGAGGCTGCCCTCATGGCTCCAACCCAAATATTGGCCGAACAACATCATGCTGTACTTTCTCAATGGTTGGAACCCCTTGGAATCAATGTTGGTTTATGTACTGCAAAAAAGAAAACAGGCTCTGATTTGCCTCTTTTTGAACAAAATTCTCCCGGTGTTATTGTGGGCACTCATGCCCTTTTATATGATTCAACAGATAGCAAAAATCTCGGCCTTATAGTCATTGATGAACAACACAAATTTGGAGTGAGTCAGAGACAAAAATTAATAAATAAAGGGTCCTGCCCTGATGTTCTTGTAATGACGGCTACCCCAATTCCCCGCACCCTAACGCTCACTGTATACGGAGATTTGGATGTTTCTGTCATAGATGAACTGCCGCCCGGAAGGGGAAAAATTAATACATATGTCCGGCAATCAAAGAAGCATCTCTCAGATTCTATTAAGTTCCTGAAAACTAAACTTAGCGAAGGCCGACAAGCCTATATCGTTTATCCTCTAATAGAAGACTCAGAAAAAATTAAAGTTGGCTCTGTCGAAGGTGAATTCCAGCAGTGGTCAGAAAACTTATCACCTTTTAAATGTGAGTTACTACATGGCAGAATTCCTCCGGAAGAAAAAGATTCTATCATGGATCGTTTTAGGATCGGATCAATCCATGTTCTCATTTCCACTACCGTAATCGAAGTGGGCGTTGACGTTCCCAATGCCACAATTATGTATGTATTTGATGCTGAAAGATTTGGATTGGCCCAACTTCATCAACTCAGGGGCAGGATCGGGAGAGGGAAGCACAACAGTTATTGTGTGCTCATGACAGGAAAAGTTACCGACGACTCAAAAGCAAAGCTCAAGGCCCTTGAAGAAAGCTCGGACGGATTTGTCATTGCTGAAGCAGATCTTAAACTCCGAGGACCAGGAGAATTGCTCGGCAAGGCACAGAGCGGTATTGATAGACTCAAGCTAGGTGATCTGATTACGGAAACGGAACTGGTGAAACAAGCCCGGTCCCTTTCTTCTGCATTAATCAAGTTAGATCCTAATATAGAAAACCCTGAAAATCTTCATTTGAAGTCCCTAATTATGTACGACGGTGATAATGATGGGGTTGTGGCTTAGCAGGTTTTTGGTTTGATGATTTAAATTATTCGAGCGATATTGATAATCATTATCATGTTTATCGTATTGCGTTTCATTATTCTGGGTTTTACCGCCCTCTATTTGATTTCCTGTTCGTCGGACAAAACTGTTTCTCCCAAGTCCGAGCCTTTAGACCTCACTCAAATAGTTCAAACATATTCAGAAATAGTTTATGCCTCTTACCTAGATTCACATAATGCTGCAACAGAGATGAGTGACTCAATAAATAAGTTTCTCGATTCTCCCTCCGAACAAGGTTTATCGGCCGCAAAAGAAAGCTGGATAAGCGCAAGGCTACCTTACCTACAAACGGAAGTTTACCGTTTTTATGGCGGCCCTATTGATGATGAAGATGGTCCCGAGGGGCTTCTCAATGCTTGGCCGATGGACGAATCTTACGTCGACTATGTCAAAGAAGTCCCCGAATCCGGTATCATCAATGATGCTAAATCTTATCCTGAAATCACCAAGGAGCTCTTGATAGGTTTAAACGAAAAGGATGGGGAGGAAAATATAAGCTGTGGTTATCATGCCATTGAATTTCTTCTCTGGGGTCAGGATTTTCAAGTTGACGGACCCGGTGACCGTCCACACACAGATTACACAACGGCAGCCAATGCAGATCGCCGGAAAGCATTTCTTAAAATCACTGTTGCCCTATTATTGGAAAATCTCGCAAGCCTAATAAATGAATGGGCGCCATCTCAAGAAAACTATAGGTCTTCTCTCGTTAAAGAAGATCCACTCGCAGCCATTCAAAAAATTCTATCGGGCATGACTCTGTTGAGCGGATTCGAGTTGGCTGGAGAAAGACTGTTGGTGGCATATGAATCAAGGGCTCAGGAAGATGAGCATTCTTGCTTCAGTGATACGACACATAATGATGCTATCTATGATATTGTTGGCATCATTAATGTTTGGTCTGGATCCTATAAAGCCCTCAATGGCACTAAGATTGAAGGACCCGGAATCAATGCACTTGCTTCAAGTAAGGATCCCGAACTTGCTTCCAAAATAAATAAATCACTAGCGGCAGCGCTAGAAAAATCCAAAGCGATTCCCACGCCATTCGATCAGGCTATCCTTGCAAAGGACGGCTCTGAATCAAGAAAAGCGATTATCGATTTAATTGAAGAATTAGAAAATCTAGCAGATGGTTTTGTCAGGATTGCCAGTAATTCGGGCATTAATGTTTCTAAGGAACCAGAACCTTAATTCCCGTGAATGCGTATAAGATAGTCTTATTTCTTTTTCTTGGTTTCTTCTCGGTATTCTCTCTTATCTTAAAGGCTGAAACCGTTCTAAGCGGTGGAAGCACTACTGTTTTTCAAAAAGGCCCGAATGCCTTTGGGTTGCCTCTAGCAAACATCACCAGAATCAATCGCCGGGCCCACGTTGTTGGAAATTCGTTTTTTAATAAAAATTGGGTCTTCGCGCCGAGTTCCACAACTGCCCGTGATGGACTGGGGCCTCTCTATCATGCTCGATCGTGTTCCGGGTGTCATGTCCGTGATGGGCGTGGATCGCCACCACAGGATAATAAGTCAGGTGTTGGGCTCTTGTTTCGGTTAGATGTTCCAGGAATGGCCGGAGGAGATCCGAATTTCGGCCAACAACTCGCCGTTAATGCTGCGCCAGGCGTGAAGCCCGAAGGGAAAGTCGAAATCCAATACGAATTAATCAATGAAACCCTTTCTGACGGAGAAACGGTCTCTCTCAGAAGGCCCCAATACACTTTGATAACAAACCCAATTTATGGGCAACCTCACTCTCAGATTTTATTAAGTCCGAGATTGGCTCAACCCTTAGTGGGCTTGGGTTTGTTGGAAGCCATCGACGAAAAGACAATATTAAATCTGGCCGATCCTAGTGATAAAAATAAGGACGGCATATCAGGAAAAGTGAATTATGTGCTGAACCAAGAAAGTGGAAAAACTGAACTTGGGAGATTTGGGTGGAAATCAAACCAACCAAGTTTGAGACTTCAAACTGCGATCGCTTTTCTTCGGGACATGGGCATTACTAGTAGCATTCACCCAAAGGAGGACTTTGCTGGCAATCAAGATAAGATTATAAAAAGTGTTGGAAATACCCAAGGACCTGACATCGATGATTCAAAACTGGGTAGAGTTGTAACTTATCTTAAGACATTAGCTCCCCCAGCACAAAGGGACTCGGAAAATGAGCTGGTACAAAAGGGCGAAGAAATATTTGTCCAAATTGGGTGTGCGAAATGCCACGTCCAAACACTTAAAACTAGTTCTAATGCAACGATTGGCGAATTGAAAAATCAAACCATCAGACCTTATACGGATTTGCTTTTGCATGATATGGGAATCGATTTATCCGATGGAATAGACAAAACTGAGGTTTCAGGAAAGGAGTGGAGAACCCCTCCTCTTTGGGGAATAGGCCTCACTAAAATCGTGAATGGAAATGTTTTTTTTCTGCATGATGGCAGAGCTAGGAATCTGCAAGAGGCTATTATGTGGCATGGTGGAGAGGGCCTTTCTTCCAAAAAAGCATACTCGAGCCTTTCCAAAAAGGAGCGTTCCTTAGTTTTAAATTTCCTTCGATCTCTTTAACCTAATTTGGATAACCGCTAATTGGCTAATCCTAAATTAACATGCTAGCCGGATTTTCGATACGCCTTTTGAGCTCTGCGAGATACTTTGCGCCTACCGCTCCATCAACTACCCGGTGATCGCAACTCATCCCGACTTTCATGCGCAGCCCAGCTACAAGGTTCCCTTCGTCATCAACTACCGGCATGCTTTTGATGCTGCCAATAGAAAGGATCGCGGCTTGAGGAGGATTAATAATAGCATCAAAGCTATCAATTCCATAAGCTCCTAAGGTAGAAACAGTTATGGTTCCTCTGGAAAATTCATCAGGGGAAAGTTTTTTGGCACGTGCCCTCTGAGCCAAATCTTTTACTGCCAAACTAATTTCGAGGAGACTCTTTTGTTGAGCATCAGGTATTACGGGCGTGACTAATCCATCTTCCACCGCAATCGCCACAGAAAGATTAACGGATCCATACTGGATAATGGAGTCCCCATCAAAGGAAGAATTAACTTCAGGCACAGAGGCCGCAGCATTTGCGACCGCTTTGAGAATGAAATCATTTACTGTGAACTTATTGTCTCCTTCTTCTGCGGCAGAATTTGCTTGTTTCCTAAGGTTCATTAGGGGCGCGGCATCAAACTCAACGTTGAGATAAAAATGGGGAATCTGAGTTTTAGATTCGAGTAATCGTTGGGCAATAATATTGCGCATTCCTGTAAGAGGAATCCTTTGATCTTCACTTGTTAAGGGTTGTGATCTTTGAGGGGTCGATACGGTCGGTGAACCTGCTGAGGCTTTATGATTGTCTAAATCCTTTTTTACAATCCTACCGCCCGGCCCCGTACCTTTCACTTCAGATAGATTAATGCCTTTAGAGTTGGCTATTTTTTTTGCCAAGGGAGAGGCTTTGATTCTTTCATCACTTGCCGCGGGCGCAGGGTTATTTTCAGGAGTTTTGCTGGTGGCTTCCTGATTTTGTACTTCTTTGTCTTCTTCTGGTTTTTCAGGCTCAGGACCTGATGCCGCGAGAGCAGCTGACTTATCAGGAACCTCTTCACCTTCTTGTACAATTACAGCTAAAACTTCACCGAGTGGAGCTGTGGTTCCTTCCTCTGCATAAATAGCTCCAATTATGCCTTCATCAAAAGCAACCATTTCCATCGTAGCTTTATCGGTCTCGATTTCGGCTATGGGATCCGATACATCGACTTTATCACCGACCTTAACGAGCCACTTCACAACAGTACCTTCGGTCATTGTATCACTCAGTTGAGGCATTTGAACAAAATCGGGCATCTTATTGTCGTTTAGTATTTTCTGTAGTTTTAGCCGAGCTTCTGAACCATATCAACGACTCGGCTAACATTTGGGATTTGTTCTTTCTCAAGAGGTGGGCTGTAAATTGCTGGAGCATCAATTGAGGTCACTCTTAAAACGGGAGCATCTAAACTATCAAATGCCTTTTCCTGAATGGTTGCTGCAATTTGTGAACTGACGCCACAGAACGGTTTGTTTTCGTCAATCAATACGGCCCGGTTAGTTTTTTCCACAGACTTTAATATTGTTTCTTCGTCGAGGGGTCTAATTGAACGCAAATCGACTACCTCTGCATTAATGCCTTTCTCCTCACCTAATTGTTTTGCTGCCTCAAGAGCAACAATAACTGAACGACCATGAGCAATTAAGCTAACATCTGTTCCCTGTTTCTTAACTTCTGCGGAGCCAATTGGTACCGTGAACTCTTCGTCTGACAAATCCGAAGCAGCGGCAGGGTCTCCATAAAGTATTGTGTTTTCCATCACATAGACCGGATCATTGTCCCGGATCGCCGATTTCATTAGACCATACGCATCATGGGCTGTTGCCGGAGCAACAACTTTAAGGCCTGGCACGTTAGCAAATAAATTTTCAGGTGTATGGGAATGTGTTGCGCCAACACTCGTGCCGCCATTCGCAGGCCCTCTGACAACTATTGGACAATTTATTGAACCGCCGGACATGTATCGAACGCACGCGGCGTTGTTAATCATTTGGTCCAAAGCAACGTATGCAAAACTAAAAAACATTAGTTCCATCACGGGTCGAACTCCGAGCATTGAAGCTCCTATTCCCATTCCTATAAATCCAGCTTCTGATATGGGTGTATCAACTACTCTCTTATCCCCCCATTTTTTCCATAATCCCTCAGTGACTTTATAAGCACCGTTATATTCTGCCACTTCTTCACCAATAATGACGACCTTATCGTCATTGGCTAGCTCTTCATCGAGTGCCCTGTTAAGTGCTTGGCGGTATAATGTTAAAGCCATATTATTCGTTTCTTTAAGCTAATTTGTTATCCAGCAAAAGGGGTTTTAGTCATGAAAAAAATGTTTTCCCTGTTTTCCTGATTCTGTTTGATTATCGACCTCGTAATAAACATCATCCGTGATTTCTGAAAGATCAGGAAAATCACTTTCTTCAGCAAAGGTCACTGAATCCTTAGCTTCGCTCTTGGCCGCATTATCTAATTCTTTATAGCCGCTCTCATCAATGACGCTCTCCTCAAAAAGGCGTTTTTTCCAAACGCTAATCGGGTCATAATTTTCTTTGTAATAATCTATCTCCTCTGGGGATCGGTATTTTTTAGCATTAGCATCTGCTACTGAATGTCCCTGGTAACGGTAAGTATCAAATTCTAATATCGTGGGTTGTGACTCGTTGTGAGCCCTGTCCATCGCTTCTTTGGTTTTGGCCCTCACTTCATAGATGTCATTACCTTTAGCAACATCCCACTCTATTCCATATGCATCTCCTCTCTGCGCTAAACAATTATTAAATGCTGAGGAACGTTTTTGGCTAGTTCCCATTGAATATCCATTATTTTCTATAACGTAAATTACCGGTAATTCCCACAACTGAGCTAAGTTAAGAGATTCATGAAAAGATCCTTGATTAACGGCTCCATCTCCTAAGAAACATAGAGCGGCCCCTTTCTCTTCATTATATTTCAGCCCGTATGCTAATCCCAACCCGAGTGGAGTCTGCCCAGCTACAATGCCATGTCCGCCCCAATAATTTTTATCAGGAGCAAAAAAGTGCATCGATCCTCCCTTTCCCTTTGAGCAACCTGTTTTTTTTCCATAGAGCTCAGCCATACACTCATTCATAGACATTCCAACAGCTAGTGCATGGCCGTGATCGCGATAGGCCGTGATCATGTGATCATTGTCACCACATAAAGATGCCGTGCCAACTGCGATTGATTCCTGACCAATGTACAGATGCAAAAATCCACCCATTTTACCTGCATTATAGTACTTTAAGGATGCTTCTTCAAAGCGCCTGATACGTACCATTTGGCGTAAAAATTCTATCTTCTCCGTATCAGAAAGTGACTTATTCACTTCTTGTTCGCTATATTTATGGGACTCAATTTGTTCTAGCATAGTTTGCAAAGAATCTAGGTGGTTTGAGAAAGGTGCGGCGCTTTCATTAATGTGTCAGATTTGGGGCTTAAGGCAAAGTAAAAGACGAGTGCAAATATTGAATTGCTAACCAATGTCCGGATGCCAAATAGCCAAGCGGGGGGATATCCTGGGACGCCCGTTGTGTTTGCTTGAAACCACCCTGCTATATTTTTGGTATAGTGTGGATCCATGAAAAAGGATACTGAATTCAAAAGAAGATAAAACAGTAAGCTCGATGCGATGGTGCAGCCTAACAGAACATTAATTCTTCTATGTTTTCTTAGTAGATATCCACAAGTGAAAATGACAGCAAATAAAACTAAAAGAAAAAGTGAATAGTAATTTATGATTGGCTGCTCATATTTAAGATTGAGTATTATGTCACTTGTGATGAAGGTTCCAAAGGTGAGCATAAAGGCGATCCTCGTTGGGAACATCATTCCTCCACAGAGAGCCAGTGCTGCTAGTGGTGAAATGTTAGCAAATGCTTCTGCTGTTGTTTGGCCGAGATAGGCGGGCACTACTCGAACCACAACAAACATGACTAGAAGCAAAAAGATTAATGAAATGCGCTTGAACATTCTTTGATAGAAAAGTATCTCATTTTTTGCTCCCCGCTAGAGCGGTTTGTAAAAATTGTAAGCCTAAAATCTATTATGGTGTTTAATGAATAAAATTGGTTGGTAATTATCATGTTGATACCTTTACAGTTTATGGTTATTCCATTGTAAACCCCTAATAACCAATAACATACAACAAAATAAATATTTATTTCCCTTGTTTTTCATGCTAAAAAATCAATGCAGCTCTTTTTGTGTTCCACGTGGAACATTCTGTTTTAGGTGAATAATGGCTGAAAAGGCGTTGCTTTCGAACATCTTCGAATCAAAATTTAAACCATTCACTAATATTGATTTTGAGTAATTACATCCATCCCAAAAAATATCACGTTCTTGTTATTGGAGCAGGTCACGCTGGAGTCGAAGCAGCAATGGCCGCAGCTCGGATGGGTTGCCAGGTTGCAGTCATTACTCAGAATCTCGATACCATTGGGCAGATGTCATGTAACCCTGCTATTGGAGGATTGGGTAAGGGGCATATAGTTAGAGAAATTGATGCGCTTGGTGGATTAATGGGGCTGAACACTGATGCGACCGGTATTCAATTTAGAATGTTAAATGCATCTAAGGGACCAAGTGTACGAGCCCCGAGAGCTCAATGTGATAAGAAAGCTTACCAGTTTAGAATAAAGTTTGAATTGGAGTGTCAAAATGGTTTGGATTTGCACCAGGGTAATGTAGCAAACCTCTTGATTAAAAATGATGAGGTTTACGGAATCCGTACTAATCTGGGCGTCGAATATCATACCGAATCGATTATCATTAGCTCTGGAACCTTTATGCGGGGTTTGATGCATGTTGGTAAAGAAAATCAAGCTGGTGGTAGGATGGGTGATGGTATTTCGACGATTTCAGATTCTTTGAAGGATTTGGGTATCGAAATCGAACGGTTCAAAACGGGGACCCCTTGCCGTTTAAATGGTAGATCTATTAATACTAATCTTTGTGAGAGGCAAGATGGCGATGAGCCCCCACCCAAATTTAGTTTCCTTGCGGACACAATTGTTAAAAATAACAAACCTTCATCAGGTTTAGATACTTTTACCCTAAATAATTGGTCTGATCCAATGTTCCACGTGGAACAACTGCCTTGTTGGATAACATATACAAATGGATCCACACATGATGTAATTCGATCCAATTTGGATCAATCTCCGATGCATAGTGGTGTTATTGAGGGAGTTGGTCCAAGATATTGTCCATCGATAGAAGATAAGGTAGTAAGATTTGCAGACCGCGAGCGCCATCAGGTCTTTTTGGAGCCAGAGGGGCGCCAAACAAATGAATATTACGTCAATGGTGTATCCACGTCTTTGCCTTATTCAATACAATATGAATTTATACGATCCATTAAAGGATTAGAGAATGCAGAAATTATACGTCCTGGGTATGCTGTAGAGTATGATTTCTGTCCACCGACACAACTTCAGCCAACACTAGAAACAAAGATTATCGGAGGCCTTTATTTTGCGGGTCAAATTAATGGAACCTCTGGTTATGAAGAAGCAGCAGCACAAGGTCTGGTTGCTGGTGCTAACGCGGCTCTTAAAAGCCAGAGCAAAGAGCCTCTAATATTACCAAGGTCAAAATCATATATTGGTGTAATGATTGATGATTTGGTAACCCGTGGTGTAACTGAGCCTTATAGAATGTTCACTAGCCGGGCAGAGTATAGACTTTTATTAAGACAGGATAATGCCGACCTTAGATTAACTGAGTGGTCCTCGGACTTTGGTTTGGTGGGGGGAGAAAGGCTAAAAAGAATAAAGAAGAAAAAAGAAGATTATACCGTTGCTTTGGATTTAGCTCATAAGAAGAACCTTGAAGGTTTAAGGATCAATGAGTGGTTTCGCAAGCCAGGGAATGGGTTAAGTAAATTGCCTGAAGATATACAATCATTGTTTAGTGAAGAAATTTGGCGATTGGTTGAGATAGAGTGCAAAAATGCTGGGTACATTGCACGACAAGAACAAATGATCGCTAGAACAGAAAACATGGAGAGTGTCTCTATACCTGATGGGCTCGATTATAATTTAATTAGTGGTTTGAAAAAAGAAGCTTCTGTTCGTCTCAATAAAATTAAACCTAAAACGTTAGGACAGGCCTCTCGTGTTAGTGGAATAACTCCGGCTGATATAGCGGTGTTGACTATTTGGATAAGCAAAAACAGAAGTGTAACTCATTGATATTAAGTCATTTACGGTTTTTTATAACTTGCTCTATTTGCGAAATTAGCTCCGTTGAGGCTATTCTAACTCTATTATTTTCTGTGAATCTAAACCAGAATATCTCCGCTTTTTTATCGACTAACATTTTACCAATTCGTGCAGTGTCTTCACCCGTAAGCGGGTTTCCTCCCTCATCTAATAATCCAAGACTATCAATGAATGATCCGCTAGGATCTGAAACAAAAGAAAAGAATCCTTTGGTTTTATTTTTTGTTCTTTGAGAATCTTGAGCAGTCCCTTTGCAGATTGCTATGACCTGTATTCCCATCGAGTTAAGTTCTTCTATTTTGTTTTCTAGCTTCACGAGCTCAGCAACACAGTATGGTCACCAGTGACCCCTGTAAAAAATAAGTAGTGTTTGATCTGCTTGATTAAGTTGAGACCCTATATCAAATGGACGCCCCTGATTGTCCTGCAGTTGTTCTTTGTCAGACCAATTAATTTTCTGACCCAATTTGTAGCTTGTATCTAACGCGGGATAATGAGTGAAATCTTCAACCCACCAAACAAGTAAAAGAGCCATGCACCAAGCTATCAGATTTAGCAAAAAGAGAGTTTTTCTATTTTTGCTAGCTTTGATTAATAGCCTGGCAAGAACAATCAATGAAGCAAGAATAACAACAGCTGCCCACACGGGTCGCTGCTCATAAATTTCAAACTGAGTAGCAAAAAGAAAATGGAGCAACCCAACTAATGGAATGAGAAATAAAGCAACGAGTCCTCTAGCTATTATCATAAGATGATATCAATATAGTGGAAAGAGGGGACCCTTTTAAATAGTTTTCACAACACTCTAAGATAAATAATTTAAAGGAATATAATTTCTTCTTCTTCTTCTAAGTGTTAATAACCTATGAAAAATCTATTCCACATGCAAAAATAGGCTGTTCCACAGTACCGGATGACTATTCAAAAACAGTGAATAAGATACCAATAAGCGAGCTAAACCTGTGAGCATTTTTCCATAACTAAATTTACAGACACAAGTTCCGGCTTATTAACAAAACCAATAATTTATTTTGGGAACACATATTAACAAGTTATTGAGAACTGTTTGTATCTATCCATAGAGATTTTACGAGTGCGTTTTGAGCAGCAGATCGTTCTGACTCTTTTTTGTTTTTTCCCTGACCAACACCAAGGACTCGACCATCCCACAAGACTTCAGTCTCGAATGAACAGTCGTGGTCGGGACCTTCCTGATTTAGAACCCGATAAGTGGGGGCAAATTGAGATATTTTTTGGAGGACCTCCTGTAATTCACCCTTTGGGTTTTTTTCAATAGGTTCGGCAACAATTTGAGCGAATTTTATCTTACAAGAATTCAATATAAACCCCTTCGCTGATTCAAAACCACTGTCTAAGTAGACCGCACCAATTAGTGCCTCAAAAGCATCAGCTAAGACGCCCTGACGACTTCTACCTCCCGTTCGCTCTTCTCCCTTACCAAGCAAAACAAAAGTACCAAGATCAATCCCCAATGCATACTCCTCAAGCGCTTCGGTTGAAACCAATCGGGACCTTAATTTGGTCAAATGACCCTCTGAAAAATCAGGAAACATAGTAAACAATTCATAGGTCAACACTAGTTGCAAAACAGCGTCACCAAGAAATTCTAAGCGTTGATTATCAGAACCACTATCCTGGTTTTCATACGCGAGGCTTGGGTGCGTTAAAGCTTCAGAGAGAAGTCTAGGGTTTTCAAAACTGTAACCGATTCGTTTCTCTATAGAGTCCATTTGCGCGAAAAAACATACTTTTAAAAACTAAAAACAACAGATTTAGAAATCAAATGGGGTGACCGACGGGACTTGAACCCGCGACAACCGGAACCACAAACCGGGGCTCTACCAACTGAGCTACGGCCACCATTTCAAATGATTTCTATAATTTCCGCGCAGGTGAGACGAAAAACACAAAAAGCGCAAACAGCTCACCAGCGCGAAAGGCTTTATGATACTACCAAAACATTCCACCTAGTCAATGAGATGCATTTAAAATCCCCAAATGAACCAATTTAATAATTCCACAACATCAGGGCGAAAGAACACGCACACGCAAAAACCCTAAATCCTTATCATTTATAGCATCCCTAGAGCGTAAAAGGATTCGTTCAGCACCAGCACCATCCGCCACTCTAGAAATTTCAATTGTGTTGTTTTTGTCCTGTGACCAAGTGATTAAATCATTACTCATTTCAATGATAAACTCGATACCTGGCGCATCTTTTCTTTCCCGATATTCAAGGGCAAAGTACTGTCTTCCTTCTAGTTCGACTATATCCAATGAAGGAATTCCGCTTTGAGGGTTTTCACCAATAAGATCCATTCCAAAAGCATACGTAAGAAGATTATTGAGTAAATCGCCTCCCTTAACGTCTAATGGATTAGTTTCTCCCCTGGCTTCCATCCAAGATGCAAACGCTTCGTTGATTGTTTCAGCCTTTCCTGGTGATCCTCCAATTGCAGAACTTGATGTCCACAAAGAGCCATCACTTGTATTTCCCAACAATGGATTGGATAATACAAGAGAATAACCATCTTCGTCAGGCTGAGTTGGCCAGGGCCCGTTGTTGTCATAGACAAAGCTCGTGACAAGATTTCCATCCCTATCCAAAAGTACAATTTCCTCGCCATTATTATTTAACTTACCACCAGACCAACTGCCTACTATTTGGGCATTAATCTGCTGACCATATTTACTTAAAAAAGATTCACGATCAGCCACAATTAGAAGATATTCACCAGCACCTATTGATCTTTCAGGAAAGATAAATTCATTCACGGGTTGACCTTGGGGGAGAGAAAAACCAGTCAGATCGACAGAATTTCCTCCCGCATTATAAAGTTCAATAAATTCATAATCAGAACCCTCTAATGGATTATACATTACTTCTGAAACAACTATGTCTCCACTAGAAGGTGAAGATTCATCAGGAGAAATGAGCATCATATAGTCAAAACTCACCTTCAATCCACGGGCGGCTTCTGAGCTTGTAAATATTCCACCATGCACTGATTCCCAATTCGTCTGAAGGTCGAGGCGATGAATAATTTCCCAAACTCCAGATTCGGGAGATCTTTCGAAAAAGAGACGATCCTCTTCGCGGCGTATTCTTATAACAACATCATCAGATGAAGAAAATGGAACGCTATGTACTGTTCCAGCGCTCCCAGAAGAGGTAATTTTGGTGACGGCTAAATGCCTTCCGTCTTTATAACCGAAAGCATAACGAGATCGCTTGGCAGATTCATCAACTTCGATTATTAAGCCCGCCATAAATTCATCAAATTGGAGATTCCATAGTTCAAGATCAGTTTGTAATACCCAATTGGAATGAGTGGGTAGATCACGTTTAAGCCAGGGGTGCGTGGTTCCATCGAGATTACCACCTTCCGTGACCGGTTGAGCTGTGATATCAAGCTCGGCAGCAAAGAGATAGTCAGAGCTTCTAGAATTACGGTTATGAAGATCCACGGCGAGTACATTTGTCCCATTTACTAATGATCCGGTACCATCGTAAATACCCACTTGCCGTGATTGTTTTTCATCTCTAGAAGCAGTATTACTGCTTGCTCCGGTTCCATGCTCGATCTGACCATTAGGTAACCGGACACGATCAATTTCAATGCCGTTGAGCCAAAATCTAGCTCCATCATCTATGACAGCGCGGAGATCAATTTCTGAACCGACCGGATCATCAGAGAATTCAAATTCTGTTCTAAAGTAATAACTTACTAGGTTCTCTGCCGAATTGTTTTGCAGTGGAGTATTGATCCCTGGCTCTGGTATCGTGCCGGAATCTTTACCAAACATACCCTTTCCTGTTTTCCAAGAGGAATCATCAAAGCCTACTTTAGCAAATTCGGACATATAATCGATGTTTTCATCACTATATTGCCAGGCATGATCTAACTGGATATAACTTTTTGAATCAGCAATGCCCGGAGGCAGCCCTAACGGATAGGACTTATCATCCGGCAATTGAATAACTAATTTCCCTAGTGCTTCACTGAGGGACCACCAGGCCCCGGGAGAGTAATTGTCTTTTTGTTCTATGTCATGTTCTTGGATCCATGGGGCAATCCAAACATCATTAAATGCTGAAAAGCCCTTAGGCCCAAATACAGTTATTTGCCTTGAGATTGTGGATTTTTTATCTTTCTGATCTGTTACGTCTAAAGATATTTCATATAGTCCAGGAGTCGCAAAACTGACAACGGCAGTCGGGCCATCTGATGTTAAAACGACATTCTCTGACGAAGCGCTCCATACAAATGAAAGGGCATCACCTTCTGGGTCGTAACTTTCACTGGCATCAAGGACCAAGGTGCTGGCCAGCTCGACGTTTGCAGAACCAGGATTCAAATCAAGGACTATGTGCGGAGCTGCATTATTTGTTTTGTTTACCGTGACAGTATCTGTTTCTTCTCCAAACGCAGCCTTACCATCATCATCCAATGCGATGACACGGAAAGAGTTTGATCCGCTTCTTAAGGAAATTCCTTCAATTTTCCATGTTGTTTCATCGATCCAGCTGAATTGACCCTCGGGGTGGTTTTCTACGGCAACTTCCCAGACCCGATATCCAGCTTCTCCGGTAATTGTGATATTATCATTAGATGTATTGGCAATTGGGTCGACATCAAGTTTTCTGGTATGACCATTTGAAAGTTCACTCAAAATACGATTGCGCCTGCCACTGTCCCAACCCGTATATTTATTCTGGTTTGGATTGTAGGTGGTGGAAACTGCCTGTTCACAGTCGAACCAGGCATCCACACGTGGCCCTTTGGCCTGAAATTTATCCAATATTTCTGTTAGATAGTATCGAAAAATACGCCTGTTATAAGGCTTACGAAGCCAAGCTGAGAATTCATTTCCTCCACTAAAGATCATTTCTCCAGTGTTTTGAAAAGCCAAGTCAGAGTCATGGAAGAAGAAATGAAATTTTCCATCTCCTGGGCCCCTGTAAAAGAAACTGTTCTTGGGGCGTCTTAATGTGAAAGAATCCCAGTCCCCGATGTAACCTCTCACGGCAGCCATCATGCATATTCTTCTCGCGTCAACGAGACGATTTATTTCCTCTTCAGTGTACCCGTTAGAATTCTTTACGGTTTTTAATAGATTGATTAAAGCTGTATAATCATAATCTGTTTCCCTCGAACGCTTCAGCCACTGACTGTGATATCTTCCTGGACCCGGCCAGTCATCACCAGCGTACCACCAGTACCGACTGGTTATTTGGTCTTTGCTGTAATTATCATCGAAGAAAAATATATCATCTTGTCGGTAAAGCTCTCCTTGCGGACCATCATCCCCAAAGTTTCTTTCCAGAAAATCATTACCGACTGGTTCAAAAAATTCTACTGAGTGTCTAGGATTTCCTCCGTTCTCAATCATTGAAGCAAATTCGTTTTCGTTCACTTCATGGCCCATAAGATAAAGCATGTATCTAGGAACTTTGTTATTAAATATATTAGCAGCACCCTCTGCTGCCGGGGTATTGTCCCAAGCAATTTTTGCAAGGCCGCGGAGACGTTTGTCTAAAGGCATTTTAAATTTACCTCGTTGTGTGAAATTTGATCTGCTTCCAGCATGCCAAGGGCTTCCGGAAGATCGGACCTCACAATTATAAAATATTTCTTTTTCATCAACGATGAGGGTCATCTTTTTATAATTGTTAGAAAGGTTTGGAAATTTCCATTCCCATGCTGCGCTGCTTCCGCTCGTCATTGAACGGCGATCATAATCTGAAATCACGACCCGATAACTTGTTACATCAGTCTTAATTTCAGAATTATCGACAACGTACATTGCTGGTATTTCAGGTGCACGGGAAGGAAGAGTGACTTCTTGTGCGCCATTTTTTGCAAGGACATAGAATTGCACGATCCTATTATCTACTCCCTGATCTAAAATTTGGGCTGACCATATTCCATCACCGGCACGAGAGTCTGCACCGGCACCGTTGTCATTCATAGTAAGAGATTTCCAGTCCCTGTCATTGGTTGCTGAGTCCTGACGATACATAAGTTTGACTGAATCTGCGGCTCCGGACACCTTAGCAGATACAGTGACAGGCTCCTTACTAGTGGGGACTGCTGGATTGTGTGATAAATAGCCTAAGGCGGGCGGCGCTGAAGAAAGTAATGATCCATTTGGTTTACCAGGACTGCCAAGATCATTAGGAATAGGTAACCTATAAGTAGAAACAAAACTGTCTTCAAATGTTTTGAAAATGACCCTGGGCTTTCCTTTAACCCAACGGGCCTTGAACTTAAGAGTCAGCTCATCATTGCGCGTTAATTCATTGACCTGAATTTCAGCTTTGTTTGCTCGATTGTCACCGTGCCCATCAGAAATCAGGTGAAATTCACCATTTTCAAAATAGCTGGCATGATGCGTTCCCTGTGGCAACCATCCAGTTTCACCTCGACCGTTCGTAGTACGCTTAGCAGCGTTTTGCATGATATCCTGACCCCCCCTGAGAAGCTCTATATCTTTCAGAATGACATGTGCGTCTCCGACAAGATGGACCCACAATTCTTTATCAAGACGCGGAACTGAAAGGTGGTGATAGATGCTCGTGAAGCTGTATTCCTCAAAACTTGTTTTCTGACTCTCATCACTATCTTTCCAAGAGCTAGGAAGATCATTATCAGCAAAGGGATGAATGAGTTCCATACTACTTCCATCGCCATTTGTCCATTGTGGCCAATCTCCACCAACTTTGTAGTTCACTTCATCAGCCAAATTTCCGTTACTGTCCTCGAGCCTCAGAAGTTCACCTTCATTAGCCAAGTTGTTTTCATAGTTTCCTATTACCGGAACATCGCCATAATTTGATTTGATCCAATCTTTGTTAGCAGCAACTACCAAATGAGCCCCAGCCCCAATGCTTGTGCCGGCCGGGAAAGTAAAACTAATTCCCTCAACAAATTCCCAGCCACTAAGATCAACGGTCTCATTGCCCCTATTATACAGCTCTATAAATTCACCGTTCCTTTCATCACTTGGAGGATCGGACATTATTTCGTTGATGATGATGCTCGTTTCCCTGACCGGCTCGTTAGCTGCATTTTTCGTATGACCAGGGCCCCGGAACCATTCTTTTCCAGGCGGATCACTTTGATAGCTTTCTACACCATCGCGAACACGGAAAGAGTCTGCTGCTAGCACAGTGCCCCCTGAGGTGATTAGATAGACCCGAATTTCATTTGTGTTTTCAGATGAAAAATTGACATCCCAGCTCTTTGGAGAATTGCCCGAAACAGAACCCGACAAAGGGACAGCATCTGAAAAATCAATTTTGGAAGTTAAAGACAAGCCTTCAACCGGAATAGCAGCATCACTATCAGCAGAAAGTTCAATCCAATCCACATTTCCCTCTGCATCAAAGTGGACCTCGTTGAGATCAAGCAAGCCCGCAAGATCACTACTGTCTATATTAGCGGCACCTGGGGTCGGATCAGTAAAAACAAACCAGTCAGATCCACCGGCTGGTTTTCTTCCAACAGAACGGCCATCAGCTCCGAGCGTAGCCTCGAACGCATCAAGTGTTGTAACGGCACCAGGAGAACTTAGATAAATTTTTGTTTTACCACCCACAGTGAATCCTGCCTCTTTAAAGCCAATGGTCGTGAAACCTGAGGCGGAAATAGTGGCATTAGCTCCTATAGTAAACTTTTTAAGATCATTGATATCATTACTAAGATGATATCCCTGCAAATTGATTTCTTTGTCAGAGGAATTATAAAATTCGATAAATCCATTACCAGCATCGCCGACCTTTACTTCATTAATAATGGCAGCACCCCCAGCACCTGAAACCCGAATGATTGGACCAAAGACAAGGTCCGAGCTGTTACGGCTATTATTATGAACCTCTACAGCTAGTGTATTAGTGCCATTTATCAGCATACCACTTATGTCAGATTCAATGATTCCTTGTTCGATCTTTGCCTCAAGTGATGAAGGCACTGAAGATGCATTAGTCTGATAGTTAATTTCTCCAGCAGGCATGCGATGGCGCCCGACTTCTTTCCCGTTCAAATAAATAACCAGTCCGTCATCAAGAATCGCATCCATTGAAAAGAAAGCAGAGGTTGTTCCGCCGGCCCATTCGAATTGTTTTCTCATATAATGAGTTGAAATGCGCTCTTTCCATTCGGTTTGAATCTTGGGTTCAGGCATCGCTGCTATCCGTGAAGCAGTTTCTCGACCAAAGATACCACCACCACTGGACCATGATGAATCGTCATATCCTGACTCCTTCCATCCGCTACCAAGATCATTGCCAGAATCATCATATTTCCATTCATCTCCAAGACTGACGATCGGAAAAGACGCTGCAAGATCCACTGATGGATTTGAAAAACGTTGCCCGTCCGAGCCTGCAGGGGCCACTCCTGGTGTGCCCCCCGGAGATGCACTCGCAGCCCAATTATCAAATTTTGAGCAACTAAGATACTTGTTGATTAAACGCAATGAATGACCAGCACCATCAGCAGCGACAGGCCACGTTCCCCGATCATTGTATCTGACACGGCAAACCATGACGCCATTTTTATCTCTCAGCTCTAGGGCTTCTCCTGCATTACTCAAAGAACCAGTGTAAGGACCAAATATTTTAACATCCCCAGGCACTGTATAATTTGCGCGGAATGTTTTCTCATCAACATTGGTGACTAATACGCGCTCAAAAGCGCACATAAATGTTTGTTGAGGAGATGATGCGGAGAAGTCAGGAAATTTATAATCGATACCATCCGAAAATTCCCAGCACGCAAAATCAACAGCGGAACCGGAATTATTAAATAGCTCTATATATTCAGGCTTATCATCTTTTGGAGAGTAATGAATCTCACTAAAAGTGACGCGTTCAGCGACTGAAGTAACCGCTAAAATTAAAGTAACGAGTAAAGTAACACCAAAATTGGTGAGCAAAGAAAAATGCATGGAAAATGGGGGGTATATTTTTGAGAGGAGGTATTGATGAGAAAATACCAGTAAAACAGGGTAAATACAAGCAATAGCCACAAGTTCGTGCTTATCGGGGCTGATAATCTATGAGTATGGCGGAGATCAGTAAAAATGAAGTTACGAATGACATCAAAGCAGCGCCTTAAAACAAATATTCAATTCCTTGCATGCATTGCCATTAAGTAACATTCTTTGGGCGATGTCAGGAGAATCAATGAATGTGGCCTTTAAAGAATGGTCTATCATATGCGATACGCTCGGTTGCGGAAAACAAAGTTTAATATTGCGGAAGGGGGGAATTCACGAGGGCAAGAAAGGCTTTCAATTTGAACACGAAAAATTTGCATTGTTTCCTACAAGATTTCACGAACAAGAAGAAAGAGTTCGTATTGATCCTGAAAGATCAGCCGCTCCAACAACTGAATATCAGATCGGAGAAATAGTACCAATTCAATATTGGGCAAGTATCGATTCGGTTTGGCATTTATCTCAATGGAAAAGCATAGAAGCACTGCACGAATACCACATTTGGGATGAGCAAATAATCTTAGATAGATATAATTGGGGGAAAGAAGGCGACGACCAGCCCTCAATTAGTGCAGCTCTTGTCAGAGTCTTTCGATTTGAAGAAATTTTGAAAATACCGTATGAAAAAAAATATGGGGGCTGTCGGTCGTGGGTGAATTTGCCGCTGTTTACAGAGGATCAGGAAATTGGAAGCGTCTCAGTATTAAATGAGTTTGAATTTGGTGAATTGAAACAAAAGATAGTAAATATCCTGGACAAAAACAACGAACAGAAAACTTAAAAGTCTTAAGAACAACTCCGATCAGAACTTTTTAACCAACGATCAATAAAGAATGGTCCGCAAGGAACAAACGCTGCAATAAAAGGAACCACTGCAGTTTGAATTTTCCACTGCAATTTTATTTTGGTTTCGAGCAATGCGAAACAAAACAAAATAAAAAGCATTCCATGAATCCAACCACACCATACCACGAAGGATGGTTTGCCAGCCATGTATTTCATCGGCATTGCAAATAGCAGAAGTATCAGAAAAGAGATACCTTCAATGTAGCCAATGAGCCGAAGTCGATTGATACTGGGCTTCATTTTCAATTAATAAGCTATTTTAGCGAATGATGCCTCTCTCGCTGGATTCTATGAATGCGATTAGGATATTCACAGGATGTTCACCGGCCAGCTCAGCAGAACTATTTTTCAGTTCTTGCAATGCATCTGAGACTGTCATTTTTCTCAAGAAAATAGTCTTATAAGCCTCTTTGAGAGATCGTATGTCTCCATCAGCAAATCCACGACGCTGCAAGCCAATAGCGTTAATGCTTCGAATTTCCGCAGGGTTACCATCAGCGATCATAAATGGGGGAACGTCCTGAACAATTTTTGAACAACCGCCCGTAATTGCATGAGAACCGATACGACAGAATTGGTGAACGGCAGTTAATCCACCAAGAATTGCATAGTCACCCATCTGGACATGGCCTGCAAGGGTTCCGTTATTGGAAAAAATAACATGGTCACCGACAACACAATCATGAGCGATGTGCGAATAAGCCAAAAAAGTCCCATGACTTCCGACTTGAGTTTTGCTACCGGGGTCCGTGCCCCTATTAACAGTAACAAATTCTCGGAAAGTATTTTGATTGCCAATTTCTAAGTACGTTGGCTCACCTGAATATTTTAGGTCTTGGCTTTGGCCTCCGATCACAGAGTGAGCATGAAAGGTATTCTGATCACCTATAGTGGTAGACCCTTCAATAGAAATATGATCGTGAAGAACACAACCACGTCCGATTTTCACACCTTCTCTAATGACACAATATGGACCGATTTTGGTCTCATCACCAATTATCGCTCCCGGATCTATTATGGCAGTGGGATGAATGTCAACATTCGGCACCTCATAAGATCATCCATATAGGACCAAATCGCAAGCTGGTATCACAATGCATGCGTAGAAAGTAACAGACAAAAATTAGCTCGAAATCAAACTGAATTTGAGTTCCGCTTCGGAAACTAAAGCTTCATTGACAAAGCAACGGCACTTTGCCTGGGCAACACTACTTTTAATTTTTAAGGCCTCACCTTCAATAAAAAGAGTATCACCAGGCATTACCGGTTTACGGAATTTTACTTTATCGGCGCTCAAAAAATAACCTATCTTACCCTGATTTTCAGGTTTTCGGAGTAGCATGATGCTTGCGAGTTGTGCCATCGCTTCTAATTGTAATACTCCAGGCATTACGGGATGATTTGGAAAGTGACCCTGAAAGAATGGTTCATTTATTGTTACAGATTTGATTCCCGTGCACTTGTTATCGCCTTCAAATTTGATAATCCTATCCAGCAAGAGGAAAGGATAACGGTGAGGCAAAATTTTCATTACCTCATTAATGTCCAAGGCGCCCTCACCCGTAGGAATGTTAACTCGAGGCGTCATTGACATGACCGCACCAAATGCCTTTTTTAATTGGACAGCCATTTGGGTATTTGGCCCATGTCCTGGTTTTACGCAGAGTACATGTCCCATGATGCGCTTACCGGAGAGCATCAGATCCCCGATCACGTCGAGAATTTTATGTCTTGCGAATTCTTCTTCGAACCGGAGAGGCTCTTTACTCAGTATGGATTCGTCTCTTATAACAACAGCATTTTCTAGTGACCCACCTTTGATTAGTCCTTTTTCCAACAAAGGCTCAACATCTTCGTAAAATACAAATGTGCGGGCAGGAGCAATTTCTTTTTCATAAATTTCAGGAGTGATTTCAGTTGAGTAATACTGGGTCATCCTTCCTCCCTCACCAGCGTGCGTGCAGGACACACGGAAAGTCTTACTAGGTAGAATGGTAATGATGGAACCATTTTCATTTTCCATATGAATGGGTTCACGGATTTCGAACACGCTTGCCAACTGGTCCTGTTCTTCTGTCCCAGCTTCACGTATACAGTTAACGTATGGAGCCGATGAACCGTCGCCGATCGGGGGTTCATTGGCATCCATCTCAATGATTGCATTATCAATGCCCATTCCAGCCAATGCGCTTATCACATGTTCTACCGTATGGACTTTGACTGAGCCGACCGCTAAGGTCGTTGCCCGCTCAACTTGTTGTACGTTGTCAACGATCGCAGGGATGAAGGGCTTATCATCTAAATCGATACGACGGAACACAATGCCATGATTGGCAGGAGCCGGTTTCATGGTCAGTGTCACTTTTTCACCCGTGTGAAGCGAAGTGCCTTCGAGCGAAGCGCTTGAGGCAAGAGTGCGTTGGTATGGAATAGACATAGGATCTCTGATTTCAGCTAAGCAAGTATTTGGGTCTTGGGAAGGAAAAACCTGCCCAAGCACAGACTAATCGCTTTATTCTTAGGCAGATAATAATACCTGTAGAAATTTTCGTGCAAGTTACACGAAAAACTATGAAATTGCGTCCAATTTAGAGGAAATAGCCTCTTTATTAATGAGTCCAACTACCTCATCTTTAACTTCGCCGTCTTTGAAAAAAAGCATCATGGGTATCGATTTCACGTTATAAGTCACAGCGAGATCACGACAATCATCGATATTCACTTTTGTGATTTTACACGAATCACCTTTTTCTTCAGCTAATTCATCAAGGATTGGACCCAGCATTTTGCATGGTCCACACCACTCTGCCCAAAAATCCACGAGGACCGGGACGTCGCTTTGCGTGACCTCAGATTCGAAGTTTTCTTGGGTAATAGAAATAACTCCTGCCATTTTTCCTATAGATGAAAAAAAGCTTAGCCCGATTGGCGAGACAAGATTTCAAGAACAAGAACCAAAAGAGAAATAATTGTAAGAATGATTGCAGCTGGCATTGGTATAAAAATGTTTAAATACAATAAGGAGAAGTTAGACCTTAATTGTTCTGTTCACCCTTATAAGCATCATACTCTTTAGTGGGTAAACTTCTTTTATATTGGGCAGGAAACAGATTCGTAGGAGAAGCTATACGGTTCACATCTTCCTTAGTGAACTTGAAAGTTTTTGCTTCTTTGTTTTCCTTATTGTCTACCTGTGGATTGTACCGACGGTCATAATCATCGTGGGGAATTCCCCAAGATTTTGAATCCGGCATTTTTGGATCTTGTTGGGACAAGCTCGGAGAACTTGCAGCTTCTATCAGTAGCACGGCCAGAGCTAAGACAACGCAAGCCCACGCGAGTGGATTGAGGAAGCTCTCTTCACCATCATCATCCAAGCTAGCAGAAAGTTTACCAGTTGAAAGAGGTGCAGCTACACCGCCCGGTGTACTTGCAGCACCTGGTTGAGATGGTTGTAGTTTGACAGTCGCTTGAGGTGGAGAGGATTGTGTTGCTGGGCTTGAAGCTGCTGGTGCAGGACTCAATGGAACTGTTTTGGCTGCTGAAGGTTGAGCAGGAGCAGGAGCTAATGGTTGAGTTGCTTGTGCAGGAGCTGCAGGCTTAGGGGCCGCAGGCGCTGGCGGCGGCGGAGCTGCACCCTCGGATGCTTTAAGAGTCACTCGTGTGGTCTCTTTTTTTAAGGGAACAGAAGATGATTTATCTTCTGGTGCTGGGGTTTGAGGATTTTCTTCGCTCATGATTTAAAATTTTTTCTATATGGGGGATATATTAAGGGAAGAGTATTAATGCCTATTTCTGACCATAATGTCAATGGTTTTTGCCTATTTGAATAAATCAAAACCTTCTTAGAATACAAAAAAGTAACGTTGTTTTCTTTTTTTTAATATCAATGGTTAAGATTTCCTTAATAAATATTCGTTAAAGCTTTGTCGAAAGAGAAACTGAAATTAGCTAAAAAAATATAATTTTGTTCCATCAGAGCTTCCTTAACCCTGATAATAAGACGTCCATTTAATGGTTTGGAACCTTTCCTAAACCCACTAAACCAAGATAGGATAAGAAAAAACTGAAAGTCAGAGGAATGGATAACTGGGTAAATCCGACAACGTTAAATAAGCTTCTTTCATCATTTATCAGGATCCCCAGCGTCAATCCTGATGGTGATCCAGGAACGGGCTTAGAAAATACCGGAGAGCTTGAAATGGCCAAGGCAGTTGGCAATTTTCTGGAGACAATTGGCGCTGAAGTTTGGTACGATGAAGTCGAACCAGGCAGGCCAAACGTGATGGGCAGGTTCCCAGGCTTTGAAGGAAAGCCTCAGATATTACTTGGGCCGCACCTTGATACGGTTGGAGTCGGAGGCATGACTGTGGACCCTTTTGGTGGACAGCTGAGCGAAGGCAAAATTTATGGACGAGGAGCTTCGGACACAAAAGGGACTTTAGCGGCAATGCTTTGGGCATTGTCGGAAATAGGCGCTGAAAAGATTAGAGACCTGAACATTGGAGTTACATTTGCAGGATTCATGGGCGAGGAAACTGGTCAGCCCGGATCAAGGCACTTTGCGAAAAAATATGGTAGCGAATATGACTTTGCCTTAGTGGGTGAACCTACTGGAAATGATTTGGTCTACAGGCACAAGGGCACTCTATGGTTGCAAGTTACGTCAGTGGGTCAAGCAGCGCATGGATCAATGCCCGAGAAGGGTCATAGCGCTATAAGCAAAATGGTGGAACTGATAAAATTATTAGAAAGTGATTTTCGAGCGAACCTTTTAAGCAATCAATATTTTGATGAATTGCTCGGTCATCCCACAATCAACATTGGAGTCATTGCGGGAGGGACCCGCACAAACATTGTTTCAGAAAAGTGTACGATAGAAATTGATTTTCGGTTAACGCCCCAACTGGGAGGAGAAGATGCCTTAAAGTTGTTCAAAGAATTTCTTAAAAATCATGAGTATAATGAAATTAAAGTGGACATTAAGCTTCGATGCGAACCACTCAATACCTCAGCCGACAACCCATTTATTAAAGGATTATGCGATTTATCGAATGGACCTAAATTAGTTGGCGCTCCCTGGTTCTGTGATGCTGCCGTTTTATCTGCGGAAGGAGGAATCCCAGCCGTTGCAGCTGGCCCCGGTCACATTGAACAGGCACATACTGCTGACGAATGGATCAAAGAGACAGACCTAGCGGCGGGAGCGTTGTTCTATAAGGAATTTCTTGAACGCGCCAATTCGTGAACCTTAGAACTGAGGAGGCCGCTATTGACGCGGTTCCAATTGAAGAGTGCCCTAAAAATTGACGGCGGGTTTGATTTTTCATGCTTTCTATCGTATTAAATATCAAAAATTCCATAAAGCAAAGTTGCAAGAATTTGCAAATCTCAATCTCGAGACGAACGTATGGGCTAAAATTATGGCCAAACCTCAAAATGCCATCAGTCCGAGCCGACAGGAAGATTTTCCCGAGTGGTATCAACAAGTCGTAAGAGCAGCTGACCTTGCAGAGAATTCAGAAGTCCGTGGCTGTATGGTCATTAAGCCATGGGGATACGGTTTGTGGGAACAAATACAAAGCCAGTTAGACGCAATGTTTAAGGCAACGGGTCACAAAAATGCATACTTTCCTCTTCTAATTCCTCTCTCTTATTTGGAAAAGGAGGCGGAACATGCGGAGGGCTTTGCTACGGAATGTGCTGTTGTAACGCATCATCGCCTCGAAGCTCAAAAGGATGAAAGTGGAAAGACCAAGATGGTGCCGACTGGTGAACTGGCAGAACCTTTTATTATTCGCCCAACATCAGAAACCATAATAGGGGCGGCCTTTGCCCGATGGATAGAGAGTTACAGGGACTTACCATTATTAATTAATCAGTGGGCTAATGTCATGCGATGGGAAATGCGACCGAGGTTGTTTTTAAGGACAGCCGAATTCTTATGGCAGGAAGGGCACACGGTTCACGAAACGTCTGATGAGGCTTGGGAAGAGACCGAAAAAATTCTGGACGTTTATGAGGAGTTTGCACGTGAACATTTAGCCATACCTGTCATCACTGGTGAAAAAACAGAGAATGAAAGGTTCCCGGGCGCCGATCGGACCCTTTGTATTGAAGCTATGGTTCAAGACAAAAAAGCAATTCAGGCAGGAACCTCACATTTTCTTGGACAGAATTTTAGTAAAGCTTCAGACATTAGTTTTGCTGGCCGTGATGGAACAAAGCAATTTGGATGGACCACTAGCTGGGGCGTTAGTACGCGCTTAGTAGGGACTCTGATCATGGCGCACGGTGATGACGATGGGGTCATAATTCCTCCGATGGTTGCTCCGACTCAGGTTGTCATCTTGCCTGTAATTCCTAAGGAAGAAAACCGTGAAGCAGTCATTACTGCTGCCGAAAGTATGGCAAAATCACTCAGTTCATCCAGTTATGCAGGATTACCCATTCGGGTTGAGATTGACAAGAGAGACATGCAAGGCGGTGCGAAGAACTGGGAATGGATTAAAAAAGGTGCACCTATACGTGTTGAAATTGGTCCCCGAGACATTGAAAAAAGAACCGTAGCAGTGACTCGTCGTGATCGATCACCAAAAGATAAAGAATTTATATCTAACGAAGAATTTCTTCAGGGAGCAGCAAATGTACTCGAAGATATCCAGTCTTCACTCTTAGAGCGAGCGACCCGCTTCAAAGAAGATAACATGAAGAGAATAGACAGTATGGAGGAGTTCATAGAATTTTTTACCCCTTCGAATACTGAAAAACCGGAAATTCATGGGGGCTTCGCTTTATGTCATTGGGCAGGTTCAAATGAAGAGGAAGAAAAAATTGCAAAAGAATACAAAGTTACTATCCGCTGCATTCCTCATGGAGAACAATATGTTGAGGAGGGGACTTGCATTCTGACGGGCCAACCGAGCTCGCGGAGAGTAGTCTTTTCAAAGGCCTATTAGATAATGTCCGATCCGAACATTGATCTTTATGTTAAGCCCGGTTGTCCTTGGTGCGTTGCTGTCATCGCCTGGCTCGACCAGAAAGGATATAGGTACCGCGAATATGATGTCATTGATGATGATGCGAAATTTGAAGAAATGGTTCGAATTACTGGGCAGAGTTTTGCTCCCAGTTTGCGTTTTCACATGGAAGGGATGGTAGATAAAATCCTTTCTGATTTTGGGGTAGAAGAGCTTGAAATTTTTCTACAAACATGTGGTCTAGAACCAGACTAATATTTTTGTTTTCTTTATTTAAATAACCTTCATATTAATTTCCAGTGAGAAACTATTCCCCAAAGTTTTTTCGTCAATCATTGACGGTTTATTTATTTTGTTTCGGTCTGCTGTGTTCTTTTGCCCAAGACAAAAATAAGACCGAACACGTAATCTTAATTAGTTGTGACGGATTAAGGCCAGATGCGGTTGAATTCCTAGGTGAAAAGTGGGCTCCTAATTTTTACCGAATAATAAAGGAAGGCGCGCATACCCATAACGCAAGGACTGACTTTAATTATACCGTCACTTTGCCAAACCATACATGTATGCTGACAGGACGTGGCGTTTTGGGTGAAGCGGGCCATGCCTGGATTGAGAATGGCACTCCCAAGATTGGTCAGCTACTTCATAGAAACAAAAAAGCTTACATTGCCAGTGCCTTTGACGTTGCTCATGACCACGGCTTAAAGACCGCTCTTTTTAGCAGCAAGGAAAAATTTGTTCTCTACGACTTAAGTTATAATGATCGGAGCGGCAGAGATGACACACATGGTGAGGATAATGGCAAAGACAAATTAGATCATTACCATTTTAATGAGAAAACCGAAGAGCTCATCAAATCCTTTACAGAATCTCTCGCCAAGACCCCTTATGGTTTTAGTATGTTGCATTTGCGTGACCCGGACACTGCTGGCCATGCTAATGGTTGGGACATTCAGCCAAAGTCTGTTTACATCTCTGCAGTTTCTAAGATGAATTGGATTATAGGAAAATTATTTGATTTCATTGACACTAACGAACAAATGAAAGGTAAAACTGCCTTGATAATCACGGCTGACCATGGTGGGAGATTGGAAACAAAGACACACACTAAGTCTGATGAAAAATTGAATTACACTATCCCATTTTACGTTTGGGGCCCTGATGTTTCTCCCGGCAATGAGCTGTACAAGATCAACCCTTCTAGCCGGAAGGGCCCCGAGGACAAGAACCCAAAGTATGAATCTGAGAGTCTGCAGCCAATTCGCAATGGTGACGCTGGTAATCTTGCCATGTCCTTGCTAGGCCTTCCTGCCATTGACGGTTCGACCATTAATGCAAAGCAGGACCTGAACGTTAAGACTTTGCAGAAGGCTGAGGAAAATTAGAATAGACTTTTCCCCCTTAACAGAGCAAAAAACTATAGTTTCTGTGCGGCTAGTAAGTTCTTTTGTGAATGATAATGGCAATGATCAGATTCTATTGATATCGTTTTGCTGATTTTATTACCTTGGGCAAACCACGCAAAATAACCGAACCAGAGAAGGAGCTTCGCTTTACCCGCGCGCGTCAAGGGCTGACGTTCGTTGCTTTTGGTGGAATTTTTTTGTGTATTACATTTTGGATATGGTTTTCGAATACCACCCTTAATGGTCTGGCAATCAATGAAATTTCAACTCAACTTATAATTACCCTTGTATTGTTCAGTTTGAGTTTAATTTGTATTTGGGTTGCAGTGAATTGCGTCAGGCACGCGTTTATTATTCTTACGCCTCTGGGCATTGAATTATTTCCTTTCTGGTTTCCCAGTAAAAATCTTCAGGTCATCTATTGGACTGAAATTGATCATGCACTTGTTACTGAAGACATGAAAACTCTGGAAATACAATGTCAGGGGGGAGGCAAGGTGTTCGTTGCACTTGCTCCAATCACAGTGGACCGTTTGCCTTATCTTAAACGTGCGATTGAAGGACGCATGGATCAGGCCAAAGAATCAAAAGATAAAAAGGAAGGATCAGAGGATCCGCAGCAATAACACCACTCGTTTTGAATAGATGGAAATTTCAAAGAAAAAAACTGCGTATCCTGTAAGTTCTGAACTGAAGGCTTATCTTATCAAGCACAGCCGTCACTTAGATACTATACCTAAAATATACAATGACCTTCATCGGTTCAGTGAAGCGATTCCGTATGAATCTCCTGATGGATCCGAAACGAATTGGCAGACCTTAATGTATAAGCCTGATGAAATGGCTGAACTCAGACCAAAGCTCACTAAAATCTATGCTGATCTTAAAATGGGCGGTGATTCAAACAAGACCAAGCATTTGGATGTTGAAAGAATAGATTTTGGTGTTTTTGGCAATTCGCGCCCCTTCAGAATCCGTATCATTAACCGCTACAATGATAACTTTGATCACTATTATGTGAAGGTAGCAGACGCGTCTAGACTCTATGGTCTGGAGCTTGAGCATATTTTATCTCCGACTAGAATCAACTATCTTGTCAATGGTGGGACATTGATAGAAGAACACATTGCAGGTCTTCCTGGGAATGTATTTTTGCGAGACTGGTTACAGCGTGATGGACTTAACGAAGTCCGAGTAGCTAAAGAATTTGTGAAGTTCAACGAGCGTTGTTTTGTACGATTGCTCGGTGACATGAGGTCAGTCAATTATGTCGTTGATGTTACTCCCGACTTTGAAGAGGTACAGTACAGGGTAAGGCCCATTGATTTTGACCAACAATCATACGAAGGTCGCCGTAAAATATATCTGGCACAGTTTTTTGCTGATAATTATCCGATCGTTGAAATGGTCATGAATTTATTAAATCAAGCAACTATCGAACAGTACCAGAAAGAGGAAAGAACACTCATTTCCCGAAGATACAAAAGTGCCGAACTTCGGATAGGGTCTCTTCTTAGAATAATGGGGGAAGAAAAACTTTCGTCTCCGGAAAAGGTTGAACAGCTCCGATCAGAGTTAGCCGATCATTATAAATCCTCCGTATTTGATAAAGCATCCACGATGGGACAAATAGTGCATGCCCACATCGAGTTTCTTTTGGATTTAAATTGAATTATAGGAACGCCCTTTAGTTTAACCCTTTTTGGGAGTGGGACGGTGAGGCCATGCAGGACTTCCTGGAGGATCAGGCGCATGTGGGGTCTTGCCTAGTCCATAATCCTCCGACTGCATGTCCAATCCTTTGAACCAGTTCTTGTCTCTAATGAAACCATAAAAACTAGGAAAAAATGGATCCACATAATCGACATCGGCTTTCGCTGGTACTGTTAAACCTGTGAGATGGTATGTAGCATTGACGACAATACGACGGAGCCCCTCGCTCACAAAATCGCATGAAGCGCCAGCAGTTGTGCAGAATGAATTGCCCTTAGTCTTTCCATCAGGAGCAACGTATGGGTGGAGCCATGCGAGCGCTTGCATAGGATCATTTTTTCCTCCCGAAATGTTTTCTGACTTTGGATCCAATGTTTTTGTAACGGCGCCTCGCAATAATATGGTATCTGCTTCGGTCAGGTTCCTTACGCCATAAACATCGGAAGGAGCAAAGACATCGGACACGCCATTGAGAACGGCATGGTCCTTGTTCTTTTTCTCAATGACTCCCCGCGCACCCTCTCTTTTATGTCCACCATGATGGCTGATCCATTGTTCACCGAGGACCTTTCGCCCGAATGCGCCGAACCCAATTGCACCATTTCCCGTTCCAAACTTATTGCCACCATTAAAAGCATGCGTTGCGGTTCTGAATCCAATGACTGGTTTTCCGGCATTAAGAAATTTGGTAATATGTGAAGCTTCTTCGGCGTTAGGCTGACGGAACCTTGTTCCAATTATCATTAGGTCCGCACTATCAAGAGCCTTGAGTCCACGAAGCCCTTTCTGGTTATTGGGATCAATATAATTATCAGTCCAAGAAAATATCACAGTGCAGTCAAATCCGTGCTTTTGAGAAAGAATTTTGCCAAGCATCGGACCAGATTCTTCGGAACGATATTCTTCGTCACCAGTCACAATAACGACGTGCTTTCCTTTGCCTGGGCCTGATTTTCCTTTGAGCACAAGAGTATCAGCGGCTGATAAAGTGGATATAGTAAAAAAAGCTGCAAGCGCAGCGGAGAGAGTTTTTCTGATCATGTTGTTAAAAGCTTTATTGTAATGATTCTGCATTATTGCAGTGTTGGTTCTTCAGAACAAAGATAAAACGCTCCAAAAGACCAGAATCAAACGTTCCTTTAGCAAAAAATTCTTTATTTACACTGCTATTTATTCGGGACTTTAACTCTAAGGACTTTATTTTTTCCGATATTTAAGGGTTAACTTGCTAGGAACAATTTTATCGTTTAAACCAAAACCATGAATTCAAACCTTAAACATCTTCGACAAATAGTAAGAACAGTACTTTTCCTGTTCCTTGCTGTTCCCTTTGCTGCAGCGCAGTTTTACGGTGATCCGCCGGATGACACACACCCTTGGGCCATCCATGATAATAACAGACCCCAGCCACCTAGGGTCGAACCTGGTAAAGTTCCAGGCGGAGCACCTTCTGATGCGATAATTCTTTTCGATGGATCTGCAGAGTCGTTCAAAAAGAATTGGACCCATGAAAATTCAAAACGCAAAAAGGATTGGAAAGTTCAGGACGGTGCACTCATATCTGTCGGTGGTGCTGGAACAATTAAATCAAAGGCAGAATTTGCAGACTGCCAATTACACGTTGAATGGTCCGCACCAGCAAAGATTATTGGTAGCAGTCAGGGCCGCGGCAATAGTGGTGTATTTTTGATGGGTCAGACTGAGGTACAGGTCTTGGATAATTACAATAATCCAACTTACCCTGATGGGTTTGCTGGATCCATTTATGGAGTCATGCCTCCAATGGCTAATTCCTTGAATGCTCCAGGCAAGTGGCAGAGTTATGATATTATCTTTCGCCGACCCATACTTAAGGACGGTAAGGTCCTCGATGATGGATCCATGACGGTACTCATTAATGGGGTCGTTGTTCAGGATTCGACTCCTCTCGAAGGAGGAGGAGGCCACCGAGGACGATCACGCGCTAAGGTCTTCCCTTTGAAGGGACCTCTCAAATTACAGGATCACGGCAACCCCGTGAGGTTTCGCAATATTTGGTACCGTCAGTTGCGCAGCAGACCTATCGAAGGCGGAACGGACGGTAAACTTTCTCCCGATGCGACAAAGAAAAAGAGGGCCGAAATTGCTATTAAGATTCGCAAGGATGCCGCGACTAAAAAAGGAAAAGAGAAGCTCTTAAGATTAATGGAATCTCTGTACTATGAGAAAAACGCAGCAGCGCATGCTGAGGCCGAAGAACTTGGTGAACAATTTGTGAATGAGGTCGCAGAAAAATCTGACGGCCGTAAGGGTGACTTTATGCAGGTTAACAATGCACTAAAGTATCTGGTGAAGCACAAAATTTTGCCTGCCGACCATCCTGGTATTGGGGCCATGAAAGCCGTCATTGAGGAGAACGGTTGGAACAAATAAATTACAAATCTTTTTAACTAAAAGGGCCCGTCATCTTTATCAGATGACGGGCCCTTGTTTTTTAAGGATAATGATATAGTTACCTTAGCCGAGCTTCCAGTCTCCTCTGTAATTGACTGTTTTTAATAGCTTTTCGGCTTCAGGATCTCCAATGACCTCTTCTTTTTTCGGATCCCATTTGATTGCGCGACCGAGCTTGTCGGAGACGTATCCGATATGGCCCGGAGTAGCTGAACGGTGCCCGGTCTCAGCAGGACAGATGCATTCTTTCCTAGTCTTAACACCCGTAATAAAGTTTTGGTGATGTCCACCCTCAGATTTGTAAGCCTTCTTAGGTCCACGATCATTACTTTCCCTTATGAATTGCTTAAGATTATCTGAAGCATCAATTCTGCCACGGTCAACATAGATCCAACCATTTTCACCGTGCCACTCAGTGCCCATGTTTCGACCACCTGCCATCTTGTGTTTGTTAGAAAGAGTCACTGTGTACCCTCCAGCATATTCAGATACGACGTTATAATCTAGGGGTTGGTCATACATGCCCTTGCCATGGTAACGGAACCCTTTAGCTTCGACTTTGATTGGACCACTCTTGTCCATCTCAAGTCCCCAGTGAGCAATGTCATTGTGATGTCCGATCCAGTCCATTAACTGTCCGCCACCGTAGTCCAGGCACCAGCGCCAGTTCCAGTGAAGGCGTTTCGAATTGTATGGGAGTAATCTGCTTGGTCCACACCAGAGGTCATAGTCAAGATGATCCGGAATTGGTTGAGCGACTTTGCCTTCTTCATCGGTTCCACCACCTGTGGGAAGACCAACTTTGACTTCCTTGATTTTTCCAAGGACTCCATTCATGACGGCTTCGGCAGCGACCCGCATACGAGAACTTGAACGTTGCTGTGAACCTACCTGAAATATTGCTTTTTGTTTTGCCGCTTCTTTATAGACGGCCTGACCCTCAGCAAAGAGGTGAGTAATTGGTTTTTCACAATAGACATCTTTCTTATTTCTAAGTAGTTCAAGGCAAGCCAGTGCATGCCAGTGGTCCGGAGTACCCACAATGACCGCATCGAGTTCTTTCATTGCAGCAAGGTCGCGATAATCTGAAAATGTTTCACATCCTTTGTACTCGCCGCTCTCTGTCTGTTTTGCGTATTGCTTATTCACATGATCCTTGGCCCGGTTCATGTTATTCTTGTCGGGATCACAAACGGCGATGGCTTGAGTGCCAGCCTTATTCATTAGGTTCCGCAAGTTACCCGTGCCTTGACCGCCACAACCAATGAGGCCGAGGGTAATACGATTACTTGGAGCGTTTGCTCCTAGGACCGAGGAAGGTACTATAGTTGGTGCGGCCAATGCACTGGCCGCTGAGGTTTTAAGGAAATTTCTTCTCTTCATAAAATCCAGTCTCTCGAAAAGACTTTTCTATTCAAGAAAAAACGATGAATTTCCAATTAATTTGCGTGAAAATAGTGTTTTGGTAGGAAAAAGAACTCCCTAAAAATCACTTTTTTCTTATAGCTAAAGAATCCCAGATCGGCTGAGTCCATGCCTGTTCTTTTTGTCCAGTAAAGGATGGACGAGGATGGTCTTTACTGGAGGTGACAGTGGCTCGAAAATACCACTCATTATCCTTGAGCTTATATTGGACCTTATTTCCTTTAATGGTTGCTAGGGTTTCTCCGACAAGATCCGGTTTATTTTCATTTCCTTTGCGGGTTCCAATGATAGTTGTCACATATTCTGCATCTGTATCCGCTTCGATTTCAAATTCGAGAATTCCTTTTTTCTGGTCCCTCAAAAGATGTTTGAAATGTATACCGCTCGAGCCGTAAAAGTTTCCAGAGTCCATTGATCTTACGATAGAATCCTCTTCAAGAGATGAAGACTGAACCATGACCCAGCCCCTCCCAGGTTTGACATCTCCTCCATGATAGTAGTGCGAATCGTCAGAGGAAATTCCATAGAGTGGATCGGACTTCAGCGTTGCAAGGCGTATGGTATTTGCAATGTCCCATATCTTTTCATCCCCGGGCCTCTTTGCGTCTCCAAGATGATTGATTCCGGGATGACCATTGTATACTTCGAAGAATTTTTCTTCCAAGACATGAGCAAGATCCTCAGCAGTAATTGACCATCCAAAGTTTGGATGATTTAAGTGAGAAAGCATCGGTTTGTTGAGGCGATTTGATTGCTCCCTTACAGCAATGATATTGTTCCGCATTGTGTCACGGAGCGAAGTTCCTTTCTTTGGAACAATGAGTTCTTTCAGATTCATCCCGTTCGTATGGACTGGAGATCTACCAAAACTATTGGTGATTTCCTCTCCTTCGATAAAAATAAAGTTTCCCTCCTGTTCAAATTTGGGACGGATTTCCTCTAGAGTCCTTAGTCGAACTTCTTGTTTTTTATCTTCTCCGCGCAATTCGACCCAGTCCTTACCAAAGGTACTTATATATTTTTTTAATGTTGGGACCCCGAGCGCCTTTCTTCTCTTTTCAATTGCACCCACATTCATCCATTTTTCGCCCCTGCTAAGAATATTATGATCTGACAGGACCAGGAAATGGTAATTATTATCTTTGTAAAATTTAGCAATCATTTCCGGAAAATCATTTCCATCACTCCATAATGAATGCGTGTGAGTATTGCCCTTGAACCAATGCATTTTTTCTTCAGCAGGACTGAAGTCAGCAGCTAAAAAGAGAAAAGAAATCAAGGCTAAGTACGGCAAAGCGGGAAAAGTCATCACCAAAACGCTAACAAATACATTCAAACAACACAACAGTGCTTTAAAGAAAGAGCATTAAATACTCTTGTCTGATGGGCCCGAACCGTGCATTTTCGTTCATAGAACAATTATTAAGATTATCCATGCATTATATATTTTTATCTGCTGCCATTTGTCTAATTTCGTTATCTCAACTTGCTAATGCTCAGAACGTCCCTCCGGAAGGGTTTAAGGCATTATTTAACGGTAAAGATCTTGAGGGTTGGTTTGGTCATGGAACCAAGGACCCTAGGACATTATGGAAAATGTCTCCCGAGGAACTCAAAGCGCATCAAGAAAATACCCTCAAGGATATTAATGCGCACTGGAGCGTCGAGGATGGGGAGCTGGTCAATGATGGGAAGGGTCTTTATTTGACTACCCTTAAGGATTATGGCGATTTTGAGCTGTTGCTTGAATATAAGACCGTTGCAAAAGCCGATAGCGGAATCTATTTACGTGGCGTGCCCCAGGTGCAGATTTGGGATCCTACAGAAAAAGCCAAATGGAAAATAGGGGCTGATAAGGGCTCAGGAGGACTATGGAACAACAGTAAAGGGGCCCCAGGGAAAGACCCTTCTAAGAAAATGGATAAGCCTTTCGGGCAGTGGAATAAGTTCCGGATTATCATGATAGGTGAGCGCGTTACCGTTTACCTGAACGGAGAAAAGGTAGTTAACAATGTCGTGATGGAAAACTATTTTGATCGTAAGATCCCTATTTTCGAGAAGGGGCCAATTCAGCTACAGACGCACGGTGGTGAGATTCGCTGGCGCAATGTATTTATCAAGGAAATTAAATCAGGAGGTGAAGAGGGATTCCAGACTCTCTTCAATGGTAAGGATCTTACGGGTTGGCATGGTGCAGTTAATAATTATGAGGTCGTTGACGGAGCCATCATGTGCAAGAAAGGCAAGGGAGGAACTCTTTATGCCAAAGAAGAATATAGTGACTTTGCATTTCGTTTTGAATTTCAACTGCCACCTGGCGGAAATAACGGGATCGCTGTTCGTTCACCCGGTAAGGGTGATCCTGCCTGGGAAGCTTACGAAATTCAAGTCCTCGATAATACTGCTAAGAAGTACGCCAACTTAAAGCCTTACCAATTTCATGGTTCTGTTTACGGTTTGGCTCCGGCAAAGCGCGGGGCTCTTCTTCCGATCGGAGAATGGAATAAACAGGAAATCATTTTCAAAGGAAGCCACATCAAAGTCATTCTTAATGGAAAGACCATATTGGATCAGGACATCAGCAAGATCGATCTGAGTAAGGTGAAGCGGGTCCCAAAGGGAGTAAAACGCAGTTCCGGGTTCATCGGTTTTGCTGGCCATAGCGATCCTGTTAAGTTTCGTAATGTTCGCATAAAAAGCCTATAAATTGACAAATAAAAAGCTTATCGGATCTTATATTTGAACTAAGTTCCGTTATGTCACTTTTCGCTTCACCTTGTCCGGGCCCTACTCGCCGGTCATTCCTTGAGCTTGGCGCTTATTCTTTGTGTGGTTTGGGTCTAGGTGATTTGGCAAAGGCTGCCAAAAGTAATGAGAAAGAGGACCCGGCTGTTATTTTTGTATGGTTGCCTGGAGGGCCTCCGCACATGGAAATGTATGACATGAAGCCCGATGCACCGGCCGAGTACCGTGGCATCTTTTCCCCGATTCGAACCAATAATCCGGACCTTCAGGTCAGTGAATTAATGCCGCTGCACGCAAAGTGTGCGGACCGTTATAATATTATTCGATCAGTTCATCACACCTTTTCAGATCATGGCGGAGGCCATAAGCGGTTCATGACTGCTAGGCGACCCAAGGAGCCAACCGGAACACTTAATGATTCCCCTGCAATGACTTCATTCATTGAAGCGGCACTGCGCGAAAAAGGAGCAGCCAATGGCGGGCTCCCAACGAACATTGGCTTAATTAAAAAGGGCAGGCATAAGATAGATACATTTGCGCTTGGAGCGGCTTGGATGGGAAATCACAACACCCCATTCATTGTTAACGGTGACCCGAACGAGAAGGACTTTAAGATTGAAAACCTTTCAATGAATGAAGCAATGGCGGATCGGTTACAGGACAGGGTCAACTTACTCAAGGGAGTCGATAATTTGAGACGGGACATCGATGCGAACAAGGCTCTTGGATCAATGGATAATTTTAACAAGCAGGCAATGGATATGCTTTTTTCCAAAGCTTTTCGTAATGCCTTTGATCTTTCTCTTGAAAGTGATTCGATCCGAGACCGTTTCGGCCGCCATGCATGGGGGCAGAGAGCAATCTTAGCAAGGAGGCTCGTTGAGGCTGGGGCCCGTTTCGTCACTATAGTGATGGAGAACCCTTACGTTTCGGGTATAAAGATGCCCAAATATGGGACTTATAACTGGGATTCACATGCTGTTAACTGCCATCTATTTGATGAAGCCAAGATCAGGTTGCCTATATATGATAAGGTAATCACAGCAATGATTGAGGATCTTTATGATCGAGGCCTTGACCGCCGGGTCATGCTTGTAGTGACCGGTGAATTTGGAAGAACTCCCAAAATTGAAACCAATCCAGGGACGCACACTAAAGTGAAACAGCCTGGCCGAGGACACTGGCCAGGAGCAATGTCCATGCTGGTAAGTGGAGGAGGAATGCGAACCGGCCAAGTCATTGGTGCGACTAACGATAAGGGGGAGCATCCTATATCTAGGGCCATGACACCGAACGATGTTTGGGCGAGTATCCTTCTTCATATGGGCATTGATCAGGATCAGACCTTCTTGGATCATGGCGGCAGGCCTCAGCCCATATTACCATTCGGCTCTCCAATCAGGGAGCTTTTACCTTCATAGAGCACTAATTCTTTTAAGACCATTTACACAATGGCGCTTAAGAAGAACAGGTCCTAATCTTTGGGGTTTACATTTTTGGTCAGCAAGGCATGATCCCAACAAGATGAAAATTACCCCTCTTGCTTTTTGTTCAATACTACTTACGGCTTCATTATTATCAGCGGCACCAGTTGGCAAGTATCCTTCTCTGCCCAGTAAAGTTCTATCCAATTATAATCCGAAGAGTGCTTCAGAGAGGACATCTGAATCTTTTGCTAAGAGTGCCAATACCTTTTTATCATCATTGGATAAAAAATTAAGAGCGCAAGCAGCCTTACCTTTTGACAGCTCAGAAAAAGCAAAGTGGACTAATGTTCCACCGCGTGGCCCTCAAGGCGGCGTAAGGTTAGGTGACTTGAATGAATCACAAATAAAAGCGGCCCTTAATTTATTGAGTACAGTTTTAAGTGAACAAGGTTATAGCAAGGCCCGTAATATTCCCTTAGCTGATGATCGACTCCTTCGTAACGGTAAGCGCCGTCCAGGATTTGGCGCGGAAGACTACTGGTTAGCAATTTTTGGGAAGCCTTCTCCAAATAAGCCTTGGGGCTTACAATTTGATGGGCATCATATTGCAATTAATCTCGCATTCCATGGTAACCGTATGTCCATGTCGCCTACATTTATTGGAACTCAACCTCGTGAGTTTCAGCTTGGTAAGGATATGGTTGTTCCTATGTTAGATGAGGCCCCATTAGGTCTAAAGCTTTACAAGAGCCTTAACGATGCCCAAAAAAAGAGTGCCATTATTGGCAAGAAACGAGCAAATCTAATAGCTGCTGCGGGCAAAGATGGATTTGTTCCAGAATCTACCGGCGTTTCATGTAAGGATTTTAATAAGGCTCAGCGTGAGGCCCTGATGGAGGTTATCCGGGTCTATGTTGGTGATTTGCCCGAGCCTTATCATAAACAGCGTATAGAGGAACTAAGTTCTGAGATCGATAAAATGTCATTTTCTTGGTGGGGGCCTTCTGTTGAAAAGGGAGATTTTTCCTATCGGATCCAGGGCCCTAGTATCATTATCGAATATGCGGGCCAAGACCTTGGAGGCGACCCTCATAATCATCTTCACTCGATGTATCGCGATCCCACAAACGAATATGGGGCCCGACTGGGCAAGTGACGGCTCAATAAAAAGATTTTAGGAGGTTCTCCTTAAGCCATGATATCTGTGACGATATTTCCGTAAACGTCGGTAAGTCGGTAATCCCTTCCATCATGTCTATACGTGAGCTTTTCATGATCTAGTCCGAGAAGATGAAGGATCGTGGCATGAAAATCATGTACATGTACCGGGTCCTTGTCCGGGCGGATACCATACTCATCGGTCGATCCGTGGACCGTTCCGGGCTTAATTCCGGCACCGGCCATCCATGAACTGAATGCCCAGTTATGATGTTCCCTGCCAAGAGCATCGGCTTTGTTGTTAAAAGGAGTCCTTCCAAATTCGGTAGTCCAAACAACTAATGTGTCTTGAAGCATTCCACGCGATTTAAGGTCTTTAAGCAGCCCCGCGATTGGTTGATCAACATTCTTAGCGAGTCTTTCATGGTCCATCATGTTACCGTGAGAGTCCCAATTTCCTGAAGAGCCAGTATCAATGAGCTCCACAAAACGAACGCCTCGCTCGACGAGTCGGCGAGCCGCAAGACACTGCCATCCAAAGCCTTCAGTCGATCCTCTATTGAGTCCATAAAGATTGTGAGTAGCGTTCGATTCCTTTGAAAAATCGAAAAGTTCAGGCACTTCCATTTGCATGCCAAATGCTGTTTCAAAACTTTTTATTCTGGCTTCTGCCTCAGCATCACCGGAACGGGCAATTAGATGACGTTCGTTTAATCTTTGAAGCGCGGCCAACTCAAGCTCTTGGCGTGATGGGGGAATTATGGAACGAATATTTTTGAAAGGGTCTTTACTGGGTCTAAGGAAAGTGCCTTGATGGGCACCAGGCAAAAAGTCGCTCGCATACACTTGTGTTCCGGCATAGGTCTGCTTCGGAGCAATGGTAATGAACGAGGGTAGATTTTGGTTTTCAGTGCCGAGTCCATAACTTACCCATGAACCGAGACTGGGCCTCGCGAAAGCAAAGGATCCGGTGTGCATTCCCAAAGTAGCGTTGTAGTGATTGGAATGGTCAGTGTGCATAGAACGAATGAGCGCTATATCATCAACGCATTGTGCCACGTGCGGGAACAATGTACTGACTTCTGTTCCGCATTGTCCGTGAGGAGAGAATTCCCATTGTGGTGCTTTCAGATATATTTTTTCATAACCCGCACGGTTTTCTATTTCAGGATGATCGAGCTTGATTTCTTTGCCCACATCAGATTTTAGTTTTGGCTTAGGATCAAAGGTATCGATGTGGGAAACCCCACCAGTCATGAACAAAAAAATCACATTCTTTGCCTTCGCGGGGAAGTGAGGATTCTTTACGGACAAAGGACCAATACTGTTTGACAGCGCATCCATATTACGTAATAGGGCAGGCATCATGCTGGACCCCGCGACGAAGGAACGGAGAAAAGATCGGCGATCTGATGGTTGGGAAATCATTTCTCAGTCTAGGTAAAGAAACTCGTTACTGGACATTAGAATTCTGGAATAGGATTTCCAGATTTCGGTGTCCTGTTCTTCGGGGTCATTTGAAACGGTAGGAGCCATTGCTCTAGCAAAGTTTTCAAAGTCCTCATGATCGGTTTGAATTGCTGATCTGGAAAAGAGTTGCTGACAAGCGTGCTCTAATCTCTGATCCGGACCGATTGCGCGGATATTCGATGCAAATTGTTCGGCACAGTCATGAAAGAATGGGTCATTCATAAAATAAAGGGCTTGGCTAGGAACCGTGGTCCGGGACCTGCTAGCAGTGCTGGCATTAGGGTCAGGACCATCAAATAGACTGAAAAAAGAAGAGATCTGGTTTCTCTTACGCATGAGATAAATGCTCCGTTTACTGCTGGCATATTCACCCGCGAAGGGGTTGTGTTGAGTGAAGTTCCATTTATCGCGTGGTGGAAAAGGATGCTCTTTGCCGGGTGACACATCTAACATACCTGAAAGATAAAGAATCGTATCACGAATCTCTTCAGCACAGAGCCTTCGCCTGTCAAAGCCAGAGTATTTTTTTGGTCCTGGCCCTGATCGGGCCGACTGTTGATAAGTGGCACTGCTCATTATCATGCGGTGCATTTGTTTAATACTCCAACCACTCTTAATAAATTCGAGTGCGAGATGATCCAGTAATTCTGGATGAGTTGGTGCAGCTCCATGTGTACCAAAGTCATTCGGAGTTCCGACAATGCCTTGGCCGAAGTGCCAAGCCCATATCCGGTTCACCATTACCCGTGCAGTGAGAGGATTCTTTGGACTAACAATCAAATCAGCTAGATCCAGTCTGCCACTATGATCCTTATCCCCTAAAATCTCACCTCCTAGAACTGATAAAAAACGTCTTTTAACGACTGGCCCTAGATCTTTAGCATCACCCCTATTATGAATAGGGTAATCTTTAGGCGTACCTTCTGCTACTGCATACGCATAATCAGTTTTAGTTATCGGTTTAGTATTTTTGTGCTCCTCAATTTTAGCGATTCCGTGCTTATCTAGTGCCAATTTTTCATAAGAAGAATGAATTTTATGGTTCGCAAAGTGTTGAAGTTGCCAAATCACCCCATCCCCAAATGCGTGTCCGTCTGCAACTTTTAATTCTATTTCAATTTTACCTGTAACCGGGCTAATCCAAGTCACTGCAACTGGGCTTTGTGCACTGGGATGAACAAAAAAACTTCTAGCGGGTATTTCTGTCCAAACTTTTACTGGGTTCTTGCTCGTGTTTACGGCTACAGATGGAAGATTTCCAGGTGACCATTTTTTTAGTGTTGATTGGCCATCAATGGCTTCTGCCTTTTCGTTCAGCAGACGCGGTCCTTCAGGCCCAATGTCTAGAAAGTACCATATACCCTTATTTGAATTGAGGGGATTAGCTTTAGTTAAAATGTCTATGAGATCTTGTGTTGACCACTCTAGATTTCCTGAATCGGTTTGGTGTTTAATTTTTAAATCTATTAAAGTGGTATCAGCCCCGTGATTTGCATTCGGAGCAATTGAGATCTGTATCGCTTCACCTTTTCTAACATTGATTTTTATCGGATCAGAAGAAAAATCTATGGACTTTCCAACAGGCAAATGCCCTTCTGAAAGCATCTTGTAACTCTCTGATGCAACTTTGATGAGTTCATTTTTTGGATTTTCTACAAGATCTCGTTCAAGTTTTTTGAGCTTTTCTTCCCATTCTTTGTTTTCCTCAATGACATTATTGGTTACGAGAGGCACGAGATCCCTTGGTTGTTGTTTAGGTTCGCACCCAGGAAAAGGAAGCCTTGAGCTAGCCATTACACCATACAAAGCATAATAATCTGCACTCGTTATGGGATCATGTTTATGATCATGACAGCGAGCACAAGCAATAGAAAGGCCAAGAAATGTTTTGCCAAGGTTATCAATAGCATCCTCATAGGTGAGATACATTCTCTTATCAATGTCGTGACCGAATCTTCTCGCGATCGCCAAATACCCAGTAGCAATAATACTATCTGCAAATTCTGCACCTTTCTTTCCAGTAGCAAGAATGTCTCCGGCAATTTGTTCTCGAACGAACTCATCGTAAGGCTTATCGGAATTGAAGGCGTCGATTACCCAGTTCCTGTATCGCCAGGCATCCTCAATTGGATGATCGCTATTCTCGCCGGCAGTGTCAGCGTAGCGCACCACGTCCAACCAGTGACGGCCCCACTTTTCACCGTAGGCACTTGACCCCAAAAAAATCTCGATGATTTTGGAAAAAGCAACTTCATCATTGCTTGGATCATTAATGAATTCAGCAACAGTTTCCGGGTTTGGAGGAAGCCCAGTTAAATCATAACTGGCTCTGCGGATAAGTGAGCGCCTGTCCGCTCTTGGGCTTGGATTTAAAGATTCAGTAGTTAACTTTTTAATAATAAAATCATCAATGACATTACGTGACCAGTCATTCTTGGTATTTGCGGGGACAGTGATTTCATTAATAGGTTTAAGCGACCAAAGTTTTTTTTCGGCAAAGAGTTGACCCGGACCAAATAAAAATAGAGCGACCGCAATGCTCAAAAGCCCTAATATGTTGACTATCAATGTCACGGAGGGAAATATAATGTGTTAGGATTGAATAATCTAGGCTAATTTATAATCATCCAGATAAGAATTTCCAAGGAATGAAACTTCCTAATCACCCAACGATTTCTCGCAGAACCATGATCAAGGCAGGTTCTATAGGTGCATTGGGCTCAGGGCTAAGCGATGCGGGTCTCTTAAGAGCACTCGCGTCTTCTGAGAAAGGAGACGGAAAAGCAAAGTCTGTTATTTATATTTTCTTATCGGGCGGCCTTTCGCAGATTGATACTTTTGATATGAAGCCTGATGCTCCACTTGAAATCCGTGGTGAATTCTCTCCGATTAAGACCAAGACACCGGGCCTTCATATTTGTGAGCACTTACCTGAACTGGCTAAAAGGAGTGATCGTTGGGCTCTTTGCCGATCTGTGACTCACCGCTGGAATGAGCATTCTCAGGGCCATCACATCATGCTCACTGGTCGCTCTGAAACTCCTCAAGGATTTGATCCGAATAAGCCGAGGCCCGAAGACTATCCATCAATAGCAGCCATGGCGAACCGTTACCTAACAGGTTCTGGCGCGCTTCCACCGTCCATGGTCCTTCCGGAAAAAATTGTTCACCGGACTGGGAGAACCTTGCCAGGACAATTCTCGGGCCTCATGGGTGAGCGTTGGGAACCGTTCTTTTTAAATTGCTCTAAGTACAATGCAGCAAGCTATGGAGCATATCCTAATTATCTCTTTCATCATGCGAAAGGCAAAGTGGATGGATCAACCAAAAAATTTCTTGAGCCAGATTTATCATTACCCGAGGCAGTGGGACTTGATCGGTTACAGGATCGTTTAGGTATTTCACGGTACCTAGATTCACAGCAAAAGCATTTTGAAAATGAGGCCGAAGTAAGAGAGTTTGACCGATACACCAACATGGCCGTATCGCTCCTTGCAGATCCAAAGACAAAGTCTGCATTTGATGTGCATGGAGCTGATCCCAAGCTTCAGGACAATTATGGCAGAAACGCTTTTGGCTGGTCCTTACTCATGGCTAGGCAATTAGTAGAAGCGGGCGTTAAGTTAGTTCAGGTTAATCTTGGCAATAATGAAGCTTGGGACACGCACCAAGCAGGATTTCCTAGCCTAAAGAATTTTCTGCTTCCACCAACTGACCGTGCCGTTTCAGCGTTACTCGATGATTTACATGATCGCGGTATGTTAGAAGATACTCTCGTAGTGATGGCCAGTGAATTTGGCAGGACACCTAGGATCTTCAAGATACCAAAAGCAAAGCTCCCCGGTCGTGACCATTGGGGCGCTGTTCAGACCGTACTTTTTGCTGGGGGCGGCATCACTGGTGGAGCAGTAGTTGGGTCCAGTGATTCTAACGGAGGCCATCCTGCCACTGATCCGCACAGTCCTGAGGATTTTGCGGCGACGATTTATAGAGCACTTGGAATTCCACAGGATGCTCATTGGGAGGATTTGACCGGCAGACCACATCCGATCTATCACGGAAATCCTATAAACAAGATATTTTCTTAGCTTGTCCTTTCTCTCCTCAATTAGGCAAGTATACCAGATAGAACATTGCCGTGCACATTAGTGAGGCGCCTTTGAATCCCGTTGTGGTAATAACTGAGACGCTCATGATCTATGCCCAAAAGATGTAATACAGTCGCATGGAAATCATACCAGGGGACAGGATCAATGACAGATTTGTAGCCGATATCATCAGTGGCTCCGTAATTTATTCCTGATTTGAGGCCTCCTCCAGCAAGCCATACACTGAAACCGACCTGGTTATGATCCCGGCCCGTGCCGACCTTGTCAGATGCGGACTGAGTAAAAGGAGTCCTTCCAAATTCTGAAGTGAATAAAATGAGCGTCTCATCAAGCATTCCTCTTGCCCTAAGATCCTTAATCAGAGCCGCGACGGGCTGATCTATCCGCAGAGCCTCGCGTCCATGATTACGTTTCATGTCCTCATGACCGTCCCAGTTAATCCTTGGCGAGCCAAAAGAACCGCCTGAGAAGAGTTGAACGTGCCTTACTCCGCGTTCCAAGAGTCTCCTCGCAAGTAAGCAACTCCTTCCGAAGTCTCTTGTTTCTTTACCATTTAAACCATAACTTTCACGTGTCCTTTCCGTTTCGCCTTCGATGCTGGTAACTTCCGGAACAGCGAGCTGCATTTTTGCTGCGAGTTCATAACTCGCGATTCTTGCTGCGAGTGTATCATTTGTGCCCGTTTCCTTCATGTGGAGATCATTCATTTTTTTGAGAAGGTTTCGACTATTGGATTCAACCATAGGCTCAATCTTTTCGGCCGGGAAAAGGTTACTGATAGCGTTTCCATCACCACTAGTCCTGAACGGAACTCCCTGATGACGGGCAGGTAAGAATCCGTTGGTCCAGTTACTGGTTGATCCGGCCGGCATGCCTCGAGAGTCAGGAAGGACCACGTAAGTTGGTAAATCACTGGTCAAATTGCCAAGTCCATACGATACCCATGACCCCATCACCGGGAATCCATTTAGACGGAAACCGCTACTTTCCTGGAACGTGGCAGGTGTATGACTTGAGGATTCAGCAACCATTGAATTAATTACGGTCAGCTCATCAGCGATTGTCGATATATGTGGGAAAAGATCTGAGATCCACATTCCGCTCTGTCCCCGTTGCTTGAATTCCCAGTCATTGGACCTTAGCAGACCAACTCTACCAAAAAACACGTCAGGCTTTTCGTCTGCCTGCAAAGACTTACCATGCATTTCCTTGAGCTTGGGTTTGTAATCGAATGAATCAACCTGGCTAATACCGCCGCACAAGCATATATGAATGACCTGCTTATTATGGGGTATGTGGTGAGCCTTGAGTGCTTGAGAGGCGAATCCATCTTCCAGCATGAGCGATGAAATGGCTGCACCTCCTAGGCCATGCGTACTCCAGTTCAGAAAGTCTCGTCGCTTGATGTCGTTATTGATTTTCATCGACTAGTTCAGATAAATAAATTCATTGGAATTAAGAAGGACTCTGCAAAGTGCCGTAAGGCCGTTCTCTTTTACGAAGTCCTCGATGAGTTTTTTTTCCTTTTCCTTTGGCTCACGCATAAAGGCGAGCTCGAAGCCGCGTTTGACTTGAGCATTAATATCGTTTCCGGCTTCTGCTTTTAATCTGTCAGCAAATTTGCGTGACATACGAAGAACGAACGAAGTGTTCATCATGGACAAGGCGCCTAGAGGAGTCGTTGTAATACTTCTGACGGGAGCAGATGCTGATGGGTCAGGGCAGTCAAGTGGTGCGAGGAGTGGATGAACGTTACCTCTTGCCCAGGTCCTGTAGATGCTACGGCGATTAAATTCAGCTCCTTCTGGATCGGTGGCATCATAGACCCAAGAACCTTTGTGATTGTACATTTTAAAGTCGCGATAACCCGGCCCACCCATTTTTTTATTTAGTTGCCCTGAAACGGTCAGTATCGAGTCACGAATGAGCTCAGCTTCTAACCTTGAGATCGATCTTTTCCAGAGCAATACGTTGTCCGAATCTTTTGCCAAGGCTTTAGGATTTTCTTGCGAGGATTGCCGATAAGTAGCGGAATTACATATTATTTTATGCATCGATTTTAGGCTCCATTTCTGTTCCTTAAGTTCAGCAGCTAACCAATCAAGAAGTTTCGGGTGAGAAGGGGTTCCGCCATTAAAACCCAGATCATTGGTTGTTTGAACGAGACCCTTCCCAAAGTGATAATGCCAGAGACGGTTGACTATGACTCTGGCAAAGAGAGGGTTGTCAGGGGCACTTATCCAGGTTGCTAATTTTTTACGCCGCTCGGCATCAGGAGCGTCCGCCTTTAGCCCGAAATTTGAAGATATTGATCCAGTAACAGATTGAACCCCGCCGGCTGAAACTTCATCCCCTAATTCGAAAGGGCTACCTCTAACTAGAAGATGTGTCACCGGAGCCTTTGATGGCCTTACTGCGTACACTTTCCTCTTTTTCATTTTACTTAACGCTTTATCAATCTGGGCAATTTCAGTTTTCCAGCTTTCCCTGACAATTTTTTGTTCTGGTCTGAGCCTAGCGACCAGCTCAGCTTCTGAGACAAAATTTCCACTAGATGAAAGTGCAATTTCTTCAGCCGTGAGCGCCTTATCATAGAGTTGGGCCCGATCAATTTTCCCACTTAACATTAAATTACTACCGGCTTTAGTTCCGTGGCGCATTCCAAATAGAACCTGATAATTTCCGGAGGAAAAATCCACTGATTCAGACTTATAGGTTTTTCCATACGGTTTTCCATTTCTGTAGGCGGTGATATGACCATCAGCTTTGTAAACGATGGCGATGTGGGTGAATTCATCCTTTGCCTTGTTTTCCTCTTCGCCTCCGAAACTTTGTGTCCTTGAGTAACCTTCACTACCCGCCATCCAGTGTTTCGGATCGCGCTCTCCAAACACGATAGCGTCAAATGTCTTACCATCGTTACTTTGCATGCTCATAGCGGCTCCGCCTCGCTGATCAAGATTGTTTAATTTTACCCATGCTTCGAGAGTCTTTGCTTTCATGTTCCGATTAATGGGAACAGTCATCACGTATGCAGACTTCCCGTCCAGTTCAAGGGCACCGCCATTGATTCTGGCACCGCCCAATGCTTTTCCATGAATGTTTCCTATCTGGTCTTTTAGGTCCTTGTCAAAGGTCCATATTGCTATGGGTTGCGGTCCTCCATTATTTCTTTTGTCACCTTTGTTTTCCTTGAGAATCAGTTCACGGATTCTTTTGTCACCGGTCTCGAGCCTTTGTTGTAGAAGATCCTTTTTTTGTTTTAAAGTTTTCGGGTTTCCGGAAGCCGGAACATCGCGATCTCCTCTATGTACACCTCCCAGGGCAGATGCCATCTGGTAATATTCCTTTTGCGGGATCGGGTCAAACTTATGATCGTGACATCGTGCACAATGGACCGTGAGTCCGAGGAAAGTTTGGCTGACGGTCCCAACTAAGTCTTCCATTTCATCTTGTCGCATGATTTTTCTTTGCTTGTCTCCGGAAGGCTTGAGCCCATCGAATGCTCCGCACACAAGGAAGCCCGTGGCAATGATGGCTCCTGGATCATTAGGTTCAATGACGTCACCTGCAATTTGGAGTCGTGCGAACTTGTCATAAGGCATGTCCTGATTTAACGCATCAATGACCCAGTCCCTATAAGCCCAGGCATTGGGACGCAGTTGATCATATTCGAACCCATTACTTTCTCCATAACGGGCCACATCTAACCAGTGCCTTGCCCACCGTTCACCGTAATGTGGGCTAGCAAGGAGTTCGTTAATATCGGGGGTTGAATCTGAGGCTGGAGGAAGTCCGATAAGATCAAAATGTAGTCTGCGAGTCAGCGACCTGCGATTTGCTTCAGGAGCAGGGTCGAGTCCTGTCTCTTCAAGTTTTGCGAGAACAAAATTATCAATTGGGTTACGAACCCATTTCTTGTTTTTAACTGCAGGAACTTCTGGTCTTTTAATTTGCTGGAGGGACCACCAGTCTGAATCAGCGCTTTCTTGAGCTTCGATCCGTAAATTTAGGTTTGCTATTAACAATAAAATTAGCCAATGCCAGATCATCAGAGGATTGTTGTTCTTTAGATAGAATGAGTCGAACATCAAAGTTTAATCAGTAGCGGTAAATATCGGAATCAATTTTCTATTTTACAAGCCCATGGGCAAGGGAAATCATCTCACGGATAAGCTCCTACTTGTATTATTGATGCTTTTTGGACTAATATTCTCACACTAAATAAAACATACTTCATTATATGAACCGTCGATCCTTTCTTAAATGTTCTGCAATTCCCTTAACTTCTGTTCCGCTAATTACTTCCGGTGCGCAAGATTTAAATAAAAGTCCGAATTTTAAGGGTCGAATATATAAGGCACTGAAGGGTGGTAAAAAGAGGGGAGAATCAGTTGAAGCTTTTTTTATGCGACTCAAAGGACTTGGGTATGATGGTGTCGAAAGTGGTAATGCTGGGGAAGCAGAAGCTTACAGGGCAGCGGCTAAAAAGACCGGGATTCGTGTGCATGGACTCGTTAACGGTGGACATTGGTCTGTCCGATTAAGTGATCCGAGACTCGAAGTCCGTGAGAAGGGAAGGAAGAATCTCGAGAATGCTTTGATGAATTCTCATTTGCTTGGAGGGTCTTCTGTGTTGCTTGTGCCAGGAAGGGTAGGAGGCGCTAACGAAACCCATGAGCATGTTTGGGAACGCTCAATTGAGCAAGTCAGGGCCGTTATTCCTCTAGCTTCTAGGCTTGGAGTTAGAGTTTTGATCGAGACGGTTTGGAACGGTTTTTGTGAGAGTCCTGAAAAGTTTCGGGACTATATTGATGAATTCGATAGTCCCTGGGTCGGTGCATATTTTGACATCGGAAACATGCAAAAATTTGCGCCTGCTGAGGACTGGATTAGGACCCTAGGTAACCGCACCGTCAAGCTTGATGTGAAGGACTGGGGCAAGAAGAATGGATTCTGCAGGCTCGGCGAAGGTGACGTTGACTGGGACAAGGTCCGGGCCGCTTTACATGAGATAGGATTTGCTGGATGGGCTACCCGAGAAGGTAGCGACAAGTCATTAGAAGACACTAGTCAGCTCATTGATAATTTGTTGATTGGGATTAAATAATTAGTTCAACGAATCTAATCTGATACGTTCAACTTATATTTTCCATCAGGAAGGACCTTTGGAAATTTATACTTGGGTTCATTCAATAATTTAAAAACGGCAGGATCTCCCTTTCTAACAAGTTCACGAGTTGGAAGCCGCCACTCGTGTTTAATTTCCCGTTGCCTATGAAGGGATTTTTGTGCACCAAGTATAGAAGTCATGGCCCAATAGATATATTCCGTGACCATGCAGCCGTACTCGCAACTCTCGTCATCATAAGTGAACCAGGCTCCTTCCGGATACGATTCTGGCACTTCAACGAAGTGTCCTTTACGGGCTAAATCCAAACACTTTGCAATCTGTGTTCCTGAGCGGGGCCCAAAAATTCTTGGATAAGCATTCCCGTATCCATGGTGAGTTATCAGGTGGAACACTTCTTCGAGAGTAGCATCGAATCTACCATTTCCGGGATTGGTTTCTTCAACAAACTGTGAAATTCCATAGTGAAAACCTTCCTTGAAATGTTTTCCCCTGCCGTGCACTCTTTCCAGTTCGCGCTCGTTTGCGAAGATTTCAAGGTAGGCGTCCCTAGAAATCAAAGCATCAACGACTTGCAGATTGTCTGGTTTTCCATTCTCATCATTGTCTAGATATTCTGCAAGCACTGAAGCGGCATGGAGTATCTTTGAGTCGGGAGTCCGTTTGGTGGCAAAGACGTGGACCCCGAATACATTGATGTATTTTGAAAAGGCAGGGGCAAAGGCCATCAGTTTTCCTTTTGGGATCGGTGAAACTTCTAGCTTTGGAGCCTGAGCCTTGGTTTGAGAGAGGGGAAAGATTAACCCTGCTAATGATAGAATTAAATATTTCATGATTCGATAGCCATGACCTTGGAAGAGATATTACTTGTTCAAGAATATCTTACTTTCTACTACAAGCTTCACTAGGTCGCGTAGTCGATTTTCTTTTTGACCTAATTTTTTCATGATGAGGTCAACTTCTCCACGGTCGGCCACTTCGAGTTGGCGCCCTGTTGCATAAGTGAGCATTTTGTTGGTTAGACAACGGGCTACGAGCTCCTTGCGTTCAATCAGCATTTTCTTGAATTCAATGATATCGGCAATTTCTCTACCATTGGCCATAATGGCTGAGGTGTCGATCGGATCCCTGGCCCGTTTGTACTTGTCGCGCCAACGGCCGACGACATCGAAGTTTTCGAACGCAAACCCCATAGGGTCGATCTTAATGTGACAGCTGTAGCAAGCTTCATTTTTTCGATGCAATTTTAATAGTTCCCTTACGCTAGTCGCTTCTCGAGTATTAGTTGGCAACGGTTCTACATCGGGAGGAGGGGGAGAGGGTGGAGTACCTAACACATTTTCCAGTACCCAGACTCCACGAATGACTGGCGAGGTTTCGACTCCGTTGGCTGTTGCAGTCATGATCCCAGGCTGAGTGAAAATGCCGCCACGCTTTGGATCATTTAATGATACTTTACGTAAGCGTTCGCCTCGTATTCCTTTTCTTCTGTAAATCCATTTTGCAAGGGTCTGATTCATGTATGTGTAGTCAGAGTCGATGAACTCTTCGATTTTACCATTAGCCTTAAGGATTTCCTCGAAATACATCGTGACTTGCCTTGCCAGCATAGGTTCAACTTTTAGGTTCTTATAAAATTGGAAGTCTCCGCCTGATGGAGGCATGTCGCCGAGTTTGTCGAGCCGAAGCCATGATGAAGGGAAATGACGAATGAAGGCTTGGGCCTTATTATCTTTGAGCATGCGATCGACTTGTTGCCTGCGTATGGCTGGATCGCTTAGCTTGCCGTCACGGGCCAGCGTAAATAGGATTTCATCCGGCATCGAAGACCACAAAAAGTAACTCATCCGATTTGCAATGCCAAACTCATCGAGACGACCTGGTTTTTCTCCAAGATAAAGAAAATGTGGAGAGCAAAGCATCGCCGCATAACCGTCTTGCATCGCTCGTATTAGTAGAGGAATTTCATCAGTTTTCTTTTGGTTTTTGGAATTGTCATGCAGTCCTTCGACTGACAGTTTGGAGTGAGCCATGCCCGGGCCGCCCCATCCTGCACGGAAGCTATTGGGCTGGCCATAGCCAAAGTATTCGACCCGGATAGGGTGTTCACCGGGTTCAAGTTTGATTTTACCTTTCTTTAGTTGTGCTCCATGTAATCCATCATGTTCAATGGCTTTTTTCCCGTTGATCAGGATCCGCGCACCATCATCAGAAGCAATTTCAAAGATATAGTCTCCAGCCTTTGGCACATTTAGCTTACCCATGAAAACCATCCCGAATTGCTCCTTCATCTTAGAAACCTTCAAGTCCATTAGACCATTCGGGAGTGTGCCTTCTGCGACGGGCTTCAGAGTGTTAAAATCAGGCAGCTTTTCCCACAGCCCTTTATATACTCTATATTTTAGATCTTTAATTCCACCCGGTAACGTGACGACAGGTTCGACTTGCTGCTGTAGAACCATTTGCACGTAGGGTTCGACCGTTTCCTGACTCACTGGTTGACGAAATGCTCGTGATGCAAAATTGGTCATGAGCTTACGTATCTCCTTCTCTTTGCCTGATCCACTTCCATAAAGGGCAGTATGACTTTTGGGTGGCCAGGTATCTATTATAGGTTCTAGGGTAAGGCTATGGATACGAATGTGTGGGCCCTGATATTCATTTTTAAATAGTTTTTCAGCCATTTTTATGGGCCATTTGTCGTGTGCTTCTTTGTTGATCTTCTTGTCAGGGCGTGGACTGAATTCACTTGGCATTGTTTTCTCCACAATTACCTCTGCGCGGAACCCTCGATCCCATGGTCCGTTTTCCCATCCGATCCAAGGTGTCCATGTCTTGTCCATCCAGACCTCTTGAGTGAATGTGTGCTTTTTACCGTCGCCTGGAACTGACCAAAGATTGACAGGGGTAGATGTTGGTCCTGCAATGCCACCATTCTTGGTATCGGCAATGTTCAGGCAAAGCTGATAAGGGTCCTTTTCATCGAGCTTGAACAATTCGCCCCAGGGGTGAGCCTGATTGTGAGCAGAAGCCTCAATGATAATTCGGTACCGAGTGGCAACACCGACTCCACCCCTGACTTCCGTTGGAGCGAGCCGCCCAAACCGTTCATAGCCAGTGGCCATCATGTCATAGTTAGGATTTAATGTGCGAGATACTGATTCAATTATATGCCCTCCTTTGTCCTTAATTAAATGTCCTGCGAATTTGCGCGTCTCAATTTTAGGTTTGGCTTCAAGGCGAGTGGCTTGTGTTAACACTTCTTCTACAGCACCGAGGACTAGTTTCAGATAAAAATCAGACATGACCAGCTTGTCTCCAATATTAAAGAAGCCATCCTCTTCTTCGTCCTCTGGGAAGAAACGCAAGGGATCATTCCCAGTACGCTCTACACTTCCGTTACCATTATTATCCACTAGCCTGGACCCTGAAGCCCCGGGACGGTATTCTGCTCCGTTAAGATAAAGAAGGTCTCGAAATGTGTTGCGCAATTCCTGCCGGTTCAACCGACGGAGAACGGTTTGACCGCCAGTGCTGCGAGCCTTTTGATAGGCTAATTTAAGAGACTTGCTCAAGGTTTCGACTATGGGTTTAACCTCGGCACGAGAAGGTTGCGGCTGTTTTTTGGGTGGCATTTCCCCGAGATTCAACTGGTCAAGGACACCCTGCCAGATTTCTAGGTTCTCATGCTTTGTAAGGTCCTTACCTAGCGTGTCGAGGCGAATATCACCTTTCTGTTTTTCTGCTCCATGACATTCAAAGCAATGCTGACTTAAAAAAGGAACTAGACCCTTTAGTGATTCGTCTGCCCTAGCTTGCAAACAAAGGGTAAGGGAGATGATGGGCAATATGCGCTTTAATGAAAGAATCATGATAAGCAATTTTGCCGTTCTTTCTGCGTCCTTAGCAGTGTTCAATTCTTTTGCTATATCAAGACCATTCGAGACCATTCAGTGGACCAGTACTTGAGCCGAAACGGTCTATTTCTAGGCCGCTTTGTTGAAGTATGGAAAGTAATAAATTCGCAGCAGGTATACGTTCCGGATCTGGCATTGGGTAGACCTTATGTTCTCCATGCTTGAAGCTACCACCGGCCAAGACGAGAGGAAGATTTTTTGTCTGGTGAGTTCCAGCTGCCATACCGCATCCATAAAGGATTGAAGTGTTATCAAATAGGGTGCCTCCATTAATAGGGTCCTCCTGTTTCTTTAAGAGGTCGATCAGGTAGGCCATCATGGAAATTTGGAATCCCTCGATTTTTTTTAATGCTGCTACTGGTTCGTCCCGTTCTCCATGATGCGAGAAACCATGATAACCTCCGTTGAGCCCAAAGTCGCCGTTGGCAAATCCACTAGAGCAGGTAATTGCCCGGGTCGAGTCGGTCTGAAGGGCCAGGGCAATGATTTCAATCATGGCTTTGAGTTGTTCCTCTGTTCCATTTCCGGGCTTAGGTTCAGCCACATCTGTCTTTGGCTTTGGCTTATTTAGCCAAGGTTCTTGCTGAGAGATTTTTTTCTCAAGGCTACGCACTGAGCCAAGATATTCTTCGAGCTTTTCCTGATCCTGCTTGCCGAGTTCTTTATTCAAGGACTTGGCTTGTCCCATGACGACGTCGAGAATGCTATTGTGCCGCTTGAATCGATCTGCTTGTGAAATTTTCTTTTCGGCACTGTCTTCAAAAAACATAGCACGGTAAGCTTGTTGCATACTGACATTGGGTACCTGAACGCCTGTGCGGGTAAAGCTTAGAAGGTTACGTTCCCTGACTCCGAGCGTCATTGAGGAGAACCGTGTGGCAGCTCCATGATATTCGGCAAGTTTCTGGTCCAGGCTGATATTTCCTTCTTCATAATTATGAGCCAGTACTGGACGTACCCCACTAAGGAAGACAGGCACTCCCTGGTGGCCACCCGTAAAGCCATGATCTAGGTTTGAAAAGGTTGTAAAGTCTTTGCGGTGTTTTTCTAGAGGTTTTAGTGTTTCAGGAATGTCATAGTTTTTTCCAGCCTGCTTGGGATCCGGAAAGAAAGCTTTCTGGTAGACTCCATAATTGTTGGAAAGACATACGAATCTTTTTACCGGTTTTTTATTAACCGCTCCTTTTGCTTTCGGCATCAGAGATTCCATCATCGGCAATGCGATTGCAACTCCTGCACCCTTTAAAAAACGTCGTCTTTCCATTTTCATCGTATTTCAAAATTAATAGAAACTACTATTCAAATATACCCACAATGAGGTTTCTTGCCAATTCTGTATTTTTTCTTAAAAACCTAAATTTGAACGACTTTATAACAGATTAATTTTTTTCTTTGATAGAAAATTTCTCGTATCCGTTATCTTGAGCTATGTCGTAAGGAGCTTTTTTGAAAGGCCTGAAATGAAAATGGCAACTGCACTAATTGCCATTGAATACAAAAACAATCCAGAAAAGAGGACCAACAGTGCGAGAGGAATGTTCCCCAGAGTCCACCATCCGATTGGTGTTATAGATTTGCAAATTTGAAGCCATGGATCCATCAGTTGTTCCATAAAGAACATGGCTACTTCATTGAACAAAACCATGGCAAGACTTGAAAATAAAAAGACAAACCCTGTGACGAGGATCCATGTTTTTATCAAACGTCGGTGCATTTATACTTTGTACCACAAAGTATAAATTCGATCAAATCTTTTGATTACTTTTGTGATAGAGCAGGAGTATATCTGAGCAATATTTTATTAGCTCCTTGGACTTTGGACTCGAAGAGCAATCTTGATGCTAGGTTCAGCTGTGCCGTAATTTGCTTATTGCTCTCGAAATGTTTCCGAAGTTGATACAAATCGACTGGTAATCTTAGATCACTCGCGCCATAGGAAAATTTTTTATCGTTTAAGAATTTGCTCTGAATGCTCTCTAGGTATCGGTAGGCAAATTCCTTAGTTGGCTCAATCATCGTTCCTTCACCGTAATCATTCCAGGTGGCGACTTGAATTAATTTAGAATTACTTTGCAATGCCATTTCGAGGGTCTGATTGAAAGTCTTTCCTTTCTGGGAACCAAGGTAACCATAACTTTTGTGTAAGTTTGCTTGCTGGTAGATATCATGAAACTGAGGAAACACAGATGCGATAGTCGATCCATTTTGTTCACCTCTTGCATATAGGTCTCGAAGATATTGCTGCCATATTTTTGGGCTTATATTTTTACCACCATGTACCGGTGGCCAGCCGAATTCGCCTGCGTCATTGATTTGATCTTTTAAATGAGGGAGCGTGTATAGTTGTGGTATATTTGAGAGCCCGCTGATGATATGAGCCCACTGATGCTTTTTGAAGTGTTGTGGTCCAAATATGAGCAGGATCGGTTTTTCTTTGATTCGCATATATGCTGGATCAGCAAAAAAGTTTTGCTCAAGCCACTGGAATTCTTTTTTAGCGTAAGCTAATTCCTGAGCTTTTTTAATTTTGCTCCCATTGATCATATGTTTGACGGACTGATCTTCATAACAAATGGCGAAATTTAGTCCGGCTTTTTTAATGTATTTAATTAAGCTCAGTGAATTGCGATGAATGGTCGCGTAGTCTCGGAAATTCTCAGTACCATACCAGTCAATAATGACCCCATTGATACCGGCAAACTTCATTAGGAGGACCTGGCACTCTAATAAGTCCGGGTCATTGGAGTCATAGGCTCCGATCAATGGTCTGTAATGCGAGGCGAGTTCGCGCTTACCTTTGGCTCCCAGATTGTCGGGCTTGAAATGGCCCATGGTCCAATGCCACCCCCATTGGCCACTAACAGATTTGGAAGCATACCATGGCATATAATGAACCATTATGGGCTTGGATGAAACTGCTTTATCCACTGCCAAAAGCGGCAAATTGAAGCAAAACAAAAATGTTAATAAATATCGCATTTATCCCCCGAGTATCTTTCAACTCATTCGTTTGCTGGCAAACGCATTTCCCGGTCCTCTTGCCGCCCTACACCTTTTAGTAATAACTGGTCCTTATGAACTTCAATTATTGAGTAGGCGTTTTCAGTAGTGTTGACCATGCCCTTTAGGGTTAGGTAATGGATCTTGTCTTTGGTTCCGTAGTTACCTTCATGGTTGTGTCCATTTATATAGGCCACAACACAGGAATAATTACTCAATAATTCTGTGAGTACATCCGCGTTCCAGAGGTTATGAACGTTTGCTGGGTGGATGGGAAAATGGCAAAATAGAATTACTTTTTCATCGTTTTTTGTGGCTTCTTCGAGTTTGTCTTTTATCCATTTTAGCTGTTCTTTTCCAACGGCTCCATTCCAGTTCGGAGTACCAGCTTTGAGGCTACGGTGGAAGGCAGCAGCGGCCTTTGTTCGCGGATCGTTCTTAGGATAGGCGTGGAGGCTCACATCATTGCCGTCCAGCGCCAGGAAGCGCCATCCCTTGTGAGTAAAATCATAATAGCGGTCCTTAAGCCCGAGTTGAGCTGGCACTAGTGCTTTCTTATCATCAGTTACGGAAAAATCATGATTTCCCAATACATGATAGTGAGGCGCCTTAAGACGGTTGTAGATGGGTGTGACTGTGGCGAAGCTCTTGAAGTCTCGATCAATGAAATCACCAAGATGAATCACGAAAGCCAAGTCCAGCTTGTTGTAGTGCTCGACACAATCACGAAGTTTTTGAGGTGAAAGGCTATATTTCCTAACGCCGCTTGTTTGGTTGCAGTATTGGCAGTCCGCAACGGCTCCGAAGCGGAATAGAGGCTTACTTGGAGGGTCATTTTCTGCGATTAGGGAACACGTACAAATTAACACAAGTGTGCATTGCGAAATAATTTTCAATATTGTTTTCGACATATCCGGGAAGTTTTTGCAAATAGCTTGTATTAAAATTGGGCTACTTCTAAGTTTTAAAGATGAAATTATTCTCACTCATATTTATCTTCTCAGCAACCTTAGTAATAGCCTTTTCACTTCCCACCTTAGCTGATGAAAAGAAGAAAAGTGAGTTTCTCGAAGATGAAAAAAATGAGAAGTGGATTCAGCTCTTCAACGGCAAGGACCTGACTGGTTGGACGCCCAAGATTCGCTACGAAAAGCTTGGAGAAGACAAGCGCAACACATTCTTGGTCGCTGACGGAGTCATCAAGGTCAATTACAAAAAATACGATGAGTTTAATCAGACCTTTGGACACCTCTTTTACAAGACTTCGTACTCCAGTTATCGTCTTCGTGTGGAATATCGGTTCCTAGGGGAACAGTTGAAGGGCGGTCCTGGATGGGCGTATCGTAACAGTGGCCTCATGCTACACGGGCAAGATCCCAAAACGATGAAGATCGATCAAGATTTCCCAAATTCGATCGAGGTACAATTGCTCGGTGGTAAGGGTGAGGGGAAACGCTCAACTCTTAACCTTTGCACACCCGGCACGGACGTTATTATGAATGAGAAGCCGCTCAAAAGGCACTGTATAAATTCCAAATCAAAAACTTACCATGGTGACCAGTGGGTGACTGCAGAGGTGATTGTGGACGGATCAAAAAGCTTCAAACACATCGTTGAAGGAAAAGTAGTTCTTGAGTATCAACATCCCCATTTAGACGATGGAACGAAGCTCGAAAGCGGAACGATCTCTTTGCAGAGCGAGAGTCATTCCTGCGAATTTCGCAAGGTAGAGTTACTGCCTCTAGATTAGGAGCGTTGATTACTACTCACTTCAACTCCCTGATATTATCGCCGTAATCCAATTTAGATACCTCTTTAAATAAAGAGGTATGATTTATTTTATTAATTCATTAAGGCTTTTTTGATGATCAAATATACGCTTGATCTCCTTCGATGAGAGGGCTCGATTGAAGCAGGCAAGTTCATCAAACAAACCCATGTAATTTAGACCAATAAGAATACGGTGAGGTTTGCCTGTCCATGAGAACTTTTGATTCCATTCGGTAATAATTCCTTCATTTTTTCCATTGAGATAGAGGGTCGCCACACCATCTTTTTTTCCAGTGTTAAAATTTTCCCAGGTGAAGGCAACATGAGTCCATTTGTCTCTACTGAATGGATTAGATTTGGCTGGGACTAATGGCCTTTGTGGTTCCGGGATATCCTTATTTTCAGGATTCCAGACCGATTTGTCAGCGAATGCTCCGAGCCGGAAGGACCGAGGATTTCCATCCTTGGCGAAGTCCACGAAAAACGAAGCGTCGTTCCAGGTATTGGGTGTAATTTGAATCGGATCAACATAACCGGGATCTAGTCCATTGATTGGATCAACTTTCAGCCAAAACGAAACGCTACCGCTCCAGTTTTTTTCTGCAAAATGAAAATTCTTGGCACCATCATATAGCAACCACTTGGCATTGCGTTTAGTGAATAATAGAGCATCACCCGAAAGCCCTCTATCCTTAACCATACGTGACATTCCTTCGGTTTTATTGCCAAGTTTAGGCTCTTTGTTAATGAGAGTGAAAAGACGCTTGTCACCGCGACTAATATCAGCATCGGTCCCACCATCAAAGGATGCATAAAATGTTAGCGCTGTCTTAAGAGACAAGTCTTCCGATTGACCCGTGGTCATTAAAACAGTGAATAGTAATCCAGGGACCAACCGAAACAATGAGATGAGGATATTATTTTTTTTCATTCTAAAGAGAAATTGAATTCATTGATTGTGATTAGAATCCTTTTGATCTGTCAAACTCTCGGTGAATTTTAATTCTTGGAGCTATTTGAAGCGGTCTTCATTTGCGGCATTTTTGCATCTACTTCCTTGCGCCAGTCGTGAAGCATCTTCAAAAGTTTCTTAGTCATTTCCGGTTTTGACTTAGAAAGATCGTTCTGTTCGCCAAGATCGTTTTGCAGGTCGAACAATTGGACGGTTCCGTTTTCAAAGTATTCCAGCAGTTTATAGTTACCCAAGCGAATCGCTCCGCCCGGGCTCTGATATCCGTGATTACTGTAGTGAGGGAAGTGCCAGTAAATTGCTCCACGTTCATGCTCTTTACCCTTAAGAGCAGGCACAAAACTTTTTCCGTCTATATGTTGCTTGGGCAAGAGAGGCAGGCCTAGCATTCTCAGAAGGGTCGGGTAGTAATCGGTTCCGGTAACTACTGCATGAGACATGGTATTGGCTTTGGTTTGTCCTGGCCAGTGAACAATCAAGGGCACACGCACACCACCTTCATAGTTCCATCCCTTAGCACCTCTTAAGGGAAGATTGGATGAAGCGAAGCGACTATTAAGCTGTTTTCTAGGATGATTGATTCCTCGATACTGGTTCGAAGCGGACATGCCGCCGTTGTCGGCTGTGAAGATGACTATGGTGTTTTCAGCTAATCCGAGTTCATCAAGTTTGGCTCGAATCTTTCCCAGACTTTCATCCGTGGCTTCAAGCATTCCGGCAAACTCGACATTGTCCTGCTTTTGCTTTACCCACCACACACGCTTGTCTTGGTGTATCTCCAAGGAGTCCTTTCTTTCAAGCTTCTTAAGGTCGTCCTTGGAAATCGCAGGACCATCCGGATTGGGTTCCAGAATATATTCTGGCCCTTTTTGCTTTGGCATTCTTACAAGTTTCTTTTGATATTTTTCAACTAGGTCCTTTCGACCTTGAATAGGATCGTGAACTGCAAAGTGCTCGAGATGGACAAAGAAAGGTCGGTCCTTGTTTCGTTCAATGAAGTCGATCGCGGCATCAGTAAGTTTGTCTGTATAGTAATCTCCCTTTTTAGCAGGAAGAGTTTTCTCGTATTGCTTTGAGAATGGATAGTAATAGGAGCGTACCCAGCCGGTAATGGCTTCATCGAATCCGTAGGTCTTGGGATCTTTACGCAGATGCGCCTTTCCATAGTTCGCAGTAGCGTATCCGTGTCGCTTTAACGTTTCTGCCAAAGTGATTTCTTCGTCAGGCAGTGACATTAGTTTTTTGGCACTATGGAGCTTCTCAAAATTCCGTTCGGGGCGACCACCTAACCATTCAGTCAAATCGGTGCGCGCGGGATATTTTCCAGTCAGAATGCTCGCCCTGCTAGGGGAACAGACATGACAGGTCGCGTAGGCGTTATCGAACCGAACCCCTTGCTTGGCCAATCGATCGATGTTTGGTGTTTCGTGGAATGTACTACCATAGCAACCCACATCGCTCCATCCGAGATCATCGACTAAGAAAAAGACGATATTGGGTTTCCGATTATTCTCTTCGCCTAAGGTAACGTTACCAGAAAACGAAGCTAGCAGAATCGATGTGATTATAAGCGTTGAAATTTTCATTGTTTGTCTGTGATTTGGCGTCCATAGATACACTGCAGGCACCATCGTGCATTGTTTAGTTTAAATAGATTCAAAACAAGGCTCAGTAGTGGTTATCACATCAATGATATCATCAGCCAAATTGAAACGGTAATGGTGCACCGGATCATCAATCAGATGTTTGATCAAACTATTTTGCTGCAGATACTCCAGATATTCCGAACCTGTATATTGACAAAAATTTTGACCGGCCACTTCCTCCATTTTACCTGAGGCTGGATGTGCATAAGATTCATCGGTAACCTGATGGGCCAAAATGTTTGAAAAAACTACCCGCACACGTCGACTTTGATCAGTCACCTCTATTGGGCTGGCATCAGGAACTGTTCCTTCTCCATCAATGGAAACATTTTCGGAAACAGAAGATACACACCCTTCAATCATCTCGATAACCAAACGAGCTCCCACATAATCCAATCGTTCTAAAAACCACCATTCTGATTGAGCGAGTATATTTTTCATTATCGATCTGCATTTTGGCCATTCAGTGTGAATGGGTGCTGTATGTTATAACCACTATTTTAGTTTGGTTATATAAGCATAAAAAGCTCCCATCGGGGTGCCGGAGGCATCAGTAAACTTTGCCCACAGTTCATCTCTACCCTCCTTAAGTTTAATTTTAAAGGTGATCCCTTCATCGCTTTCCTTGACCGGAAGAACTAGTTGTTTACCCCCTAATTTCAGGTGAGCCTTGACGGCTGCAAATGGTTTTCCTGCTGCTGCTCTGAAAGGTTTTACACCAGGCACATCGGCTCCCGATTCGAGTTCTGCGGTGATAGCCTTA
>JASLJT010000180.1:0-7027 GCA_030747955.1 Verrucomicrobiales bacterium | reverse complement strand
GGTGGAGATGGTGGAACTGCGTTAAAGCCACGTCAAACTGCTAAAGAAATACTCATGTCACAGGGAATAACGTTCCCTGAAGGTGCAAGTGCATTTTTCAACCCTCGGACATCAACATTAGTTGCAAGGAACACACAGAACAATATGGAACTCATTGAGGTTCTCGTTCAAGAGCTGTTAAAGGCCGTTGCTTCTCAGGTTTATATTACTACGAAGTTTGTTGAAATTACTCAGACTAACTTGGATGAGCTTGGATTTGATTGGATGATGGGTCAGTTCAATATGCCCGGAAGTAATAGAATCTTTGGAGGCGGTGGAACTCTCGGTAACCAACGTGGTGGTGAGTCCCCAGGAAATGATTATACTTTTGTGCCACCAGGAGGTGGAACAACTCCAGTGCCAACGGGTAGATTTCCTGTAACATCTGGACTCAGATTTGGATTGGACGGAATTCAAAGTAATGCGATTGACGGGCTGCTTCAGGAGAAGCTTCTGACAAGCAATATTTCACCTGCTATTTTTGGCGTGGGTGGTGTACTTACTGACCCTCAGTTCCAGGTAGTAATACGAGCACTCAACCAGAAGAAGGGCGCCGATTTGATGACTGCGCCAAGTGTTGTGACCCGTTCGGGTCAGAGAGCTAAGATTGAGATCATTAGAGAATTTATTTATCCGACAGAATATGATCCACCAGAAATTCCACAGGAGTTCTTCGGTGGAGGAATTCAGGGCGGCGGTGGCCTCGGTGGCCTCGGCGGAGGTCTTGGTGGCCTCGGCGGAGGTGGCGGTGGAGCTGCAGGAGGTTTCCCAGTAACACCAGCTAACCCAACATCATTTGAGATGAGACCTGTGGGTGTTACACTCGAAGTTGATCCTGTAGTAGGTGCTGATGGCTTCACTCTAGAGCTTAACATTGCTCCTGAGGTCACAGAGTTTGAAGGATTCGTTAACTACGGAAGTCCAATTCAAACAGGAGCAGTTGACGCTCTTGGTCAGCCAACGACAATTGTTCTTACAGAGAACCGCATAGAACAGCCCGTTTTCTCAACCAGGAAATTAACTACTTCAGTTACAATCTGGGACGGACAAACTGTAGCAATTGGAGGATTAATTCGCGAGGACGTTCAAAACGTTCAAGACAAGGTGCCTCTCTTTGGTGACATTCCACTCATTGGAAGATTTTTCAGAACTAACTCTGAGCAGCATTTCAAGAAGAACCTCATGATATTCGTTACTGGAAGGTTAATTGACCCAGCAGGGCAGCCAGTCAATTCGAATGTAACTGGAGGAGCGAACCCAGAGGGAGGAACAGCTGCTGACGGAGCGGCAATTGACCTTGGAATGGGTGCAGGTGGAGGAGCTTCAGATGCTCTATTTAATAACTAGAGAGCTCTGATTACTTTATAATTCAATTAACGGGGAAGGTTACTGCCTTCCCCGTTTTTTTTGTATTTGCGTGAAGCTCGATTAGATCCAATATATCTGGATGGTTGTCGTTGGTTTAACGGGTGGTATTGCAATGGGGAAATCAGAAGTCCTTAATGGGATAAGATCAATTATTGAAGAGGCGCGAATATTTGATGCAGATCGATGCGTAAGCGAACTGTTGACACATGAAGAAATATGCGAGAAAGTATCAGCTGAGTTTGGTGATTCTTCACTAACTAATGATGGTCAAATTGACCGTCATTACCTGCGAGAGCAGGCCTTCGATAGCGCTGATCAGCGTGCAAAACTTGAAGGCATCTTGCATCCGGAGGTTCAAAAGGAATATTCAATAGCTCTAAATTCAGCTGAGCGAGACGATGTTCCATTCTTCATAGCTGACATACCTTTGCTTTATGAGTCGTCACACAATTACAAGCAAGATTTGACTCTTGTTGTTGCGAGTGATCATAAAACACAAATGGAACGGCTATTGATGAGGCCGGGTATTAGTGAAGGAGTGGCTCGAAAAATGATCGAAGCACAATTACCAATCGAAAGAAAAATAGAACTCGCTGACCATTTTATATGGAATTCAGGTTCTATAAAACAACTACAGAAACAAATTTATTATTTTGCTCTATGGCTAAAGAAAAAGAATTAAAGGATGATGAAGCCCCTAACAAGGCCAAATCGAAAAAGAACGCTACTAAGAAAAAGACGGTTAGAAAAAAAGTCGTTAGAAAGAAAAAAATTGCGAAGAAGAAAGTCGCTAAGAAAAAAGCACCTAATCTTACTGAGGAGGAAATCGAGGTAATTAAAAACGAATCAGCAGAGGAAGTAGCTGAGGTTGCAGTAGTTCCAGAGCCAGAGCCAGAGCCAGAGCCAGAGCCAGAGCCAGAGCCAGAGCCAGAGCCAGAGCCAGAGCCAGAGCCAGGGCCGCCGCCGCCGGAAGAGATTGACTTATCTGAATTTCAAAATCGCTCAATGGTTGAGCTTTATGAGCTAGGAACCTCACTCGGGTTGAGAGTAGGAGGCATGCGCTCTAAGCATGATATCGTATTTGAAATACTCTGCCACTGGGGCAAACGTGGAACTAAGATTCGAGCCTATGGGTTCTTAGAGACTGCAAAAGATGGCTACGGGTTCCTTCGTGTGCCTTCCTTTAGTTTTGCTAAACATGCTGATGATATTTATATCGGTTCGAATTTCATTAAAGAGTATGATCTAAGAATCGGCAATTTGGTAACAGTTATTGCCAGGGCTCCTAAGGACAGAGAGAGATTCTTATCGACCAATGAAGTCATTGAGATTGAAGGTATACCAGTTGAGGATTGGGAGGCACCTACGATATTTGAAAATCTGACTGCGATTTCTCCACGTGAGAGAATAATACTTGAGCCTTCTGACGGTCTATCAGTTAGTCCCAGAGTCGTTGATCTGATAGCGCCTCTTGGGAAGGGCCAAAGAGGAGTTATAGTCGCGCCTCCTCGTGGTGGTAAGACTATTCTTCTTAAGGAAATTGCCAAGTCGATCGTTGATAATCATAAAGAAGTCGAATTGTTAATATTGCTGTTGGATGAGAGGCCCGAAGAGGTCACTGACTTTGAGGAAAGTGTTCCAGGCGCTCAGGTATATAGTTCAACTTTTGATGAAAGCCCTGACAGGCATGTGTCAGTTGCAGAATTGGTAGCGGAACGAGCAAAGAGAGTCACTGAAATGGGTAAGGACGCTGTAATACTAATGGACAGTTTAACGCGTCTGGCTCGAGGCTATAATGGCCTCATTTCTGCTGGAGGGAGAGGCAGGGGACGCAGAGGAAAAGGTAAAGGTAAGGGAAGGACAGGCTCAGGAGGCCTTGATACGAGAGCCCTTCCTAAGGCTAGAAAAATATTCAGTATTGCCCGTAATGCTGAAGAAGGGGGAAGTCTTACTATGCTGGCAACTGCACTCATTGATACCGGTAGCCGGGCAGATGAGGTTATTTTTGAGGAATTCAAGGGCAGCGGAAACATGGAGATTCAGCTCGATCGTGAATTGCTTGAGAGGAGAATTTATCCGGCCATTAATATTCCAAAGTCAGGAACACGTAAAGATGAGCTCCTCTATCATCCTGACGAATTTAAGAGGATAGGAATGCTTCGTCGACAGCTGGCGCAGAGACCTGGAGGTGAGGCAATGGAAGTTCTCATCGATCATATACAAAATTCAGCATCGAATGCTGAGTTATTGCTGACAGGATTGAGGTAACGAAAGTATTAGATCAGTAGAGAATGGGTCCTCAAGATAAAGAGTCTTCAGTGGATAGGAGTTATCACTATATAGAAGATGAAGAGTCATTGACTCGTTTCATAAAGGGAATCGAAGGCTCTGGCTATGAACGCTGTGCGATTGATACTGAAGCTGACAGTCTGCATTGTTATGAAGAGAAGCTTTGTCTGATTCAGTTTGCAGTTGAAGATAAATTTGCCATTATCGATCCCTTAAGTATTGATGATTTATCGATCCTCATTGATTTCATAAATCGGACCGAAGTTTGGTTGCATGGAGCCGATTTTGACATGCGCATGTTAAAACGAACTTATGGGAGTGTTCCTGAAGTCGTTTATGACACGCAGACAGCCTCTAGGCTCTTAGGTGTCAAAAAATTCGGATTGGTCAATTTGGTAGAGGATCACTTTGGTGTTGTTCTTCCCAAAACGTCCCAAAAAGCTGATTGGGGGCAGAGACCATTATCAGAAAAGATGCTCGAATATGCAGTGAATGATGTCAGATATTTATTAAAAATGGCGGACACTCTCACATCGCGTCTTAAGGAGTTAGATCGTTGGGATTGGTTCATTGAGTCGTGCGAGTCAGCAAAAGAGTCAGCATCTGTAATTAAAGAGAAGGACGAGGATCAGGTGTGGCGAATTTCGGGTTGGGGGAAGCTCGAGCAGGAAGGAATGGCATTCTTAAGAGCCCTTTGGTTTTGGAGGGACGGTGAAGCGGAGAGGAGAGATAGGCCCGCTTTTAAAATTATCGGGAACCATGATCTGTTACGTTTTTCACAGGATCTTCAGGAAGGGGTCGGAGTTAAGTTGCCTTCAAGGTTTCCACCTCAGCCAGTCAAAAGATTCAATAAAGCCATAGAATCAGTCAGAGAGTTGGATCAAGCTGATTTTCCTCAAAGGCCGAAGAGAGTCAGAGGAAAGCGTGACCCTGCAGCAGAAAAGAAGTTTGATAAATTGAAGAATCTAAGGGACCGCGTCAGCGAAGGTCTCGATATTGATCCGACGCTCATCGCCTCACGAGCCACATTGGAAAGGGTTGCAGCTTCACCTGAAGAGGCTGGTGAGATTTTACTTAATTGGCAAAAGAGTTTGCTGATAGAGGCCATTGACGAGATTTAGTGAGCTAATTTTGCTTAATTACGCTGGCTTGTTACTTTTTACGCTATAAAAGTAAATTATTACTGATGGTTCTCATTAGCTAGGTAAGACAGATCCTCCCAAGAATATATTATTTGCAATAATTGATAAATTATTACTTATTGTAAAGATATATTAAATATTAATAGGACCTAATATGGCAGTACATTCAGGAGATCATTCCAAATTTTCAAAATTACTCAAATCGTGTCGGTTTGAAATGGAATGTCACCAATGCGGCGGGAAATTATCGATTAGTATTGAGGAAGGAGAAAAGAAGCATGATTGTCCATTCTGTGATGAGAGTAAGGTATCGAATTCTCAATCCTACAAGTTAAATGTTGAGTCTCAGGTTCTGAGCTTCCCTAATTCCTTAAAGAGAGGAGAGAGGACCTGGCACGATCGTCACATTAAGGAAAAGCGGTCATGGATGCGACGTAAGAAGATGCAACGATCCTTCGATAGGAGCTTTAATTTTATAATGAATCGCTTTTCGAGAATTTTTGCTTTGGGGTTAGCTACTGTGCTAGGAGTAGGTGTTATAGTCTTCGCACTTGGCGGCAATTGATCCTTTTCATTAAGATTACACTGAATCAATCATTGGTCGTATTAATTGGTATTTTAATTTTGAAAGCTGTAACGATGCCGGGAGTGCTGCTTACAGAGATCTGTCCTTCATGAGCTTCGATGGCACGTTTCACAATTGACAATCCGAGTCCTGTACCTTTTTTCTCGGCCCCATGACTCTGATCGATTCTATAAAATCTCTTAAAAATAAATTCTATAGCATCCGAGCGTATGCCGACCCCGTCATCTTTGACTGTTATAGTGTCCTCGTTAGACCCTCGGTCCAATGAAATTGTGATCTTAAGGCCAGGTTCATCGTTTTCTTTTAGAGCATTTTCAATGAGATTAAATAGGATCTGGTCCCAGTAAAAAACATCACCATTAATGATTGAGTTTTCAGGAAGTTTCAGCTCTGAGGTGGCTTGTTTTTGCTCAAATAATGGATTCAACCGGGCGATAACTTCTTCCGCGCAGGCCCTTAAATCAAAGGGTTTTATCTGTATGGTATCTGAATGTGATTCGAGTTTGGATATGGTAAGCATATCTTCGATGATTCGAGCTATGCGGTGACCATGCTTTTGCATTATATTTAGAAACTTAAGAGAATTTACTTTGTCTCTAATTTCACTATCAATTAAATTTTCCAGATAACCGTTAATGATTGTGAGAGGGGTGCGAAGTTCGTGAGACGCATTGGCTACAAAGTCTTTCCTTACTAAGTCGAGATTTCTGGCGTCAGTGACGTCTCTTAGAACCACTCTTGCTCGTGTGACTGATTTTGCTCCGGTCAGGGTCAGTGGTGCTACTTCGACTTCGAGAGTCCTTACTGAATGCTCTGAGTCATTAGGGATTTGGTGCTGGATCTCGATTGTTTCTATGCGCTGAGTGTTGATCGATTTTTGTATTAATTTGATTAATTTTGTGTTTTTGATGTGATCAGCGGCGTCCAGCTCGAGTGGGGGGGATGCCCATCCGAAAAGGTTGCAGGCACTAGGGTTTGTGAAACGTATTTTTAGTCCTTGATCAAAAACGATCACGGCATCAGCAAGGCCATCCACAACAGCGGCAATAAGATCTTCTCTTCTTTCTATACGTTTTTCTAATGTCTCAGCTTCGAAAATTTGATCAATGATCAGATTTTCGAGTTTTTGATAGGCAGAGTGATGAGCTTTAGCTGAGTGGCCCTTTAATAACTTTCGGTCGTTGCTTTTGAGGGCCAGAGCCAATTTCGAAATTCTTCGTTGGTTCTTTTTTCTTTGCAATACAACAATAAAGAAAAGAACTAGGATTAATAGAATGTAATAAAATGTCACGCGTTGTTCCTGTATTGATAACCGACACCGCGAACAGTTTCAATGCAGCGTGACAAATCACCTAACTTTTCTCGAAGTCTCTTGATATGAGTATCTAAGGTCCTTGAATTTGCTGTGTCTCGGTACCCCCATACTTCTCGCAATAAATCTTCACGATTTTGTACAGTTCCTTTTCTCTCAACCATCAGGAGTAGTAATTTGAATTCAGTTGGGGTCAGGTCTACTTGCTCTCCAGAGATAAAACAATGAAGGGTACTTTTGTCTAATCGGAATTTTCCTGAAGAGATGGTAGAGTTAGCGGTTGTTGTATTT
>JASLJT010000179.1:0-9136 GCA_030747955.1 Verrucomicrobiales bacterium | reverse complement strand
GTCCGAAATTATAATTGTTAAATGACTTTGTCTTTTGCGAATCGGTCCTGCCGATCCCCTCGCTCTTGGCTTGTAACGCTTCAATGTGCGCCCATCATTGACCACAGCTTCTTTCACCCTTAACTCCTCAATATCCACATTAAGATCTGGCTTCTCCTCAGAGATATTAGTCGCATTAGCGACAGCGGATTTTAGTGTTTTATTCAAAAATCTAGCAGCTTTCCTAGGAGTGAAAGTTAGAGTGTTAATTGCGTCAGAAACTTGCATACCTTGAATCTCACGAGCAACGTCACGAGCCTTCTTCGGTGAAACTTTTGCGTTCTTATATTCAGCGCGGAATTCCATTTTTTTATTTGTACTTAAATTTATTATTCAGTCGTTGCCACAGAGGCCAAATCACCAACCTTTGGATAATCTTCTTCTTTGTTAAGTTTTTTTATGAGTGCCGCAGACACGTTATCTCTCACGTCCACGACTATCGAGCTCCCAACGGGCCTGTCTTTTCTAAATAGTCTGAAGGGCATTCCTATTTTAGCTCCAGCAACACGGCCCACATTGAAGACCACCATGCCATAATCGTCTTTGACTCCTATGACTTTTGCTTCGTGTATTGTGCCTCTAACGTTTCCGGTAATTTCATAATCGTCTCCAATCCCCAATGCCTTATCCGCATCATCAACAGCGGAACTCAATAGAACCTTTAATTCCTCAGAGCCTTGCCCATTCCCTTTACCTTGTTCAATTACATGCAAAGCCTTGTCTGATAAATTTATCAAAGCTTCAGATATTCTCATCTTGTCCTCTTCAAGGAGTCGGATGTCATTCATCGCTTTAAGCAACCTTCCTTCCACACCCTTATCGCCATCAGTGACCGCCTCTATGCCTAGAGCCTCTAACTGAAGGCGCATCTTCGCATAAGATTCTCTAAATTCCTCGGACTCTGCATTAGATGCCATCAGACTGTCCCTCAGATTGGCGTTCACCTGTAGAAGTTTTGCATTTTCAGACTTTAATGCCGTGCTCTGCTTTAATGATGCGTCCAGCGCTGCTCTGAGCTCAGCCTCTTCAATGCTCTCCTCACCCATACCAACACAGAAGCAAAGCGCATTTGCTAGAACAAATACGGCCACTCGGCTCATCTTTCTGTGTTTGGGATTCTTCATTTTTTCAATTTTTAGACTAAAATTTTACTTCTTACCCACTCCTCCATGAGCAATAAATTTCCGAGTCGGCGAAAATTCCCCGAGCTTGTGGCCTACCATATTCTCGGACACATAAACACTAACGAAGTCCTTACCATTGTGGACTGCAAATGTATGCCCAACAAAGTCAGGCGTTATCAATGATCTGCGAGACCAAGTCTTGATTGGGCGCTTCTGCCCAGAATCATTCATTGCGTCAATCTTATCGAGAAGCTTTTGATCAACGAACGGTCCTTTTTTAAGTGATCTTCCCATAATTTTTTATTTCTGTATTAGTTCGGAAATTGTTTATTTTTTGCTGTTATTCTTTGTCTTACGTCTCTGCACAATGAACTTGCTACTTCCCTTGTGTTTTTTACGCGTCTTCTGTCCCTTGACGTGTCCCCAAGGACTCTTCAAGTGCTGACGACCTCCTCCGGACTTCGATTTTCCCTCACCTCCACCATTCGGGTGGTCAACAGGGTTCATGCACATTCCACGAACAGTTGGCCTTATTCCTAGCCATCTTGTCCTTCCCGCTTTACCCGCAACTACATCTCCGTGGTTAATGTTACCTACTCGACCCAAGGTACAATAGCACGCAGCGTTAATCTGTCTTATTTCGCCTGAAGGCATCTTCACTAAAGCATATTTACCCTCAATATTTGAGAGAGTTGCTTGACCTCCAGCGCTACGAGCAATGCAGCCTCCTTTACCAGGCACCAGCTCCACATTATGAATATCAGATCCAAGAGGAACCTGAGAAAGAGGCATTGCGTTTCCAACCTTTGGCGGAGCAGATTCCCCAGCCTGTACTTTTGCACCTACTTCTAAACCGACTGGCGCAATAATATAGGATTTTACTCCATCTTCGTATTGGATAAGAGCGATCCTTGCAGAGCGATTCGGATCATATTCAATACTTTCGACCCTTGCGCTCACGTCTCTCTTCGTACGCTTAAAGTCCACGAGACGGTATTTGCGCTTGTGCCCGCCTCCGCGGTGACGACAAGTGATTCTTCCTCGATTGTTACGCCCACCGCTCTTTTTTAGCGGTCTGCATAGAGACTTTTCCGGAGAATCTTTTGTGATTTCCTCAAAACTCGGCAGCTCCTTATAGCGGCTCGACGGAGTGTATGGTCTGAATTTTTTAAGTGCCATGTCCTTGGTTCCAATAAATTTATACTATGTCAATTGTCTCTCCATCGGCGAGTTTCACGAAAGCCTTCTTCCAATTGGCTCTGCGCCCCATCACCGGACTCGTTCTTCCTCTTTTCTTTTTCCCTTTATAATTAGCGGTCCTAACCGAAACAACTTTCTTGCCAAAGATCTCAGTTACCGCCCTCTTGATCTCTATCTTATTTGCTTTCCTATCGACCTTGAAAACGTATTCGTTATTTTCTTCAGTCAAAATTTGAGCCTTCTCGCTGTTCACTTGAAGTGTTCTTAGGACTCGAAATATGTCTTTCATTATTCTTATTTATTAAATCTTAATTAAACTGCAGTTCGGCTCGAAAGAGTCGTCATTGCGCTCTCAGTTAATACCACTTTGTCATAAGCGAGTAATTCTTCCGTGTTAACCTCGGCAGCCGTTGAGAGCTTACTGTCAGCTACATTTCTGGCGGCTAAATATGTATTATCGGTGAACGAACTTGAGACGACTAGGGCCTTTTCTGTTCCGGCAATCTCATTAATCCTAGAGACGAAACTCTTCGTCTTTCCATCATCAATTTTTAAATCATCAACTGCCAAAACATCACCGGAGGATATTCTATCACTCAATGCACTGGCAAAAGCCAATCTCTTAGTCTTTCTATTAACTTGTTTTGAATAGTCCCTCGGCCTTGGGCCGAAAACCACTCCGCCTCCTCGATTAATTGGCGATGCATTTCCGCCTTGCCTCGCATTACCCGTTCCCTTCTGCCTGAAAGGCTTCTTACCGGACTCGGCAACTTCACCCCGAGTCTTTGTGTTCGCTGTACCTGATCGCCTATTGGCTCTCATTGCAACAATCACATCGTGCACGGCCTGAGTCGTGTCCTGCTCCTCAAGGATTCCTAACTGGGCAGCTTTTGCAGCTTCTATTGTTAAAACGTTTGCAGACATCTTTATATTGTTAATTCAGTTAATACTTATTTTGCGGAGGATTGTTTTTTAATTGCTGGCCGAATAATTACATATCCACCCTTGGACCCGGGAACGGCCCCACTGATAAGCAACACATTATCCTCTGGACGAGACTGAACGACCTTCAGGTTTTGCACCGTCACCTTCCTTCCTCCCATTCTGCCTGGCATTTTTGTGTTCTTCCAAACCCTGCCAGGAGTCGATCCTGCACCAATACTTCCTGGACGCCGATGCATCATTGAACCGTGAGCCGCCGGCAAGCCCCCGAAATTGTATCTTCTGTAAACTCCCTGAAAACCCTTACCTTTGGTTGTCCCAATTATGTCTACAAACTGACCGTCTTCAAATAGGCTAGCGCTGAGTTCTTCAATGTCATCAGGCAAATCCGCATCAAAACGGAACTCCTTAACGTACCTCTTCGCCTCAGAATTATGTTTTTTGAAGTGTCCCGAACGAGCCTTAGTTACCCTCTTCTCTTTTTGTGTGTCATAACCCACTTGAACAGCATTATACCCATCAGTTTCTGTTGTCTTTTTCTGTAAGACAGTATTTCCACTGACGTCAATAACGGTAACTGGTATCATGGCGCCATCCTCGTCGTATATCCGAGTCATACCGATTTTCTTACCTAGTAGTCCTATACTCATATCGTGTTAAGGTCTTTGCGGTGATCGCTTTAAAATTTTAGTGTTAAATTAGTCGTAAATTCTTTGGAATTAATTCCACGGTTAAATCTTGATACTGATGTCCACACCAGCAGGCAGGTTCAGTTTTTTAAGTTCGTCAACTGTACGTGAAGTAGGGTCAACAATGTCCAAAAGCCGCTTATGAGTTCTAATCTCAAACTGCTCAGCCGATTTCTTATTCACGTGCGGGGACCGGTTAACGCTGAACTTTTCAATACGTGTAGGCAATGGAATCGGTCCTGCAATCTTTGCTCCAGTCCTTTTTGCGGTATCAACGATCTCTTCAGCCGAGCGGTCCAGGGCCCGGTGATCGTATGCTCTTAGTCTGATTCGAATGCTTTGATTTTCCATATGATTAGAATTTTGTAAAATTTATGCGTATGCCAGAGCCGACCCTCCCCGCTGCTCTATTAACTCATCAACGATAGCTGAAGGGACCTTTTCAAATTGTGAAGGCTCCATTGAATAGCTGGCACGGCCCGATGAAAGAGTTCTGATATCTGTTGAATATCCAAACAGCTCTGCGAGTGGAACTTCTGCCTTGATTATGCTCACATTGTTTCGGCTTCCTATTTCACCGATCCTGCCACGGCGCCGATTCAAATCACCCATTATGTCACCCTGAAATTCATCTGGCGTCGTGCACTCAACCTCCATGATCGGCTCAAGCAATTGGCACTTTGCTTTTTTAAACGCATCCTTCATTGCGAAGATTGCGGCCATTTTAAATGCCTGCTCATTTGAATCCACGTCATGACTAGAACCGTCCAGAAGGTCCACATGAACGTCAACGACCTGATAACCTGCAATGATACCAGAAATCATCGCCTCACGAATCCCTGCCATGCATGCATTAATGTATTCCTTTGGAATGACCCCACCTACTACTTTGTTCTCTGTCGTTAATCCCTCACCTCGATCATTAGGGAAAATCTTAAGAATGACATGCCCGTACTGGCCTCGACCACCGGTCTGCTTCTTGAGTAGCCCTTCTCCATCCGCTTCTTCCGAAATACTTTCTCTGTATGCTATTTGAGGCTTACCTGCATTAGTAACAACGCCAAATTCACGCTTCATTCTATCCTGAAGGACTTCCAAATGAAGCTCTCCCATGCCGGAGATAATTGTTTGTCCCGTTTCCTCGTCCGTCTTAACAACGAAAGTTGGATCCTCTTCACCCAATCGTTGCAAGGCAACGGCCATTTTTTCTTGGTCAGCAGTAGTCTTTGGCTCGACCGACATGGAAATCACTGGTTCCGGGAAAGATGGTGGCTCTAAAAGGACATCTTCAGATGTAGAACAAAGGGTATCACCTGTTGTAATGTTTTTAATTCCAACGATGGCGGCAATGTCACCCGCGTAGCAGGTCTCAATGTCCTTATGGTCGTCTGCCTGGATTTGTATCAACCTACCGACTCGCTCTTTGCGACCTGTTCGTGGATTGTAAACCTGATCGCCTTTTGAAACAGTCCCTGAATAGACTCGGAAAAACACAAGCTTTCCTACAAATTTGTCACTCCACAACTTAAATGCTAAGGAGCAAAATTTTGCGTTGTCATCAGTAACAACTTCTACCTTTTGATCTTCATTTCTACTCCTCTGCCCTTGAGCAGCCGGAATGTCTAATGGACTCGGAAGATAATCAATCACGGCATCCAGCGTAGCTTGTACACCTTTATTTTTAAAAGCGGACCCACCACAAACTGGAACGATCTTGTTGGCAATTGTTGCACGCCTAAGTGCTAACTTAATTTCAGCTGGGCCAATTTCTTTTTCTTCAAGGAAAAGAGTGCCTATCTCGTCATCCGCATCAATGAGCTTCTCCACAAGACCCGCATACGCATCATCAGCTAGCGCGCTTTCTTGTTCATTCAATTCCCTCACCTCGTAAGTGGACCCAAGAACATCGCTGTCAGAGTAAACAATTGCTTTCTTATTAATGACGTCTATTTGACCACTCAAAGATTCTTCAGCACCGATTGGAATGAGAACGGGCACCGCATTAGCGCCTAGCTTTTCCTCAATATCATTAACTACATTTGCAAAATCGGCTCCGACCCTGTCCATCTTGTTAACAAAAACGATTCTCGGGACTGAGTACTTATCAGCTTGCCGCCATACCGTTTCTGACTGGGGCTGGACACCTGCTACCCCACAAAAGACCACAACGGCACCGTCCAGTACTCGCAAAGAACGTTCCACTTCAGCCGTAAAATCAACGTGCCCCGGTGTATCAATAATATTGACTCGATGCTCTGCGCCTTCGTAGGACTTGAATAGACCTTCAGTCTGAACTTGATTCCATGCACAGGTCACTGCAGCAGAAGTTATGGTAATTCCCCTTTCTTGCTCCTGTTCCATCCAGTCAGTCGTGGCCTGACCGTCGTGAACCTCGCCTATGCGGTGGATCATTCCCGTGTAAAACAGAACCCGCTCAGTGAGAGTCGTCTTCCCCGCATCAATGTGCGCGCAAATCCCGATGTTGCGTGTGCGCTGCAACGGGAAATCACGTTTTGGGGAATTTGGGTTATCAGACACGTAAAAAAAAATAGTTAAATTACCAGCGGAAATGAGCAAATGCCCTGTTAGCCTGCGCCATCTTATGCATTTCATCGCGCTTCCTAACTGCATTACCACTGTTAGATGCCGCGTCCCTTATTTCATTAGCAAGGGCAAGATGCATAGGAGTGCCTCGACGAGACCGGGCAAAACTTACGATCCACCGAATGGCTAGAGATGCCTGCCTATTAGTCGCAACCTCAAGCGGAACTTGATACGTAGCACCTCCGACTCTACGTGATTTAACCTCAACTCGTGGCTTTGCATTCTCAACCGCACGAGTTAGGCTCTCTAACGGATCTACAGTGTCAGATCCTTCATTTGATTTATCTATAGCTGAATAAACGATCCTCTCAGCGAGTGACTTCTTACCTGCACCCATTACGGTACTTACAAGCTTGGCCACCAATTCGCTATCATAGCGCGGGTCCTTAATTGCTATCTTCTTTTTGACTCTTCTACGTCGGGACATAATTGAAATTATCGAACTTTAATTAACTGGCCTTGGTTTTCTTGGCTCCATACTTTGAACGGGACTGTTTCCTATTATCGACTCCAAGCGTGTCCAGGGCTCCTCGAACAACATGATAACGGACACCCGGCAAGTCTTTGACTCGACCACCTCGAACAAGAACAATTGAGTGCTCTTGCAGGTTATGCCCCTCGCCTCCAATGTAAGCTATTACTTCTTGCCCGTTCGTTAAACGCACTTTAGCTACCTTACGCAATGCTGAGTTAGGCTTTTTGGGCGTCCTCGTATATACCTGCAAACATACCCCACGTCGCTGGGGGCAATTTATCAGGGCAGGAGATTTAGATTTTTCGATAGGACTCTTGCGTCCGCGTCGAACGAGTTGGTTTATGGTTGGCATGGTTTTATTTTAAAATGTCTCAGCTGAACAAAAACGAGACGACACCCATGCAGATTAATGCTTCAAAAAACAAGAGTATCGGCCCGTCGTCTATTATATCTACACCGGAGTGAGAAAATTAGAGCGCAGCCGTCCCCAAAAGGGAGGGCGAACATAGCGGTTAAATGCTTTTTATCAAGCCTTATCGCCCCTAATTTAGCATGAATTTTGAAATTTTTTTGATTTCCTCATAACTAACTGGGTATAAGCCCCTTAGGACATTTCAATGGAGTCTCTCAATTGAAGCGATAATTTATCTAAAAATTTCGCTTTTTTATAGTAATTAAGAAATCCGTGCATTGCTGATATAGTTGCCGCCCCCAGTACTTTCCTTAAGCCCCACACTTTATTAGAAAGTTTGGGGACGGCTAGGGCCACGAGGGCCCAATCCTATATTGGCACAGATTCATCAAATCATTAAATCGATAGAAATTCTTCAAACATCATTTCTATCAATTTTAATGGCAATATGAGTCATCGATATCCGCCTCATATTATCTTCGAGCTTGGCAAACTCAGCTATTATAAAGATTAAGTGATTTTATAATAAAAAGGAACCGAAAATCCCTGTTTTACACGCGTAAAAAGTAACGTAACTTATTTTAATTAAGTTAGTTGAGCTGCTTTAGCATCGCTGAGAATTCGCTCGGGATATCGACCCTATTAAATCCATCCAAAAAATAGATTCTAGCATTCACATCTCCGACCCTGCCTTTTTCATAGATGGCCGCCGTGATGTAATAGTTCCGATCAGGCTTCGCTTTTGATTTGTCGCCCAGCTCAAATCTAAATCTCTTCAAACCTGGCCCAACGGCAATCCCTTCTATTATTTGCTCAGCAAATAAATCCGCGCCCTTATCAGCGATCCTAGGGTCATATTCCCACAATCTGACCCAGGCACTGGCACTTTGGCCTCCAAATTGCGGAGCCCCCTGGAAGCTCAACTCTCCAAAAACCGCACTCTCTGGTTTGACCGCGTCGCCCGTCTTAACTAAACGGAAAAAACCATTTCCTTCCCTCCAGATCGGAAAAGTCCATACCTGTTCCTTTCCGTTCCCCTCACCGACTCCCACGGCCGCCCAATCCTGCATATTCCTCGAACCATAGATCATATAAGCTACTCCAGATTGGCTGGAAACAGTCAATTCCATCTGATTGCCCTCCTTGAGGCGAATTTCCAGGTCCTTTCCTGAAGGTTCAGCGATCGTATCTGCTTTGACAAAATGAGCAGTGATCGGTTTGATTTCTTGAGTATAGAAGAGCCTCGGATCGTAAGTGTGAACGTAGAGGCTCTCATCATGCTCTCCACGCGGATAAAGACTCCATGAATCAAAAACGTAACCGGCCGCGGGGACTGCCTGATAGTGCTCAACGATTGCGTCTTCTGCCTTCGAGGCAATGGATGAATTGACCGTTCCTCCATCTGCCGGAGAGGCCTGAGGCCAATAAAACAAACCTTGGCCAAGTGACGCTGCCATACTCAGCATGAAAAAGGCTGCACATATTGTCGCGAATTTTTTCATGTTCTCTTAGATTGAATCAAATTAGTTAATGTAAGTCACTTAATTCTAACTATATCACCTGATAAGGTGCCGGGGATAGTGACCCTGTTAAATCCACTCAGAAAATAGATCCTACTCTCAAGATCTCCAACCTTCCCATCCTCGTATAG
>JASLJT010000178.1:0-3196 GCA_030747955.1 Verrucomicrobiales bacterium | reverse complement strand
TCTTAAAAAAGAACTACCCAAAGACCAAGTCATTAAACTGTTTACTGAAGGCAAGACCGAAGTCATTGAAGGATTCATATCCAAAAAGGGAAGACCCTTTAGGGCTCATCTTTTACTAGATAAATCGACTGGAAAACTGGGATGGGAATTTCCCCCTAGAGCAAAGAAAAAAGCTGCCAAGAAAAAAGCTACTAAGGCAAAAAGCTCAGAAAGTGAAAAAGAATAGTTAATTACAAAAGGAGTATAGCTATGGAAAATATACGTTACGGCATTGTCGGATTAGGTAATATGGGAAGGGCCCATAGACAAAGTATCTTGGATGGAAAAATCGATGGAATCTCACTAACTGCTGTCTGCGACATTCCCGAAGGACTCCCAGAGAAGCGCGATGGAGAATCGCAGTTCACTCACGTTGATGAAATGATCCAGTCTGGAGAAATTGATGCTATTCACATCTGCACCCCTCACCCATCGCACCGAGAAATTGGAATCAAATCCCTAGAAGCTGATCTTCATGTTCTAATGGAAAAACCTCTAGCAGTTGATAAGGCTGACTGCCAAGCACTTATTCAATCTTACAAAGACACAGGAATGAAAAAGGTATTCGCTGCAATGTTCAACCAGCGAACAGATCCTCATTACACAACATTGAAGAACCTAATTGATACTAACGAACTCGGTGAGATAAGACGCATCCATTGGTCCGTCACCGATTGGTTCAGGACCGAATACTATTATGCCATGGGCGGATGGAGAGCCACATGGAAAGGAGAAGGTGGAGGAGTCCTCCTTAACCAGTGCCCACACAACCTTGATCTATTCCAATGGCTATTTGGAATGCCCCAACGCGTCACCGGATTCCTAGGATTCGGACGCTACCATCAAATAGAAGTCGAAGATGATGCGACTCTTTTCTTTCAATACGATGATGGAAAGAATGCAACATTCATCACTTCTACAGGAGAATCTCCTGGAGTAAACAGGCTCGAAGTCATAGCCGATCGAGGCGTAGTCACAGTCGAAGAAAACAATATTGTCTGGAACAAAAACGAAGTCGACAGCTCAAAATTTAGCGCCGATTCCATGTCCGGATTCTCAAAGCCTGAGGCGGCCATTGTTAATATCCCAATCAAAGACAGGGGCGGCCAGCACATTGAAATAATGCAAAACTTTATTAATTCTATCCGGGAAGGTGAAGAACTGATATCACCAGCCATGGAAGGCATTAACAGCGTGGAGCTAGCGAACGCATCATTACTTTCTGCGTGGGAAGGGCAAACCATTGCGTTACCAATGGACGCTTCTAAATATGCTTCGATCCTAAAAGACAAAGGTGATAACTCTACTTTCCAAAAGAAGAAAATTGATGCTCAGTCAATTGCCTCGGCAGATGACTTTGCGAAATCCAATAAAAAATGAGACTTACAGGAATTGCTGACGAAGCAGGAGAGACCGTAGATTCCCAAATCGAAGCAACTAACGCTTTGGGTTGGAAACATATCGAAGCCAGATTTGTCAAAGTCGAGGGATTTGAAAAGGGAAGCATACACGAAATCCCTGAAGAGGCCTTTGACCTAGCCGCCCAAAAATTTAAAGAAGCAGGAATAGGCATTTGCGGGATAGGCTCAACCATTGGGAACTGGGCCCATTCCATCAATGATCCTTTCGATATCACTGAAGGGGAAGTATCTAGGTGCATTACCAGGATGAAGGCGCTCGACTCAAAGATTGTCAGAATAATGAGTTATGCAATCCTCGAAGACGGAACAGAAAATGATTTACCTGAACAACTTTTGGAAGAGAGGGTCAAAAGGTTACAAAAAATAATATCGAGTTTTCAAAATGAAGGAATCATACCAGTTCATGAAAACTGCATGAACTACGGCGGTATGAGCATTAAACATGCACTCGAATTGCAACGGGAAATACCAGATATGAAATGGGTATTTGATACAGGCAATCCAGTATTCAACCCTGACAGGTCCACTGAAGGGCCGTACACTCGTCAGAACGCATGGGATTTTTATGAAGCGCTAAAACCTCATATCTTTCATGTACATATCAAAGATGGAGTATGGGATGACTCTTCAAAAAAATGCACCTTCACCATGCCCGGGGAGGGTCAAGGAAATGTGGAACAAATACTATCTGACCTGAAATCGAATGATTATGAAGGCTACATCTCCATTGAGCCTCACATAGAGGCCGTTTTCCATGAAGAACCTGACAAAGAAATGGACTTGGAGGAAAAGGCCAAGAGGCAATTCGAAAGCTACGTTGAATATGGCAAGAAGCTCGAATCCATTATTAACAAGATCAGCTAATTCTTTAACTGGTTCTAAATAAGATCAATGCCGCCTAAGCATTAATTGCTTAGCATGATTCTTACCTGATCAGAATTGCTCCTCCACCATTGCAATAGCACGTCAGTGTTGAGGAGGTCCTCATTTTTGAATCCAGTCATCTCGCTAAAGGTCATTGCTGCTTCGCGTACAACATCTAAATTCAAATCCGTCTCGACCACTTTGGCCAACGCGTCAGCAGCTTTGCTATTTCTTTTATCTGCTAAGAGATAAGCTGCCCTTATTCGGTTATCCACTTTCGCTTCAGCGTTATCCAACAATTCAATCAACTGATCAGTGTCCAATTCCGTCTCATTCTTGAGGCTTTGTTCGGGAAATAATTGGCCAACCGGAATCGTGTGTGTTCCTCTCCTCAAACCATTCATGTAAGCAAACTTAACTCTGAGGATCTCTGATGCTGCCCCGGTCTTTAATCGATCATCTTCACTCTCTTCAGAAACTCTGAGCAATTGATCTAGGGACTCTCTATCTGAATTATGAATTGCCGAATCCCCTAATGTTATGAGTTTATTTCTTTCACGCAAATAGACTAATTCTTTGTAAACGTCTTTGGCAGACACTTCAGTTACCTGATTAATGCTTTTCAATTCATCAGACAATGAATCTATCCTCTCGCCTATAGTATTAAGCTCATCTGTGATCTTGGCCTTCTCTTCAAACTCTGCCCTTTGGTCAGACTCTAACGCCATCAATAAATCATGCAGAATGTCCTTCTTTAAGACTGGTAACAACAAGTATCCAACGAGAAGGACACAAGAGACTTGAACAATCACATTAGATGTTGCTCTGGCCCATGACCTGTTCTTCTTTGGAATATTTCCCTTATTCGACTC
>JASLJT010000177.1:0-11260 GCA_030747955.1 Verrucomicrobiales bacterium | reverse complement strand
AATACTGGAGAAATCGCATCGCAGAGAACATTGGAAGTAACAAAATCACGCCCCATCCAGGCACAGCCAATGACAGGGCAATGCAACCTAGGAAGGTTAAAATAGTAACAACCCCAAAATTGATTCCGGGACTCAGTTTGGTTGCCATTTTTTCACAAATAATTGCTACTCCGATACCGATTATCGAAGCGACGGCACCGACGAGTCCCCAGCACCATTCAGGAATGAGTAGGATCCTGTAGATATTTGAAAGAATCGTATAAAAGACCCTGATGATACTATCATAAAATAGGCCTATGAGAATGAGGCAAGATGCTGCGGGTGAGTTTATGATCCATTTCCCGGCCCTTAGTGTGCCTGCAAAACTTTCCTTGATGGCAATTATTTTTCCACCCATTGAGATCTTATGATCTTCTTCAAATTTACAGGCGATGAAAAATACAATTAATGCGGATCCAAAATTTAAATATAGAGGAAACTTAACTGTTTGTTTCTTAGTGAATTCTGTTTCAAGGTTGAGCGTTGAAGCGATAAAGTTAATAAAGTCAGTGGAATAGACAAGTGCTCCGATAATTGAGCTGATGACGAATCCAACTGACATCATTATCATTACTCGCTTCATTGTTTTTTTCCATACCGATTCGCGGTTCTTAATTGGGATGCTGTCATAAGCCAGGGCTTCATCTGCGCCACTCGCAGCCGCTTCAGCCGCGCCGCTAAGAATTCTGTTTATGACGAACATCCAGAAAACAATAGGTGAGCCTATAGGGGTGAAGATAAGAACGCTAATTTCTCCAATCATTAAGATAGAAGAGAGGATAACTAATCTCTTCCTGCCAACGTGATCAGCGAGAGCGCCTGAGGGGACTTCGAGTAATATGATTGCGATGGCCCAAATCAGATTGAGTGTGGCAAACTCGGAAATGGTCAGCCCAAAATCGAGGAACATGACCAGATAAATGGGGTAATAGAATCGACAATTAAAAAATACCCGGAAAAGAGCAAAGAGTTTGGTGTTATTATTAATGTCATTCATTTCCGGGAAATCACATGTTCTGCCTCAGAATTATTAGCACCAAGTGAAAAAAATCATTAAAATGAAAGAATCGGTTGAATTTGTTCATTCGAACAGTATAGTGTTCGAATGAACAAATCAGTTAATGTATATAGATTTCCTCCTCAAAATACCCCAATAATTAAAAGATTAAGCTTAGAAATATGGGATTTTTTGGGCCGCAGATTGCATTCACGGTTAGGGCCTCCTGTTCCAGTGAGGGTAGAACAGCAGGAGTTTCGGTTCTAACTTTTGCCTTCTTGGGGTGATTGTTACAATTTTCAGTGAATTTAACTGGAATTTTAGACAGGTAGTAACAAATTAGCGCACCCCTTGAGATAACACAGATTATCGAAATTTGATCGTTACATTTTTGGTCAAATTCGTCTATGTTGTCGTTCTTCAACCCCATGCCTCAATTCAAATCTCAAACGAAACATTCTCCAATCAATTTGGAGGGCTTGGGTTCCTATGCCATGAAGGCAACGTGGGTAACTTTAATCTTATTTTCCTCGTGCCTTTTTGTTTCGGTATCGTTGTTTGCTAATGATAAAAAGAAAGAGCCGACCTTAGCAGATAGGGTCGAAGGTGAAATTGCTAGGAGGCAGGCTCAAATGATTGAGGCTGAAAAAATAATGGCTGAGGGCGATGAACTAATCGCTGAAGGAAATTACAAGGGAGCCTTATCTAAATTTGCTCAGGCATACAATGGAATGAATCCTTCGCCAACTTCTGATTCTGTTCGGAACCAGGCACGGCAAAAATATGTGGGTGCATCAGTGCTGCGCGCAAAGGAATTAATTGATGAGGCTGAATTCGTTGCTGCTGAAGAATTGCTGGATCAAGTTCTACAACCGAGCGTCGCTCCAAACTATGGACCTGCCGTCATTCTAAAGAAGAGATTGCAGGACCCGGAATGGTATAACCAGGCACGCACTCCAGAGCATCTGGCCAACGTCAAGAGAGTGACCCGTTTACTCAAGCTAGCTTCCGGCGCAACTAAGTTAGGAGACTTGGATAAGGCGATGAAATATTATGCTGATGTGTTACGAATTGATAAAACAAATACTGCGGCAAGAAGAGGCATGGCTGATGTTGAGCAGCAGATTGTCAATTATCATAAGTCATCAAGAGACCATACACGTGAAAAACTGTTAGGTGAAATAGATGAAGCATGGGAAACCAAAGTCGATATCTCATCGGCCTTTGGGATCGTGGGAGGAAACGCTTCGGGAATTCAAGCTGGTCAATCCATTGAGAGGAAAATGTCAGCAATAGTCATTGATACTATTAATTTTGAAGATGAAACGCTAGAGGATGTTGTTAACTATTTAACCATTAAATCAGAGCAACTTGATCCGATAGGTGGTGGAATTAATTTCGTCCTAAAATTAGATCCTTCTGATCTGGTGGCACTGAATGCAAGGGTCAACCTGACATTACGAAATGTTCCTATCGGTGAAGTTCTTAACCAGATAACAAATGATACGGGCACTAGGTATAAATTAGATACATATGCCGTTCAGATAGTGTCAAGGTCGTCAGAGAGTAAGCGACTTGTAACTAAGACTTTCAGAGTTCCTCCCGATTTTCTAAGTACCGCATCGATTGGAGACGAGGGCGATGGTGGCGGTGATCCATTTTCTGTAGAGGGAAACAATCAGAGCGGTCTTAAGTTGAAAAGATTAGGAGCAAAAGAATTTCTGATGAAGCAGGGAATTACTTTTCCGGAAGGAGCCAGTGCAATTTTTGTGCCAGGTACCAGCTCGTTAGTTGCTAGGAATACTATCGCGAACATGGAGCTCATTGAGACATTCATAGACAGTTCCTTTAAGGATGTTCCGAAGCAGGTAGAAGTTCATGTGACGATGGTAGATATCAGCCAAAAGGAGCTCAATGAGTTAGGCTTTGACTGGTTATTGGGGCAATTCAATATGCCGGGATCGCAGAGAATTTTTGGAGGGGGAGGCACAACAGGTAATGCGGCTACGACTGGCAGTGAGTCGTCAAGTTTTTCAGAATACTCATTCATTCCACCATGGACTGATGTTCCATTAGGTGATAATCCAATCACGAGTGGATTGCGGACTGGTGGACAATGGCGAGAAGGTGATGCTTTGAATAATATACTTCTCGGGGGAGGATCAGATGTTAGGGCCGCGCCTCCAACATTGAAGAGCCCTGCTATTTTTGGGGTCGGAGGCGCATTTAGTGATCCGCAATTTCAAACAGTGATTAGAGGGTTAGCTCAGGCAAAGGGAGCTGATATGATCACCAGGCCAAGCATTGTCACAAGGTCTGGTCAGAGAGCTTCAGTTGATATTACTAGGGACTTCCCCTATCCGACTGAGTATGATCCACCTGAAATTCCACAGGACGGTGGAGCCTTTGGTGGATTTGGCGTAGGTGGAGAGGGAGCTCCTCCTAGCTTTCCAGTGACGCCGGCTCATCCAACAAGTTTTGAAGTGAGAAATGTAGGTACTCACTTGGAAGTCGAGCCGATCGTCGGAGCTGATAACTATACAATTGAACTGAACCTTGCTCCTGAATTTAACCAGTTTGAGGGATTCATTAATTATGGAACTCCGATAATGACGACAGGCACTAACTTATTAGGAGAATTTGAATCTATTCCACTATCAGATAACCGTATTCTTCAGCCAGTATTTAGGACCCTAAGAGAAAATACGAGTGTAGTGGTATGGGACGGAGCAACTGTCGTATTTGGAGGACTAATTGAGGATAGGGCTGCTACTGTGCAGGATAAGGTTCCATTTTTAGGAGATCTTCCGTTTCTTGGAAGGCTCTTTAAATCAAAGGGTAAGGACAGACTCAAGCGCGCTGTACTTTTCTTTGTGAAGGCAAACATTATCGATCCTTCTGGTAAGAGAATTAATAGTAATTAGTTAGTGTTTTAGGCAAGCTTTTATATATTAATTGATTGAAAAGCATTGCAAGTGTATTCCCGAGACTGCATGTTTCTAGACCATTATCAGTGCTATAATTATTCTGATTGAGTTGTAATAAGAATGCAGTCAAACGAAGAGGATAAAGAGGAATCAAAAGAGAATTCTTTTAAACACAGCAACGTTCGGAAAAGAAGAACTAGGACTGAAGGTTCTAGTTCTAGTCAGCCAGTCCGGTTTGAATATGTGGTCGGTGAGGACGGGGAAGAGAAAATGGTAGAAGTGCGCAGGCGACGACGCAGGAGAAGTCACCAACCCAAAAAGGTTAAAGAGAAGCGGGAAAAAATAACTAGGAGAATTCTCATTTTTGGCAGCGTCCCATTAATACTATTATTGGCGAGTTTATATTTCTTTATGCTCACATGGATAAGTGGGCAGGGGTTTAGAAAAGAAGTGGGTGCAAAGGTAAGTGAAATATTAGAGACTGATGTCGAGTTCGGAGCATTCAAACTAGATGGACTGAATTTGAATGCTAGGAATCTTGTGCTCAGATCGGAGTTAACCGATTCTTTGTTAAAGGACTTTGAAATTAAATTGTTAAAAACTAGAATCAATCCTAGGAGTTTTATTTCCAGTAATTGGTACATGGGGAATGTTCAGGCGCAGTCAGGGGAAATATTTTTTGGTAGCGGCCATAATAATGCTTTCAATGATGATGGATTTCAGAAAAAGAACCTGACTTTGGCTAGGGCTGGACTTGGACTCCAAAGTGATCCTGATTCTTTTAATTTTGAAAGACTACGCATTTCTGATTCTATTTTGTATTGGAAAAATAATGACGGGCTGAACGTTCCCTTCATAAAGAATGCAAAATTAGCAGCTGAAAATTTTTCTAACTCATCAAGTTTGGTAAATTTTAGAGAAGGCGAACTTGCTCTTCCGGGATGGCCATTACTTGAAATCGATGCGATTGCAGGTGAGGTGCGTTCGGGAAATTATTTCATCAAAAGTTCAAAATTCTCTCATTCGATAAGGGGTACAGTTCAATTAAATGGTTATGTTTCGATCAAAGGAGAGGGGCAATATCAAATTTCATCAGATTTTAGTAAGATTGATGTGTCGAAAATTGTTCATTCCTATTGGGCAGAGAGGTTGACTGGTCAATTAACAGGAGGTTTGGACGTTTCGGGTTCTCTATCAGTTGATCAATCAATGAATGCCGAAGGAAGCTTCGAAGGGTCGGGAGTCGAACTGAGCAAAGAACCGATCCTTGTCAGTATCGCTAATGAAATGAATGAGGTTTCATTTAGGCAATTAAGGTTTGAGTCATTGAGTGCAAGTTTTAGAAAATCTGGGAAAGGCCTTGAGATCTTTGACATTAAAGGGGAATCATTGCCTCTGATGCGTCTTGGTGGAGGGAATATTAAAGTTTTAACCGATGGTCAACTTGAAGGACTGTTAAAGGTAGGTGTCGCGGATGCGATTTTCAAAGGAGTTGGTGTCGTAAAGCCTTCTTATTTCTCAAAAAATGAGGACGATCATTTTTGGGCTGATCTGATAATTTCTGGATCAATTGATGCTCCCAGAGCCGACTTTGCTCCTAAAGTGAAGGGTTCAGGACAATCATCTAATGAGACAGAGAAGGGTGCAGAAACGTTGGAGAATACTCCTTTAGAAAAGCGTGTCGGGAATCAGGCAGTAGACCGTTCAAAGATTCTTGAGAACAATTTCAATAAGCTGATAGAGCCCAACAATTAGTTCTTTTAATTCCAATGATTAGATTTGCGCCTTCTTGGGGCACGAAAATCATGCTGCAACTTGTTGTAATGCAGAGATCTACGCTTTGGAGTTGAGATTTATCTTTTTCATGAGTTAACAAGTGATTAGCCTCTATAAACTTTAGGGCAATTTCCCTTTAATTATTCAATGTTAAATAGTTTCAGAAATCTAATAACGTTCCTATGTTTTTCAGGAGCCTTTAAGTCAGTTTTATTGGCTGCGGGGCCTTTGCCTGAGATTCAAGTTCCCCGTTTATCTGACGGAGCAAAAATAGATGGGATCTTGAATGAGGCACAATGGGATTCAGCTGCAACTATTTCAGATTTTACTCAGGTCGAACCAATCAGTATGGCTAAGCCGAGTCAACGAACCGAACTTAAGGTGTTCTCAACATCAAAAGCTCTTTATGTTGGGGTCCGTTGCTATGATTCAGAGCCTGATAAGATTCTAGCCAAGGAAAGACGAAGAGATAATCCGGGTAGAGGTGATGATCGCGTTCGGTTAGTTTTTGATACTTTTGGTAGGGGCATTAACGGTTATTACTTTGGTGTCGCAGGAGGAGGAGGAAAAGCTGATGGGGTAGTAAAGAGCGGGGGAAGGCCTGATCTGACATGGGACACGATATGGGACTGCGATACTAGTAGGGATTCGAAAGGATGGTACGTTGAGTTTGAGATTCCATTTAGGAGTCTGGCCTTTGATGAAACAAAATCGACCTGGAATTTCAATGTTGAAAGGGAGATTAGAAGAGATCATGAAAGGCTCCGCTGGGCATCGCCTACCCGTCTCAGATCCATGTGGAGCTTACAGGGCCTTGGTAAGTTAAAGGGATTAGAGAATTTGGATACTGGTATGGGTCTTGATTTTAAACCGACATTACTTGGCAGGTATCGTTCAACCGAATTGGATGGTACGAATTTTGATTTTGAGCCTTCATTTGATGCGTTCTATAGAATCACTCCCTCACTCACAGCCACCATGACGTGGCAAACAGATTTTGCGGAAACTGATGTCGATGACCGGCAAGTAAATACGACCCGTTTCCCTTTATTCTTTCCTGAGAAAAGAGCTTTCTTTCTGGAAGATGCTGAAAAATTCGGCTTCGGCGGAATAATGCGCAGTCCATTACCTTTCCATTCTAGAACGATAGGGTTGGACTCGGATGGGAACCGTGTTCCGATACAACTCGGGGCCAAGATCACCGGCAAGGCTGATAAATGGAACATTGGCTTGCTTGGTGTCAGACTCGAGCAGACTGATGAGCTGCAAAGCGATGATGTTTATGTTGGCAGGGTATCGTATGACCTTTTCAAGGAATCGTCAGTGGGTGGCATATTTACCCTTGGAGATCCCAGGTCCGATGGGGATGCAGAGACTTTGGGTCTAGATTTTGCGTTAAAGGACAGTTCTTTCAGAGAACAAAAGACCGGTATTTTCAGAGGCTGGGCGATGCGTACTGAGACTGATAAGGGAGATGATTACGGCTGGGGACTGACAGGCATCTATCCAAATAAGCCGCTCTATGCGAGACTCACTGTTCAGCGAGTAGGTGAAGACCTTGATCCTGCAGCTGGGTTTTTACGGCGACCAGGAATTTATGAGTGGTGGTCTTTTCTTGGTTATGAGATTTATCCAGAGACTGATTTGATTAACGAAATAGACTTTGATTTAAAGACACACATCGATACAGATTTCGATTCTAATGCACTGACTGAAGAGATTGAGCTTGAAACCGAATTCGAATTATCGAGTGGTGACTTTGTGACCGTTAGCGTCCAAAGAGAGAGAGACTTATTTGAGAAGGACTTTGAGATTTATGATAAGATTATTGTTCCTGAAGGTGATTATTCGTATTGGCGTGCCCGAGCCGGAATAATGACTGCCCAGTCAAGGGGCATATATTTTAGTGCAGGGAGTGACTTAGGAGTTCGTGATTTTCTTGATGGAACCAAGTACGGCGTAAACGGGAGCGTTGGTTGGCAGCCTTCCCCATCATTTTCTATGGACATAGGTGCAGACATGGATTGGTATGAGCTTAAGGGTGGTGAATTTGAAGCTCTAATAGTCAATGGATCGGTCCGTTATACTCCGACCAAGAAACTTTCACTTAGTACCAGAGTCCAGTTTGATACCGTATCCAATGAGCTTGGTCTTAATTCTAGGATAAGATGGATGGTGAATCCAGCGAGTGATGTGTATTTGGTGTTTAATCAGGGCTACAGGCGTTTTGATGATCGTTTTGATAGGACTCTCACTGAGGGAGTTGTCAAAGCGGGTTGGACTTTTAGATTCTAATCTTGTATCCATTAATTTCCGCTATGGAAATGAGCAAAGCAGAGGTGCCGACCATGTATTTTATCGGTGTGACAACAGGATCTTCATCCAGTGTCAGAATATTCCCAAAGTGGGCCGAGATCCTAGGACTGGGGCAATGTAATCTCGTAGGCATCGACATGGAAATTCATGACAGACCCGAAAATTATCGTGAAGTTGTAGAGTTCATTAAATCTGATCCTTTGTCTTTAGGTGCTCTGGTAACGACCCATAAGATGGATCTCTTTGCTGCTAGTGAGACTTACTTTGATGAGTTAGACCCGCTCGCAAAGGAATTAGGAGAAGTAAGTAGCATTTATAAGAGGGGAGGGAAACTTTGCGGCAGAGCCACGGATCCGACTTGTGGAGGCATGGCTTTGGAAAGATTTATGCCGGATGATCATTTTAGTAAATCAGGGGCTGAGGCTTTGATACTCGGGGCCGGTGGTTCTTCATTGGCATTAGTATGGTATTTTCTCAATGGAGCCCGAGCTGATGATTGCCCATCAAAGATCCATATAGCGAACAGGAGTCAGGGCCGTCTTGATAATCTTATAAGAACTGCTGAGCTTTGGGGCGCTAAAGGCCGCGTGATACCGTATCTTACATCTGAGCCTCGGTTAGCAGATCAGATTATGGATGAACTTCCTGTTGCTTCGATGGTAGTTAACGCGACGGGCCTTGGGAAGGATGGCCCCGGTTCACCCTTAACGGACCAGGCTTCTTTTCCTGAATGTGGGGTTATCTGGGAATTTAATTATCGTGGAGAGCTAAGATTTTTACAGCAGGCAAAGAAGCAGAGAGAGGATAAGTCCCTTTTAATAGAAGATGGATGGGACTATTTTGTGCTGGGTTGGGCTCAGGTCATTGGTGATGTTTTTGACGTGGAAGTCCCGGTCACTGGTTTCTTATTTGACGAGCTTTCTGAGCAGGCCAAAAAATTACGATAAAAAAAGGGGTGCCCTTACGGACACCCCTTTTGTAATTTGTTCCTTACAAGGAAACTTTTATACTTTTCAACCGTCCGAAGCAGAGCTTTCGTCGCCTCCGCCCAGTTCAACAGGCTTATATCCTCCTCTGGATCTGAAATACATATAAATAGCGATATATGCTATTAACATACTTAACGGGAACACGGTCATGCTCCCCAGAGCTTTGGGTGCGCTACCTGCTCTCGCATCAGCGACTATCTTTTTGTCTTCTTCGCTAGCATCAGCAAGTTTTTCATCAACGGCAGTGTCAGTGAGAACTTCATAATTAATGATCTTATAAATGTTCTTAGCTTCTGTCGCTTCTTCAATGACTGCTCCATCTTTAACTAATGCTGCATTTCCTGTGCTTGCTACTTCCGAGATTTCTTTATTCGCTTGAATGGCTCCGATTAATGGGAATCCAAGAACACCCACAGCAAGCATACCGATTCCCGATACAGCGTTAAGTGTCAGGGCACCTCCTTTAGGGGTCTGCTCTGAAACAATGCCAAGCATAGTTGGCCAGAAGAAAGTCTTACCCAATGCATATAGTGTAGCTGCTACGAAAATCATTCCTACTCCAGCTGCTCCTGCTCCGGCCAATGCTGCGAGGCCAGCGATTGCCAGAACCGAACTCAGTATGAGAAGCGGTAAGGGGTTAAGAGCATGGACAATTGGCCCAGCAAGGAACCGCAGTCCCATCATAATGATTGATGTGTAAACGAGGATCCAGCCAGCATGAAAGGTCACGGCTTCAGCCATGATACCACTAATCCAGCCATCTGTACCAATCTCTGTTGTCGCGAGCGGTATCATTATTAGTATGAGAATGCCCATTAGTCCGCGGCCAGGGCTTTGGGTGTAAAATCCAAAAGCAGCAACAAATGCTATACATATTCCAATCCAAAGATTTTGAAGGTCTGGGAATTCAGTGACCAACTGGAGATAAATCAGAATCGCTACTACCGCAGCTCCGAATACTCCGAATTCGCTTAACATTTCTTTGTAGCTGACTCCTGATGCGACCCTTTCCTGAACAGGGAACTGTTCTTTAATAAGCATCCCGAGGTAGATGAATGCCGGAACTACGATGATTCCTAGCTTGATTGGCCATCCAAAATTATCTCCCATGAAAATAACAATCATTCCTGCAATCACGAGTCCGCCAGGCCATCCTGCGTGAAGAATGTTAAGCCACTTGGTCTTGTCCTTGGTGAACATAGTGGCTACGACGGGGTTGATGAATGCTTCGACCGTTCCATTACCTAAGGCAAGAATCAAGCCGCCCCAGTATAGCATGCTCGCGCCAGTCGCAGCATCGCCGCCTTGAGCTATGTTTAATCCTACGATTCCCATGATTGCCCAAATAATTTGGCATACCGCGGCAAAGATCATGGAGAATTTGTATCCGACCTTATCGATGATAAGGCTGAAAAGGATGATACTGATTGCAAAGGGCCAGATTTGTATCCCCTTGAACTTTCCTACTTCTGCTGGGTCTAATCCCAGTAGGGTGTCTGTTATGGCTGGATCATCAAGGAGAAACATCCTTGTGATAAATCCAAATGAAGTAGTTATCAGTGCGATAAAACATCCCCAAAAGAGAGCTTTACTTGGTTTGTTGTCTGCCGAATCGGTCATAATTATAGGTTTTATTTAGAGTTAGAGAGCGTTTTACAATCCCCTGATATGCTGGCGAGATTAGTTTGCCAATCACAAAGTGTGGGGTGATGTGGTCAGATATTAATATATTGTAATAATTTAGTCTTCTTAAGCATTTGAGCAACTAATTTCATTATTTGGCTAAATTTCCTATTTTTCCCTATATTTTAGTTATTTCTGTATTAATTAAGCGGTAATATTTGATGACTGTTTACCAAAAAACGGCTCTCGCGGCTCTTTTGGCGACTGTTTTCCTTATTTTTGTAGGAGCAATAGTAAGGGTGACTGGGTCAGGTCTGGGCTGTCCAGATTGGCCAACTTGCTGGGGAGAACTGATTCCACCGACGAGTCTGGAGCAGGTAGATTTTGATCGGCTCGATATTGCTAAATTTCAAAAGCGCGATCCTGGAATAACTAAAGAAACCTTGTCTGCGGAATTTAATCCGATCCATGTCTGGATCGAATTTATTAACCGTCTAGTGAGCCTTCCCGTGGGACTCTTTACGCTGGCTACTTTTCTATTCAGCTTTCAGTTCTTAAGAAAAAGACCATCCGTATTCATCGCGTCTATTTCT
>JASLJT010000176.1:0-6999 GCA_030747955.1 Verrucomicrobiales bacterium | reverse complement strand
CTACACCAATCGAATTATCATCAGTTATAATGACATGGATACGTTCACCGTTCTCAATAGCTCGTAATTGTTCGAGTCTTTCGGCAAGTTCTAGGGGAGAAGGTTCCCACCGGACAAACTTTAGAAGAAAGTCTTTAGTGTATCCGTATATTCCTTTGTGCCGGTAGCAAGGAGCTGCCGGACTTTCGCTGTTCTGGTGAGGTATCACGCTTCGCGAAAAGTAAATGGCATTATTTTCCTTATCTATAACTGTCTTCACTACGTTTGAATTTGCAAGATCCAAATTATTTATCCCAGCCACTGCTGCAGTAATCATACAAATTGTGGAGTCATTTGATATTTTTTCGGCTAATTGATCAATTAGGTCCGGATCAATGAGGGGCTCGTCTCCCTGAATATTGATAATATGAGTAGATTTTTGATCAGTTATAGCTGCTTCTGCTATCCTGTCAGTGCCGGAAACGTGATTATCTGAAGTCATTACGACCTTTGCACCGAAAGATTCTGCACTTTCCGCTATTCTCGTATCATCCGTAGCGATCAGAATTTCATCTAAATTATTAGTTTTTTTGCATTGATCCCAGACATGCTGAATCAGTGGTTTACCTGCGATAGGATGGAGTGGTTTTCCTGGGAATCGCGTTGAGGCCCAACGAGCGGGTATGATTCCAAGGACGCGACTTTTATGCATATTCTCCTAATTTGTCTCTTCAATATAAAACATCATTTAATGTTTTTCCCAAGACGCCACAGAGAATAAAGTTTTTTTTGGGTATTTAACAAGATATTTAAGATCTGAAAGGTTTGGTTTGACGATCGTACGCTACTAGTGATTACTGATTTTTTGGCGAATAAGAGAAAAAATATTTATGGTTGAACAAACTCTTGAGTTCGAAAATGCTCATTTTCTTCTGTCATTGTTTGCAGGAGACATTGGTCTCTCAAAAGAGATCGAATCTAATTTTGGTGTGAAAGTCACTACTCGTGACGCTTGGATCAAGCTCATTGGGGACGAGGATGCAGTTTCTAAGGCTTCTGCGGCTATAAAGGATCTTGAATCTGCAAGGCGTGATGGAGCTGAAATAAAATTAAAATCATTCCAGTTTGCTATTGATGCGGCGAAATCAGGTGAGCAATGTTCGGTCTCAGATCTTCTAGGGTATAAGATACTTGGAGGCAGGGGCCGTCCCGAGGTCGTGCCAAGGACAAGGACTCAACTCTCTTACCTCAGATCTATGGATAAGAATGATGTGGTATTTGGTATTGGTCCTGCCGGTACCGGAAAGACTTACCTCGCTGTGGCCTCGGCGATTAATGCTTTTAGGGAAAAAAAAGTAGGAAGGTTAGTTCTTACGCGGCCAGCCGTCGAGGCGGGTGAGGCGCTGGGTTTTTTGCCTGGTGACCTTACTGAAAAAATACTCCCTTACCTTCGTCCTCTTTATGATGCCTTGTATGACATGATTGAACCGAATGAGGTTAATCGAATGATTGAAAGGGGGCAGATCGAAATTGCTCCGCTAGCTTATATGAGGGGTCGCACTATTAATAATTCGGCAATTATATTGGATGAGGCTCAGAACACTACCTCTGAACAGATGCTCATGTTTCTTACTCGTCTAGGAGAAGGTTCTAGGTGCGTGGTCACGGGAGATCCTTCACAGAGCGATTTGAAAAGGGGCATTCGTTCTGGTCTCAATGAAGCTATCGAAGTACTGTCTTCAGAAGTTGATGGTGTGGATTTTGTTGAGTTTGAACGTAGTGATGTGGTTCGCCATAAGGTCGTCGCTTCAATTATAGGAGCTTATGCGGAGGCGAGAGGAAGCTCATCTGAAGCCGATTAAAATTCATTAATGTGCATTTTTTATAGGGTTTTAGAGGCATTGATTTTATCTCTTCCTGATGATAGCTTTACGGTTAACACCTCATAAATTATACATTTTCAGAGTTTACCTGAGCAGGGCTCTGAAAATGCGCAAAGAACACTAAATTCTTCCAAGCTAACAAATTTAAGTCATTTGTTTCAATTTTCTGAGCCGTGCCGTTCTGGTTCGTTTCACCTCTTCCCTAGGAAAGTTTCCATTCATGATTAAGGCACTCAACAGACTCCAACTCAAGCGCCGCGGGCTAATGTCAGAAAAGACACGCCGCAAGCACAGTGAGCATGAGTGGATAGATAAGCTCAGTGACAGTTTAATTGTTGGTGGCGTCTCTTATTTATTATTCGCATTAGTTCTGGGCATTCTGATTTTAGGCGCTCCGGTCGAGCGTGGAGAATTGTTGAGTTCTTGGAGCACAGTGTTCCTTGCTGAGGTGACGCTCATTGCAGGTGTCTTACATTTTTATATAAATCATCCAAGGAGCTTTAATCGTAATGGGCGTATCGTCTTAATATTTTCACTGATGTTCATTCACTTGTCTCTGGTTCGAACGGTCTTTGGATTGCCTGTCGGTGATGGTGTTTTGGGCCTGAGTGGTGAAAAGTTCGGTTTCCTTCTGGCCCCGTTGGCTTTTGCCCCTTTCTCTATTTCAATTCTCCTAGGTAGATCTCAGGCGCTCTTTGTTACCATATTATGTTCGATCTGGGGAGCTCTTCTGGTCGATGTTGATCTTTCTCTTCTTATCCTTGTGGCAAATCTCATGGTCGGTTTTGTATGTGTTTTGTTAACTGATAGTGTCCGTAAGAGGAGCGGTCTGATCAGGGCGGGTTTTATCATAGGGGTAATGATGTTGATATTCGGATACATTTTCGGTTTCATTGGAGGAGGAACTGATGGGAATATGGATTGGAAATCTTTTGGGTTCGGTTGTGCATTGGCCATTCTGGGAGGCGTTGTCACTGTTTCCGTCGTGGGAGCCATATTGCCTGTCATAGAGACTCTTTTCCGAATTACGACAGACATTTCATGGATCGAGCTCGCTGATCTTAATCATCCGCTCTTGAAAAAGATGACTATCGAAGCCCCTGGCACTTATCATCATAGTCTGATAGTTGCTAATTTGTCCGAAGCTGCAGCCGAGTCTATTGGAGCAAATTCAATGAAGTGCAGGGTATGTTCCTATTTTCATGACATAGGGAAATTGCATAAGCCTGAATACTTCATAGAAAATATAAGTGATGGGGACAACCCTCATGATGAACTGACTCCAACAATGTCTGCCCTCGTCATCACGGCTCATGTGAAAGAAGGAGTTGATATGGCTTTAAAGAAGCGATTGAACACGCAGATCGTTGATGTCATAGAACAGCATCATGGCACATCCATGGTTTCTTTCTTTTATCACCGTGCCCTTGATCAACAGCAGGAGGTCAAGGACAGAGTAGAGAGCGGTGAAGCTAATGAGGATGATATACCTGAAGTCTCGGAAAAGAATTTCAGGTACCCCGGCCCATTGCCGCAGTTCAAGGAAAGCGGAATAATTAGTTTGGCTGATGCTATTGAAAGTGCATCAAGGACCCTGCAAAAACCGACGCCAGGAAAGATCACTCAGTTAGTTGACGAGATAATAAATAATCGAATCCTTGAAGGTCAGCTCAAGGATTGTGATCTGACTTTGAGGGAAATAACTGTAATGGGTGAGAGTTTTAAATCGACACTGAGGAGCATGTTTCATAACCGGATCACTTATCCGAAGGACGAATCTGAAATTGAGGGTAATGGTTCTCGAAAGGGTAAAGAAAAAAGTAAGAGCAAGAACTCTCGTAACGGGAACGGGAATAAAAAGAAAAACTCTCAGTTTTCAGGCTCTGGTAAAAGTGATTCTACGGTCGGATGAAGGACGCCGAAGAGGGTATTCGAATTGAGATTCATGATGCACAGGAACTTGTGCCTTTTGATTTTGAGATGGTCCGTAATTGTGTAGAGTCATCTTTTTCTTTGTGTCTTGTTGAGGCAGTGAAGGGTTCACCTTTGACTGTCATTGAATCGCTAGAAGTCAGTATTGTTTCAGATGCTGAGATTGCTAAAGTCCACGAGAAGTTCATGGGCGACCCGAGCCCAACGGATGTGATCACTTTCGATTATGGAGAAATTATATCTAGTGTCGAAACTGCGCTCAGAGCATCTAATGACATGGAAATATCAGTTGAGCAGGAACTGACCCTTTACATCATTCATGGGATGCTTCATTTGGCCGGTTATCGTGATGGGACCAGAGAGGAATTTAATCAAATCACTGAATTACAGGAAAAGATTCTTGCTGAGGTTTGGGGATAATGATTGCGAGTTTTCAGGCTTGGGCTTTGTTTGACTCTTAAGTAATCATTTCTAGAAATAAATTTTTTCTATTAACCCGTATAAATTTCAGTGGAGACAAGCAGAATTTATAGTGATGAGTCAGGAGAGGGACAAGAGATCCTGAGGGCCATTAGGCATTCCCGAGTTGGTATTTTTCCTGAATCGCCTCTGACATTTAATGAAGAAGAGACTAGCTGGAGTAATTTTTTTAATGGTCCCTTTGTGGACACTTTAATTCCTCATTTTATTCATATAAACCAATTAGTTTCTCAGGAATTTCTTAAAAGTGTTATAACGGAGGATAAAAAATTTTTGGATAATCTGCCTGAAGCATTATCGGACCGTCTGAGAGAAGGTTCTGAGAGCATTTTTGCTGCTAGGGAAGGAGCCAGAGGTATGCGTTTCTTGAGAAAGTTACAGGAAAAATCTCCGGATTGTAGTTTTACGGCAGCTTTTGTGGTCAATTTAGCAGGTTTTAATATACCCCTCGCAAATGGGATTATTTCCTATGCTTTTATGGAATGGATGGCTGGTAAAAATCGGCAAGGATTTCCGCTTGAGAATATTTCTGAATGCGAGAGACTCTTCTTCAATGAGTCGCAGCAATGCTCGGAGAAGATAAGAAAAGTTCTTGCCAAGTATCTTAGTAGCTCTCAAATAGTAGCATAAAATTTATTAGTGTGTTGATTAAAGGATCTAACGTTGAAGTTGAAACTTCCCCTGTAGCAGAGGTTGAAGCGTTAGATCAGGTCACTCAGCCATGGCAAGTGATGATCCTCAATGATCCAGTCAATCTTATGAGTTTTGTGACTCTGATTCTAAGAAGGATTTTTGGCTATTCAGAGGAGAAGGCCACGGAGTTGATGTTGAAAGTTCATTATGAAGGGAGCGCCATTGTTTGGACAGGAGAAAGGGAAAAGGCCGAACTTTATGTTCAGCAGTTACAGACTCATCAGTTGTATGCGGTCATGGAACCTGTTGATTAGTTTCTCATGCGATGGAGCTGATCAATAATGATGACGGTACATGGACTTTATCCAAGGTCTCTGAGCTTGAACATTTAATGCTTTCCAGATTACCGGAGTCTGCTGATTCTACTGGCTGCGAGGAAGCGGGGAATAGGTTATTTCCTTCACCGATTTCACCGGGAGCGGATCTTGACAATGAAAAAAAATCTTCTGCGGATTCAGATTGGAAGGAATACATAGAGCCCGAACTTCGCGTAGAGTTCAGGGACTCACTGAAAATTGTTGCTGATGACCTCGGTAAGGCAAAGATGGCTAAGGATGAAGAGGGGAGCTGTTATCAATTTAATATCCCAACTGCGCACGCGGATCACTGGTGCAGTGCACTGAATCAGGCCCGGATCGTTATCCATTATAGATACAATTTGCCTGCCGAGGATGGCGTACTGGACATGGATCCTAATCCTGAAACGTGGATGGCTACACTCCAATCTGAGATTTACGGAATGTTAATGGAGTTTCTTATTAAGAAAGTCCTCTGGGTGGCTTGAGTTTTTCGATTCTCTTAAATCGACAAAGTGACTGTTTGCACTACTATTAATTTGTGAAATTCACTTTATTGTTTCTGTTTATTTGTATTACTCGCCTTTCAATTTTGATTGCTGCTGATAGGCCTAATATTCTTTGGATTACCAGTGAGGACAATGGGCCGGACCTGGGTTCGTACGGATTCAAGTATGCTCATACCCCTGCACTGGATGCTTTAGCGAAGCAGAGTTCGATTTATACTCGTGCATTTGCAACTGCAGGCGTGTGTGCTCCGGCGAGGTCAACAATCATTACCGGCATGTATCCTCCTGCCCTAGGGAGTCAGCACATGAGGAGTCGGGCAACTTTGCCTGAAGGCATAAAGTTTTATTCACATTATCTTCGTGGAGCTGGTTATTACTGTACGAACAATTCCAAGAAAGATTATAACCTCGTTGAGCCTCCGGGAGCATGGGATGAATCTGGTAGAAAAGCTCACTGGGAAAATGCACCGAAAGGGAAACCATTCTTTGCTATTTTCAATCATACGATTTCTCATGAGAGTAAGATCAGGTTGAGAGAAAAGTCATTCCCGCATCATGTGATAAAGGATGCTCCGGTCCCGCCATATCATCCAGACATTCCGGAGACGAAACGTGACTGGGCGCAGTACCATGCCAATATCACGAAACTTGATACTATTGTGGGAAGGAACTTAAAAGAGTTAGAGGCGGCTGGGCTCGCGGATGATACTATCATTTTTTATTATGGGGATCATGGATCGGGAATGCCAAGGCACAAGCGATGGCTGTGGGATTCTGGAATACATATCCCGTTACTGGTTAGGATTCCTGAGAAGTGGAAGAGCTTCAGGGAAGTGAGTCCAGGGAAGATGACTGACAGACTGGTTAGTTTTGTGGATCTTGGACCCACGGCATTGAGTCTTGCCGGCATTGACCCTCCAAAGCACATGCATGGAAAAGCATTTTTAGGTGAATTTTCTGATGGCCCAAGACAATACATTCATGCTTTCAGGGGAAGAATGGATGAGCGCTATGATATGGTTCGAGCAGTTAGAGATGAGCGTTACAAATACATAAGAAATTATAATCCTCATCAGATATACGGTCAGTTCATCGCCTACATGTTCCAGACTGACACTACTCGGATCTGGAAGAACATGTTCGATGCCGGAAAGCTTAACGAGGTGCAGAGTGCTTTCTGGAAGACAAAACCCGCTATTGAATTTTATGATACTAGAAATGATCCGC
>JASLJT010000175.1:0-5616 GCA_030747955.1 Verrucomicrobiales bacterium | reverse complement strand
CATGTGACAATCAAAAGCTCCAACTGCTACCGGAGTTCCTTCACTGAGACCTGTCCTCTCAGCCCATTCAGCGCATAAATTACCCGCTAAATTATCTGAACTGACTGCTTCAGTAAATAGCCTGTCTCGAAGATCTGAAAGTGCCGGATCCAGTTGTTCGAGAAACTCCTTATCAGGAAGACCTCCCCATTCTTCTGAATACATTGCCTTATGCCCGGCAGCGCACACGCTCCTCTTCAGTGTTGAAGGTTTCGTATCACCAACTAAGAGGGCTGGGACATAGTCACAATGTTCAACAAAACTATGAGCCGCTTCGAACACTTCGGGTGCGCATCTTTTTAAGTGTAATATCTTTGACCACCACCATTCTGAGGAATAAGTCCCACCGCACTTTGCTAGGTACTGTGGGCGCAATTCTTTTGCCTTGGATGTTATTTCAGCAGCTTCAGCGTGCGCTGTATGATCTTTCCACAGCCACACCATCGCATTTAAGTTATCTTTAAACTCGGAGCAAAGACCCAAAGGAGTTCCACTCTCATCAACGGGAATCGGTGTACTGCCAGTCGTATCAACGCCTATACCAATGACATTAGCGCAATCAAATTCTGGATCGTTAGTCTTAGCCTCTTCCAATGACCCATTAATAACAAATTCTAAACCATCAATGTAATCCTGAGGATTTTGCCTTGCCACATTAGGATCACTAGGATCAGTCAGTATCCCAAGGTCACCAGTAGGATAATCATAAACCGTAGTTCCTAGCTCTTTGCCGTCATCTATATCAATGATAACTGATCGACAAGAGTTTGTTCCAAAATCCAAACCGATTGAATACTTTGGCATATTTTTCTTATTAGTTACTCAACAGCATTGAATCCCATTTCCACATTTGTGGAAACATGAATACGGTATTGGCTTTAATGCGTTCTATTTAAACCTAAACCATTGGGAACAAGTTCTCCTTGCACCATGCACCGTTTTGTAAGGTGACTCCGTCAGGATCCTTAATAGCAACTTCGGCCTCATCCTCACAGATGATCCATCCCTCATAGTTCCTCAGGGTCAGCCATTCTGTAATTTTATGAAAATCCAACTTACCACTTCCCATCTGAGACCATGGCTCAGGCCCGTTACCTGAAAAGTCCTTATAATGAATATGATTAACTAGGTGTCCCCACTTCGTCATCGTATCGATCACATCCATTCCACCCCTAGCAATGTGACCCACGTCAGGGGTCCAACCAGTAGCATCAGGATCTAGACTATTTAAAACGACGTCATAGTCGTCCTGAGTGCGGACCAATGATGGAGGGGGACTATTGGGATGAAACGAACATTTAAGGCCCGCTTCTGCTGCTCTCCTTGAAACTCTATTCACATTATTTACCAAGTTAACCCTCCTCTGTTGCAAGTCATGACGGCCATCAGGTAATGGCACTGTTCCTAGCGCTGCTCCTGGAAACAATTTGAGAGTCTCTATGGTCCAATCTGCTGCTATGCGCTCAGATTCCGTCTCTTCTTCCTCGTCCCACTTACAAATCAGAGCCAATGCCGCTAACTCAATGCCTGCCTCGTCCAGCGCTTCCTTTAATTTCTGAGGATCCTTACAGTCACCTAACCAGTAAGTATCATAAGGCTCTAGGACCATCGGTTCAATGCCCGCAAAGCCAGCCTCTCCAATGATCTTTGCCATGTGAGCAAGTTTATTATTGTTTCCGTCCCCATAGCCATCCATGAACCATGTGTATACTTCTGAACCAAATTTTATAGCCATTTTAGTTTTCTTTCTTTTTATTAAAGTTATGTTAGTTCGCTGCTAACCAGTCCCTCACTCGAGGATTGAAATCATCTAACTTCTCCCAATGAAACGCATGCCCAGCACCCTCATAGAGATGAAGTTCCGAATTGGTTATTGCATCAGCAGTCTCCTTCGCCATCCACTTCGGAGTAAAAATGTCATCCTCGCCACCAATGACAAGGCAAGGGCACTTAATATCACTTAACTGATCATAAACATCGTGCCCAATGCACGCTGCAGCCTGAGCTTCCATAGAATGAACGGGCTGGGGCGCCTCACCTAAACGAGCGTCGTTCTGACCATCTACTATGCCTTGAAAGGTTTCATCATTGTCCCAGAAAGGCTTTGTGAAAATTAATAACTGAACGAATTTCATGAACTCCTCAGGTCTGAGCCTGGCCTTTGCATTAGCGAGGTGCTCAAAAACAGATACAGCATATCTGTCACACCTTGCCCAAGTACACATAAGAACAGCACTTTGCACTTTGTCCGGATGCCTCAGAGCTAATTGCTGCGCAATGATCGATCCCATAGAACAACCGACGACTCGGGCCTTTTCAATACCCAACTGGTCCAATAGTCCTGCATAATCATCGGCCATCATTTCGCTCGTGTATGGTCCTTCAGGTTTATCAGATTCACCTACGCCACGATTATCGCCCAATATACATCTGAAACTCTTATCCCATTCTGCAGCATGAGCTTCCCAAACTGCCCCAGGTGCAGTGATTCCCATTATTAAGAGCAGGGGATCTCCGTCTCCTTGTTCTGTATAATGCATCTGAATTCCGTTAGTTTCTATTTTTGGCATATCCGCTATAAATTAATTTAAAATCTGAAACTGATAATTATATAATCCTATAATGAATTCCAAGTTTTTCTTTGTTCTTATTGCAAGAATAGTGCAAAAGTAATTATGGAAAACGGTGATCAGTTCCGAAATAATTGGAATAAATTTTTCAGAAACGGCAAAACTGTAATTCTGCCAATCGACCATGGCACAGCAATTCCAGTAAAGGGCCTAGAATCTCCCACAGAGCTGATAGAGACAGTTTACCCTTATGTTAATGGTTTTGTGGTCAACTTTGGACTTGCTAGGAGCTGCAGCGAATCCCTTGAAGGCAAGGGCATTTGCTTCAGAACTGATATATACAAGCCACCCTACGAAGACAATGATGACCATGGGAGTTACAGAGTTTTTACTGCAGAAGATGGTCTCTCCGTCGGAGCCAATGCCGCCATGAATATGTGCTACACTCATCACCCAAAGGAAGAGACCATTTATAGAGAATGTGCGGGCCTCGTCAGCGAGTGCATCGATTCGGAGCTTCCAGTCATCCTTGAATCTCTCCCGTTCGGCATAGGGCGGCCAGATGATTATACTGTCGAAAACATTTCTTTTGCGGTTAAATGCGCCGCTGAGATTGGAGCTGATGTCGTCAAAACAGCATACCCTACAGGATCTAGCATTGAGGAGTTTAGAGAAATTATTGATTCGTCTTATGTTCCAGTCATTGTTTTAGGAGGAGCAGCCATGGGTGACGACAATGCTCTCTTCACCATGGCAAGAAACGCAATGGATTCTGGAGCCTCTGGAATCGCCATTGGCAGAAATGTCTGGCAACATGATAGACCAGCCGCCGTAGCCAGGAGCCTTGCTTCGATCGTCCATGAAGACGCCTCAGTGAATAGCGCCATCAAACTAATGAGTGATCCTCTTTAGACCTCCAAAGTCATTAACCCTCGATCGTTCTTTTAATGGATTTAATGATAACGTCCTTCATTGGGACATCCTGAAAGGGCTGCGGGTAGAGCTTACCACTTGGATGCATGGCTTTCATCGTTTTCTGCCCGGTCTTCACTGCCCTGATCGCATCAACGACATCGATCCCTGATACGACCTTACCAAAGACAGCATAACCTGGACGCCCATTGCTCCCATCGAGATTAGTGTTATCACTGACATTGATAAAGAATTGAGCCGTGGCGCTATCAGGATGGTTAGTACGGGCCATAGCAATCGTCCCACGTGAATTACTCAAACCATTGGTACTCTCATTTTTGATTGAAGCGAGTGTCTCTTTTTCTTCACCCGTAGCTGAAAAGCCACCGCCCTGAATCATAAAGTCCTCAATTACACGATGAAACACAGTATTATCAAAGTGCTTTGAATCGACATAACGAAGGAAATTAGCAACAGTCAGCGGAGCCTTTTGAGAATTCAAATCAAGTTCAATGGCTCCCATAGTCGTATCTATTACGATTCTAGTAGCAGCTTCTGGCGCCTCATCAACCTTACCAGCACCTTCAGAAGACGGTGCCTCAACTTGGTCTGCGGATCCCTTGCTTTTCAGATCAGCCTTACCATTTGAAACATCCTCTTTGCAGGCACTAGCAGTTAATATGAATGAAAGCAGGAGTAAGAATCTTAAATTTTTCTTCATGGGGTAATCTATTTCTTTGCTGGTTTTTTCTTTTCTCTAGTGATCGTCTTGATGAAAACTTTTTTCTTAGGGACATCACCCATTGGTCTAATGCCGACTGATGTCTTAAGTTCACTGCTACCAGTCTCAACGGCTTTAATTTTATCAACGAATTCCATCCCTTCGACGACCTTACCAAAAACGGCGTAGCCATCAGGACTGAACCCGCCAGGATCAAGGCTCTTGCTATTATCAACGACATTGATAAAGAATTGAGAAGTAGCGCTGTTAGGATCGTTGGTCCTAGCCATTGAAATCGTTCCTCGGGTATTGCTAAGGCCTGATTTCTTTCCCTCATTTTTTATTGGTGGATTAGTCGGCTTTTGTGCGGGCGGGTCACCATCAGCAAAACCACCACCCTGGATCATGAAATTATTTATGACTCGATGAAAAATAGTCCCATCATAGTACTTTGAATCAACATATTTAAGAAAATTCTTAACAGTGTCAGGGGCCTTTTCTGCATTTAGCTCGATCGTTATGTTCCCATAATTAGTAGTGAGAATGACCTTAGGGTTCTCAGCATTGACCATGAAAGTTAAAAGCGCGTAAAGAAAGAGAGTAAGTTTCCACTTCATATTTGATTAAATGTTTTGTTATTAATTATAGCAGCAACGGTCCAACTATTGCAAAAATGAATACAGATGCAACCTGATCATAAAGAACAATCCAACAGGTCCATCATTCATATTGATATGGATTGTTTTTTTGCTGCTATTGAAATCCGTGATAGACCCGAACTTTCCTCTAAACCCGTTGCAGTTGGCGGCAATCCAAGTGGCAGAGGAGTGCTCACTACATGTAATTACATTGCAAGAAAATATGGATGCCACTCTGCAATGCCGGCATTTAAGGCACTGGAACTTTGCCCTGATCTTATAATTTTACCGGTAAGACACGATCTTTATCGAGAAGAGTCTCATAAGATTCGTGAAATCTTCAAGCAGACAACGACGATAATTGAACCTCTCTCACTTGATGAAGCTTATCTCGATGTTACTCATTTAAAAGAGGACCCAAGCAAAATCGCTCAAAGAATCCGCCAACAAATAAAAGATGAAAGGGGACTCACTAGCTCAGCTGGTATTTCACCGAACAAAATGCTAGCTAAAATAGCGAGTGATTGGAACAAGCCGGACGGTCAATTTACTATCTCACCAGAAGAGGTTCGATGCTTTGTTAAGGATCTTCCTGTAAGGAAAATTAGTGGTGTAGGTAGAGTCACTGCCAAAAAGCTGGCAGATATTGGAGTGCACCGGTGCAAAGATCTGCAAAAGCTTGAGCTAGCAGATTTGGTGAGACGTTTTGGAAAATATGGTCATCGGTTAGCAGATC
>JASLJT010000174.1:0-3468 GCA_030747955.1 Verrucomicrobiales bacterium | reverse complement strand
ACCAGAGGTAGCATCATAAAGATCATGCCCAGCTTCAGAAATGCAGCCAAAAAAGTAACTCCTTCGCGAGCATCTGGTCTTTTCCTAAATAATAGAATCATAGGCACCGCCAATAACGATACGATCCATGTAAATAGAGGTATTAGGCTAAATTCCAGCATTTAAGTATTCATTATTTTAAGTGCTGTTTGAATCCATTCAAAAAGACCCCTGTTCATGATTCCTAATAATATTACTGATCCTGAAGCAATGAAGAGAGGAACCAGCATTGACCAGGGGACCTCTTTGATTCGAATGTCAGGATTCGCATCAGAATCGGAAGGGAAATGATCCTCTTTGACTCCACTTATTTTGCCAAAATATGCCCGTTCAAAAATCCTAAAAAAGATGACGGCATTTACCAAACTTGAAAAAATTAGCGCACAGACATATCCCCAATGTCCCGCCTCTATTCCAGCGCTTATGAGGTACCACTTACTAAAAAAACCACAGGTAGGAGGCAATCCGATCATGGACAAGGCACCGACCGTGAAGCCTATCATAGTCAGTGGCATTTTACGGAACAAACCATCAAAGGCATTGACGCGAGAATCCCCGACCCTCAGCACAATGATCGAGGCAGCAATGAAGAGACAAAAAGTCATCGCTGCATCAGAAAGAATATGATAAAAAGCGCCTGCCTGCCCAACTCCTTCGGCTAGCCATGAGCCGCCAACCATGTATCCGACTTCAGCAACGATCAAATATGTCAGTATCTTTTTTATGTCGGTCCTCGCCAGAGCCAAAAGAGAACCAGCCACAATTGCTAGGACCGACATCCAAATGACAATCTCCCCCCACACGTGCTGACTAGAATATACAAATTCATTTCCAAAAATCCAGACCATGACCCGGATCATTACGTAGACCATTACCTTAGTCATGAGTGGAGCCATGAAGGTTCCGGTCATGCTAGGAGCATAGGCATAAGCGTTAGGTAACCAGCCGTGCAAAGGAAAAAATGCCATCTTGGTCCATACCCCGAGCATTATAAAAATGAATGCCACTATGATGCTCTGATGTTCCCATAAATCATTCTGTCCAAGGACCATACGAATATCGTCGATATTCAATGTTCCCGTCTTTATGTAGAGATATCCGACCCCAATTAAATAAAAGGAAGCTCCAATCGTTCCCATGATAACATAATTAAAACTGGACAGTGCAGCTCTCCTGTTCCCCATAGCGATAAGGGCATAGCTGGTCAAAGAGGTGATCTCAATTAGCACATAAAGATTGAAGGCATCATTGGTCATCACAATGCCACAAAGACCAACGATCAGCAGTTGAATTAATGCATAAAAAAACGGAACCTTGCCTCGGACTTCAGCCCCGGCCCTAGTCTTAGAATAAATCGTATTAACAAATCCGACAAAGGTAACTGCAAAAACGACCAGAGCGGCAAGAATATCTACACGTAACTCGATTCCGACCTCATAACCGTCAGATTCAGGCCAACCTCCCATCCGGTAACGGAGTGTCTGAACTTTACCAGATAGCACTGCGATGATAGTGAAAAAAGAAATTAAGGAAGAAACGCCAAGAGAAATGAGGCTCGTGACCCAGCACTGGTCTGGCCTTTCCCTTCCAAGAAGAACAACAATCAATGCTCCAAACAAAGGAACCAATAAAATGAGGACGGGAAAATGCTCAGTCATGCCCTCCCGGTCTCAGTTTGTTCAAAATTTCATCCTCTTCGAGAGTCCCAAAAGATTTATATATTTTTTGGGATATGGCAAGGGCAAGACCCAAAGTACTGACACCAACAACAATGGCCGTAAGCATCAGGACATGCGGGAGCGGATTAGCATACTTATCTTTATCAATTGTATTATGTATTTCCTTCGTAGAGTCTGTCTCCGAAGAAAGGTCAGTCATTTGGTGATGCTCCGAACCGTGATGGGAAATGATCGGGATATTGGCAGTATCTTTGACTCCAACCGAAACATAGAAAAGAATAATGGCAGTTTGAAAAATAGCCATTCCAATGAGCTTCTTTATTAAATTGTTTTTAGTAATCATTGCATATAGACCGATCATCATCAGAATCACATAGATCCAATAATTAAAATTTGGAACAATGTTCTCTTCTATGAATGTGGCAATGATCGGATCCATAATTTAGAGCCCTTTACTAAGACGTCCTCTAGTCGAAAGGTTTGAATACATTGAAAACATGATCGCCGTGACAGTGAACGCAACCCCAATTTCAACAATGAGCATGCTATGAGACCTTGCCATCTTCGCGTCACCTGGAAGGATAGAATCAAGTGCCTCGTAATTTAGGAATTCCTTTCCGAACAAGAGACAAAGGACTCCCCAACCCACATAAATAAATATACCAACCGCTGCGAAGATCATTGTCCTCCTCTCACTGAAAATATCTTTAGCCTTAGAGAGACCAAAAGCAAGAGCCGCAAGAATATAACTTGCACCAAGCATCACTCCACCCTGAAAACCTCCGCCAGGACTATGGTGCCCATGAGCAACTACATAGAGCGCAAAGATCTGAATGAATGGCAATATAAGGCTACACGTGAAACGAGCCAATAGACCGCCTCCCTCATCGTTATTCTCACGCTTAATTGAAGAAGAATTGGGGCCGTCAAAATTCCTCAGTACTGCAATGATTCCTATTCCCGCAATAAAGATAACGACCGTCTCAAACATAGTGTCATAACCCCTATAATCAGCAAGAACAGCAGTGACCATATTCGGCACCTTGGTTAATTTTTCAGTTTTTTCGATATAAAAACTGGAAACTGGACTTTCATTTGCCGGCGAATCTTTATCACGCCAGTCAGGAAAATCACTAGTCGCTGAAAGCAACAATGCTCCAACGACCAGAACAGCAATTAAACCAAATATTTTCATTACTATTATTAGTCCTTAGATCTTCTTTTTGTTGAAAAAACCGTAGCAATCATAATTACAGTCGAGACTCCTGCACCCACGGCAGCTTCTGTAAAAGCCACATCAACAGCGCCCATCTCTGCCCATAATAAACATATCAGAAAAGAGTAAATCCCAAAGACCATTGAAGCTCCGAGGAGGTCCTTGAGCCTGAGCGAAATGATCGCTGCAATAACTAAAAAAATTAAAATTATTATGTCAAACTGCCAGATCAATTAATCAACTAGTTAGGGTTCTTTTTTGGAGAAAACTTTATTTTCACTATCACATTATTTAAGAGGAATTCTTTTCCGTTACACTCTTCTTTTTGCTCGAAATCTTTTTCTTAATTGGACTTTTCTTTTTTACTTTAAGATCAATATCATCTAATCGATGACTCTTTATGAAGGGGCCTCCGAGTTCAATGATTCCACCTTTACCAGAATTAGTGAATGGTTCAATGCCATCATCGTACCCGGCCTTCATTAACAAGTGAGTACTGGTGGGGCTAGTGAGCATGATCAAAACAGCAATCGC
>JASLJT010000173.1:0-3500 GCA_030747955.1 Verrucomicrobiales bacterium | reverse complement strand
AAATTTGATCAACTCTCTCTTGTCTTTAATTTGACCTGAGCTCAGGTCAAATTAAAGACAAGAGAGAGTTGATCAAATTTACGGAGGACGATGGCTTTCCTGATGGCATGACGACCGATTCGGAAGGTCGTTTATGGATTGCTTTTTGGGGAGGCTCTAAAGTGCTCTGCATTGATCCCGGTTCTGGAAAGATTGAAGGGAAGATCGATTTTCCGGTTTCGAAGATCACTTCTTGCGCCTTTGGCGGTAATGACCTTAGTCAGCTATTTGTCACTTCGGCGAGGGTTGAGATTAATGAAGAGGAAGAACCGTTAGCGGGTAGAGTCTTTGTAGTGGAGCCGGGAGTGACTGGTCTAGAGAGTAATCGATATCTGCTTTAATGTGTTTAAACTGAATCAATGGTGGGTACTTTATCAATAAGTTCACCAAGTGATTCCTGAGCTTTCATGAGTAGAGGGTAGTACGTGCCTTCCATTTTCTCTCCTTTAGTGATCCTAGGATAGTTGTCAGCTCCTGGAGCATTACTGCCGTCATCTTCACGGTTCGAAACGACTCCGTCCGAAAAGACGTTAATTATGGTTGCTCTGCGGCCTCTCTCAGAATTGTTTTCGTAAGACCCATGCATGAGGAGAGGATGGTGAAAGCTTGCTTCTCCTGCTTTCATTTCGACGGGAACTTTTTTTTCAAAGTCCGCTACTTGTGCTTCGGTCAGTTTTTCTCTTATCGCATCCATGTCCCCAGTGAGGCTTTCCTTTTCAAGTAGTCCCCAACGATGACTGTTTGGTATGTAATACATACAGCCATTTTCTTTGTCCACATCATCGAGCCCTATCCAGCATGTTAAATGGCTCATTGGTTCGGTCCATGTCCAATAAGAAAAGTCCTGATGCCAAGCGACAACTCCTCCATGCTTGGCAGGTTTACTGAAGAGTTGATCATGAAATAATCTAAAGTTTGCACCGAGGAGTTGGTAAGCGGCCATCGTGAATGCAGGGTTCCAGAGAACGTCATGGAAAGTTGGTCGAACGCGCCAGGCCCCTAGTGCATGGAAGACTGCAGTTTCAGGGTCTTCTGATTCGTTGCTGTGGTATTCGTAGAAAAATTCATTCCCTTCATGTTCAGGATCGACCATTTCCTGAAGCTCTTCACTTAGAGCTTTGATCTGGTCTGAGTTGAGGGCTTGTATCCCATGTAAATATCCGAGCTCTTTGAATTGAATGACTTGCTCTTCGTTTAATGCGTACTGTAGCCACTCTTCAGGCTCTTCAGGGGGAGTAAAGAGGCTCGTCAGAAGTTCGCTGTTTAATCCAAGGTCAGATGCCATGATGTCATAATTTAAATGAGCCTTATCTATTGTGCTAATACTGATTTAATAGCTGCAATTATCATTAAACCAAGGTTTTTCCGATAATAATGAACTAAAAAATCTCGTTGAGCAAAGCCCCTATAGAGGGGAAAATAACAATGTGCCTGCCGAGTTTAAAACCCCAGTCAATAGAGGAACCAAATTTTTGTTGGCTCTGGGATGTATCGTGGTTGTCGTAGGAGGATTGAAGCTTGCTGCAGATCTTTTGGTGCCAATAGTCCTTGCGTTCTTTCTTTCTGTAATCAGTTTGCCAATTCTACGTTGGCTTCGTTCAATAGGAATTCCCCGATTCCCTGCAGTTTTCCTCACAGTCATTGTTGGTCTTGGAGTACTTAGCCCAGTCGTCTTCATTGGGCTCAACATGGTAACAGAGTTTCAAAACAATTTTGATGTATATAATGAAGGTCTGACCAAAAAGGTGACTGAGTTTCAGGAATGGGTTGAGGAAACTCTCGATTACGAGATGACGATAGATGCTCAGGATGTCATTTCTACGATACAGTCATCAGTCTTTGACTTCATTGGTGGAGCGGCAGGCTTTTTGAAAGATTTTACTTTCGTAGTAATACTCATGATTTTCTTTTTGAGTGAAGCTGGTGGATTTTCAAGAAAACTCATAGCTATTCGTAGGGCCAATGGGCCTGACCTCGCTGCATTTACAGCAACTGCAAAGGATGTTCAGAAGTACCTTGGCATAAAAACACTTATTAGTTTTATGACTGGAATTCTTGCCGCAGCTGTGACGGGCTGGCTCGGGCTCGAGTTTGCTCTGTTGTGGGGAATGGTTGCTTTTATTTTCAATTACATTCCAGCAATAGGTTCAATAATTGCCAGCATTCCTCCGACACTCCTTGCGTTAGTGGATAAGAGCCCTGGGGTTGCTTTGACTGTGCTTATCGGGTTTTTGATAATTAACATGATATTGGGTAACTTTGTTGAACCGATGTTACTTGGTAAAAGATTCGGTATTTCTACTGCTGTTATCGTACTCTCAGTTGTGTTTTGGGGGTGGTTATGGGGTATTACAGGAATGTTTCTCGCTGTCCCTCTCACAATGTTGCTCAAAGTGACACTTAATGATTCCGATGAATTTAAATGGTTTGCAGTTTTCTTGGGGAGCCATGATTCTGAGGCTCAGAGCCAATCGGATGATGTTGATGATGCCTCATAGGATGAATAGAAGTGCCTTTTTAGTTTAAGAGAAAAGGGGAAGACTACGGAAAATAAGCAGTGAAGATATTAGGAGCGGAGCTTTACATTTTACCTGTCGATTTACGCATTCCTCTAAAGTTTGGGAATCAGACACTCACATCAGTAAAATGTGCAAGAGTTAAAGTTCTTTCGGAAGCTGAGGATGGGACAGTTGTGGAGGGGTGGGGAGAAACTCCTCTCAGTGTTGCTTGGGTGTGGCCCTCATCTCTTGATTACGAGCAAAGAGAGTCACGGCTAATTGATTTCACTGTTTCTATTGTCCGATCTTTTGTTGAATTCAATGAAGTGGGGCATCCGTTTGAAGTCTGTGCAAGATTTATATCTGAGTCGCTCGAAGATCTTAGAAGGTTGCATAATGAGATGTATCCTGAGCAAGAACAGTTGCCGCATCTGGCGGCATTAGTTGCGTTTTCTGCATTTGATCTGGCTTCATACGATGCTTATGGAAAGCTATTTTCGAGGCCAGTCTTTGAGCTTTTCGGTGAAGATCTATTAAATATGGACCTTAGTGAGCACCTAGATTCCGAGTCTTCCTTCAAAGGAAAATACCCGTCTGATTATTTGGTGAAACCTGTACAAAAGATCCCAGTTTGGCATTTAGTTGGCGGTTTAGATCCTATAGATGCAGATGAGTTAAAAGGTAATGAGCCAGAGGATGGGTATCCGGTCCTTTTACGAGATTGGATCAGGAGGGATGGATTGAAGTGCCTCAAGGTTAAATTGAGGGGAACGGACTGGGATTGGGATTTTGAGAGAATGAAAAAGATCGGTGATATAGCTTTGCAGGAAGAGGTACAATGCCTCAGTGCTGACTTTAACTGCACGGTTAATGATCCTGAATATGTTAACTCAGTCCTAGATTCGATCGCTGCCGATTGTCCTGAAACATTTAAGAAAATACTTTATGTTGAACAACCATTCC
>JASLJT010000172.1:0-7735 GCA_030747955.1 Verrucomicrobiales bacterium | reverse complement strand
CATTAAGGGAGCTGAACTGATTGAAGATGAACACAATTTCTCGATTGGAAACCTATCCGTTAGGTCTCATCTCACTTGGGGACATTCTAAAGGAGGGCTAACTTACGTGATTAATGGCCTAGAAAGGCCAATCGCAATTGTCGGAGATGCGCTTTTTGCTGGATCAATGGGCGGAGGCGTGGTGTCATATGTGGACGCATTAAAAACAAACAGGAAATATATATTTACTCTACCTGATCATACTGTGATTTGTCCCGGACACGGGCCTATGTCATCAATCGGAGAAGAGAAAAAAAATAATCCCTTTTACCCAGAATTTAAAAAAAATAAACATACCTAATCATGAGTCAAAAAATTGGATTTGTAGGAGTTGGGCGCATGGGCGCCAACATGGCAAGAAACCTTAAAGATCGAGGCTATACTATTTCATCAGTGAATGATATAAATAAGGACGCGGCAGCAGAACTGGCGCAGGAGCTTGGATGCTCCCATTCTGAAAAACTCGCAGATGTAACCGAGTCATCAGATATCATCTTTACCGTCATCACAAATGATGAGGCCATGAGAAGTATTTATTTTTCAGATGATGATAATCTCCTCCAAAATGCTGAAGGAAAAACCTTTGTGAACTGCGCTACCCTTTCTCCCGGAATACAGCAGGAAGTTGCAAAAGCAGCAGAAGATGTAGGGGCAGGAGCATTAGAAGGCTGCATGGCTTCGAGTATTCCGCAGGCAAGAGAAGGCAAGCTCTATCTAATGATTGGAGGCAAAGCAGAGCTCTTTGACCAAATGAAGCCGGTACTTGAAGACATGAGCATTAATCTCAAGCACATAGGGGAAATTGGTAAAGCAGCCGAAGTTAAAGCGCTCGTAAACATGGTCATGAACATTAATACGGCGGGATTAGCAGAAGGATTAGGACTCGCCGACTCGCTTGGTCTTGATTTGGAAATGGTCTGTGATGTGTTCTCACAAACGGGCGCCAATTCACGAGTCCTTGAGACTGACGCTGAAGATATGATCGCACGTGATCACGAAGCCTGGTTCACCGCAGAACATGCCGCCAAAGATTCAGGGATCGCCGGCAGCATTGCAAAAGAAGTTGGACTTAACTTACCGCTAAACGATGCGACTTGTGCACAATTCAATAAACTTGTCAGTGACGGCAAAGGTGATCTTGATAAGTCAGGAGTAGCCGAACTAACTTTCAAGGGAAGGCATCCATAATACCTTAATCAGTATTAAAATTATTTTTCCTTAGATATGGCCGCGACATGGCGGTCAATTGATTTTCCCGGATATGAAAGCTCTCGGGACAAGTGGTTGCGTTCACTAACTAAAACATTACCACCGAGCATTTTAATTAACTCAAGGGCAAGAAAATGCTCCCTATCAAAGTATGATGTAATGACTAAGATTCCGTCATCGGTAAGACGACTCAAAGCAAAATCGTAAATCCTCTGCCAAGTGGATCGATCATGCCAAAGGTTCTGATGTCTAATAAATATAACATTGAATTGAGATGGAATCTGCCCGTACCCGGCCAGATTAATTGCATCATCAGCAATAAATTCAACGCCTTTGAAATTTTCAGAAAATTCGCGAACGTCTGGTAAACCTGCCTCTCTGAATATTTTTTCTGTGAGCGCGTAACGCCGCTTAGCCTTATCAATTTCGGCATCCCTTAAATCTATTGAAAATTGATGAACTTTCTTGCCCGAACGTCCCCAGAAAGCTGGGAGAACAGCACCTTCCTCACAATATCCACATGCAAGATTCAATAAATTAATTTGATCTTCATTGCTGCCCGGATCACGCATCGACTTGGTAACAATACTCTCAAGCATAATCCAAAGATGACGCATATCTTGACCGAAAAATTCACTGCTCTCAAATTCAAGGCGCATTGCCTTAATGAGCGTAGGATCTAGGTCAGGAACATGCTCATGCCCAGCAAAGTGAGCCAAAAGAGCATCAAACATCACCAATCCAAGACCAGAATCCGAAGATTCAGTCAGTTCTGACGATTCTTTTCCTTTCTGCATCACATTAACTCTTGTCACAAGAGCTTGCCTCGCTCAAGCCCTAGAGCTAAAATGATACAAATGAAAATTCTCACATTTATCTCAATCTTAAGCCTATCAATACTTAGTGTGCAAGCAGACCACCATGAAGGTGCTGCTGACGGATTCGCTCCAATATTCGACGGCAAATCATTAAACAATTGGAATGGGGACCCTAAATTCTGGAGCGTCCAGGACGGAGCCATCACAGGACAGACCACTGCAAAAAACCCAACCAGAGGCAATACATTCATCATCTGGGAAGCCGGTCAAATTGATGACTTTGAGCTAAAACTCAAATTTAAAATCGAGGGAGGAAATTCTGGCATTCAAATTCGAAGCTTTAAGCTAGACGGGAAAGCTGACGAATGGCGAATCGGAGGATATCAGTCAGACTTTGAAGCGGGTGACAATTGGACAGGAACGATTTACGGAGAGGCGTTCGGTGGCGTTTTCGCTAAAAGAGGACAAAGAGTGACTGTCAGCAAGGACGGGAAAAAGACTCAGGGCGATCCAGTGGGTGATCCCAAAGAATTGAACAAGTCAATCAAGAAAGGCGAGTGGAATGAATTCCATATCATTGCAAAAGGATATAACATTAAACAATCCATCAATGGAAAATTGATGGCAGAAGTTACGGACAACGGCCCCAACAAGAGAAGACAAGGTCTATTGGCACTTCAACTCCACGCAGGGCCTCCTATGAAAGTCCAGTTCAAGGACATCATGCTAAAGAGACTAAAACTCGAAGATGCTAAAAAAATATGTTTTTACGCAGGCAACCGATCACACGGATGGGGAAGCCATGAGCACAATGCGGGTAATATTCTATTAGCAAAACGTCTCCGCGCTCATTACGGAGAAAAAGTAGTAACGTCTTTATATAAAAACGGATGGCCAAAGGATCCAACAGCAATGCAGAATGCAGATGCATTGATTATGTTCTGTACTGGTGGCGGAGGCCACATGGCAAAATTTCACCTCAGACAAATTGATTATTATCAGAAAAAAGGCATGGGCGTTGGTTCTATCCATTACGCTGTAGAAATCCCAAAAGGAAAGCAAGGAGGAGATAAATTTCTAGATTGGATGGGCGGATTTTTTGAAGCGCACTGGTCCGTTAATCCTCACTGGATCCCAGAGTTCAAATCATTACCCGATCATCCAGTAGCAAACGGAGTCCAGCCATTTAAAATCAATGATGAATGGTATTATCATATGCGTTTCCGTCCTGAAATGAAAGGAATCACTCCAATACTCAGCGCGCTTCCAGGAGCCGAAACACTAAAACGAAGAGACGGAGCTCATAGCGGCAACCCGCATGTCCGAGCATCAGTCCTAGAAAGGAAAGAGAAGCAGCACGTTGTATGGGCAACAGAAAACGAAAACGGCGCAGGTAGAGGATTTGGATTTACTGGGGCACATGTTCACAATAATTGGGCAGATGATAATTTCAGAAAAGTGGGACTTAACGCTGTTGCTTGGATTGCAGGATTAGATATACCTAAAGACGGCGTCCCTAGTGATACGCCAAACAAAGAAGAACTAGAAGCGAATCAAGATTACCCTAAAAGATAAGATCTAATTCATTCATCTGATTAAAAGTGATACTTTTAGATTATTAATTTAATGATAAATGACAGCAATGTCATATAAACCAATGGCACTTGTCAGACCCACTACTGAGTGCTAAAGATCGGCTAATATGAGCTCAATGATTGAGGCCCTAATCAAGGCCGCCTTTGAAAATAAAGCCAGCGACATTTTCCTCAGTGAGGGGAGTGTCGCTCGAATGAAAGTCAATGGCCAACTAATGATTGCCGGGGATGACCCTATAGAAAAGGAAGACATAGATTCTTTTTGGAAAAGATGTGGAGCGGATCCAGAATATGATGGGGACCGAGACTCAAGTTACGTTGCTCACAATGGAGTCCGTTTCCGCGTCAATCTTCACCGACACCTAGGAAAACTTGGAGCTGTTCTACGCCAAATAAATACTGAAATACCAGACCTAGAAAGCCTAGGTCTACCAGTCGATATTTTAACTAGATGGGTCATGGCTCCGGCAGGCATCATACTGATAACCGGTCCAACAGGATCAGGTAAATCAACTACTTTAGCTTCCAGCTTGGAATGGTTGAATCAGAATTCAGCAAAACATATCGTCACTATCGAGGACCCTATCGAATATTTGTTCGAGTCAAAACAATCACTCTTCACGCAAAGAGAAGTACACACAGATACGGATTCTTTTGCTAGGGGATTAAGAAGTTCTCTGCGGCAAGCACCAGATGTCATTTTGCTTGGAGAAATAAGGGACCCGGAAACTGCTCAAATTGCACTCCAAGCAGCAGAAACAGGCCACTTAGTACTGGCGACTCTCCACAGTGCTAACGTTTCAGAAACTGTCGAGCGTCTGACTAATTTATTCCCAAGCGAAGAACGAGAAAGTCAGCTCCAACTCTTATCTAATATGCTGATTGGAATTTGCTGCCAAATCTTATTACCTTCCGCCTCAGATGGTCTGTTTTTAGTGACAGAACACGTAGAAAATACAGGTGTTGTCCGTAATTATATCCGTGAATCAAGGATCCCTGAGATAGTTGATTTCATTGACCGAGGAGACAATCCTAACAATAAGCTTTTCATGCATGCACTTGTAGAAGCTGCTCAGAATGGAAACTTAACACCTGAAATAGCTGCTGCGGCCTCAGGTAATGAATCTGACTTTGACCGCGCGATGCGTGGCATTTCCTAAATCAAAACAATGAGTCAAAAAAGCCATATCGTCGATTATCTGACCGAAACACGTAACAAAGGCGGATCTGACCTTCACATCACAAGTGGAGCTCCTCCTGCGTGCCGAATAAACGGCACGTTAGAAGCACTCTCCGATCAAGACATCAATGCAGATGAAGCCAAGGAACTTGTTCTGGGTGTCATTTCCGAATCACAAAGAGCAAGACTCGAAGAGGATCTTGAACTCGATTTTTCAATCTCAATAAAAGACGTGGGTCGTTTCCGGGCAAACGCGCACTATGTCAGGGGCACTGTAGAAGGATCTTTCCGTTACATCCCAACGGAAATACCGAGCCTTGAACAGCTTGGCCATGCTCCATCCGTAAGCGACCTCTGCTCCTTGCGCCAAGGATTGATATTAGTAACAGGAGTCACAGGAGCAGGTAAGACAACAACTATCGCCTCAATGATACAAAAAATACTCAGAGAAAGATCATGCGTGGCAGTAACAATAGAAGATCCGATTGAGTATGTTTTTGATCATGGATATGGATTAGTAAAACAACGCGAAATTGGACCCGACACACATAGCTTTTCAAACGCCCTTAGGTCCGCTCTTAGGCAGGATCCTGACATCATTGTTGTTAGTGAATTACGTGATCTTGAAACGATACGCACAGCCATCACCGCAGCAGAAACGGGTCACCTAGTAATTAGCACTTTACACACCATCGATGCACCAAAATCGCTTGATAGAATGATTGATGTTTTCCCTGCGGATCAACAAGAGATGATTATTACTCAATTATCAAATTGTCTTCAGGCAGTCGTTTCCCAAAGACTCATAGAACGCCAGGACCACCCAGGAAGAGTAATGGCATCTGAAATTATGAAAATTAATCACGGTATCCGGGCATGCATGATCGAACGTAAATTTGAACAACTGATTGGCCTAATTCAAATCGGAACACAAGAAGGCATGCACACAATCGATGAAAGCCTGGCGCATTTATTGATTAATAAACATATTTCAATAAATGACGCATTGATCCATTGCCGAGACGAGGAATACATTCAGGATAATTTTAATGCAGCACAAAACACGACAAAGCCTTGAAGAACTCTTCAATTATTATAAAATAATACAATTACTAACTCATGATTGCTGATTACTTCTGGAAAATAATATTCACCGTTCTTGTAATAGTAGGATTCGTCCATTACAAAGACTGGAGGGATGAAGGCAAAGAATACGAAGCCAATGTAGCCGCAATAGCTGAATTACTGGATCACAGTAAAAATGCGGAACCCTTCAATGATGACGAAGCCGTATCAAGAACCTTCCAGTGCATGTACTTTCTCCGGAAAATAGAAGAGCACAAAGGAGAGAAATTCAGTATAGATAAAATTTTTGAAGCAGCTCAAGAGGACAGCAATAACGAAAAAGTTGTGAATAACCTCCTCAGAGATGCATTTAGAAAAAACTATGCAATAGCTAAAGAATTTGGAGTATTAGATAATGAAGACGCCATGTCTAGCCTGATGGATGGAACGTCCACGTTAATCATTAGTGGACCATGGAAAGGAGAAGAGCTTGTCGTTGGGCACTACATCTCTCCAAGCATTAATGATACTATTTCTTTGCACCTAGCAAACAGACTCCTGCTCCCTAAAAGCGTAAAGCTGGCAATGCAATTTGCAGACATAACAAATGATGTGAAGGAGCGGGCAGATCGCCTAAAAAGAGCTGGAATACTGGACGTTGGATCCTTCGACAGTATCAAGCAGCAATACGATACACTCAGGGAATTGGCGACCAGGAATAATTAGCATTCAATTCAGCATTTTCTCGTCAAGGTTTGAACTATTCGATTCTATTCATTTGCACTGGTAACATCTGTCGGAGCCCGATGGCAGAAGGCATGTTCCGAAAAATAACCGAGGAAGATGAAGCATCATTCGATGTCCAGTCAGCAGGAGTAGCCACTGGGGGGGGGCAAGAACCCAGCAAATACACACTGGAAATACTCAAAGAAGAAGGAATAGACCTTTCATCTAATAAAAGTCAATTTCTTGACCATGAACTAATTAACTGGGCAAGTCACATTTTCACCATGTCAGCTAGTCACCTCTACACTGTGCACAAAATGTTCCCAGAAGCTTCGGAAAAGACCTTTCTGGTCACTGAGTTTTGTGATAATCAGTTAATTACTAATCAAGACGTGCCCGACCCCTATGGAGGCAGCCGTAATGAATACGAGCATACAAGAAATCTTTTAAATGAATCACTCCCCAGTCTCGTTCATTTCATTAAAACGAATATCTAATCAAATAGCCTAACGTAAAATGCCTAAGATTCACTCCATAGCAATCGCCAGCGATCATGCAGGATATAACTTAAAGGAGATACTTTGTGGTCACCTTATGGAAAATGATTATCAGGTTGAAAACTTGGGGACAGACTCTGCAAATTCAACTGATTACCCAGACTACGCTCACGCTGTGAGTCAGAAAGTGGCCAGTGGAGAGGCCTCAGTTGGTGTCCTGGTTTGTCATTCCGGAATAGGCATGAGCATTGTTGCTAACCGACATCCCGAGATACGTGCGGCTGTCGTTAACGTTCCCGAAGATGCAACGCTCACAAGAGTTCACAATGATGCCAACATCCTCTGCATCGGCGCTCAAAGAACAGATGAGGGAACCGCAAAAGAAATTCTTTCAGCATTCCTCGGCGCTGATTTTGAAGATGGAGGCCGTCACGAAAGAAGAGTGAACAAAATCAACTGTAATGTTGCACCAATCACTGAACAGGATCCTGAACTGGCATCCGCAATCCATAAAGAAATAAAAAGGCAGGAAAACAATATCGAACTCATTGCCAGTGAAAATTTCGCCAGTGCTGCTGTCCGTGAAGCGCAGGGAAGTCAACTGAC
>JASLJT010000171.1:0-5771 GCA_030747955.1 Verrucomicrobiales bacterium | reverse complement strand
GGTCGCTTCATTGAGATTGGTAAAGTGGATGTTTATAACGATTCAAAGATTGGGCTTCAGCAACAACGTGACAATATTTCTTATTTTGTTGTCGATCTTGCACAACATTTGCAGGATAGACCTGATTACGTAGAAAAAATGTTTGCTTCGTTAGCTAAGAGCTTCGATTCTGGCGAATATTCTCCCTTAGAGTATACTGTTTTTCCTGTAACGGAAGCGGCTCAAGCCTTTCGTTTTATGGCTCAAGGCAAGCACATTGGCAAGAATGTTCTTAACTTTGATTGTGATTCGATCCCTGTTGCTCCATGCACTCAGCAAGGAAAATTGTTTAAGTCGGATGTAACTTATCTGATCACTGGAGGCATGAGTGGTTTTGGTTTTGAGTTAGCCAAATGGATGATTCGAAACGGTGCTTGTCATCTGGCTCTTGTCAGTCGCAGCGGTGCTAGGGATGCATCTATTTTAGAGGACATTGAGTATTTAAGATCAATAGGTAAACAGATTGTAGATTGTAGAGCTGATGTAAGTTCGCTTCAAGATGTGGAACGGATTGTAGGGGAGATAAGTTCAGATCTTCCTCCACTAAAAGGTATAATTCATGGGGCAATGATCATCGATGATCAGTTCATGAGCGAAATGGATGAGGAATGTTTTAATAAAGTTCTTTACCCTAAAATGTTAGGGGCTTGGAATTTTCATCAGGTTACGCAGGATATCGAATTAGATTATTTCATTAAATTTTCCTCGTTCTCTGCAGTTATTGGTGCAGTTAAGCAGGCTAATTATAATGCAGGCAATGCATTTTTAGATGCATTGTCGCATTATCGTCATGCTAGGGGTCTTCCATCGTTGACCATTAACTGGGGAGCATTGATTGGAGCCGGATTCGTTGAACGTAATCAGAAAACGGCGGCTTACCTAAACAAACTTGGGATGAAGCCATATAAGATGTTGGATACTCAGTATGTGATGTCACTTTTGCTTCCGAAATCGAATGTGCAGGTTGTTGCTTCGATAGTTGATTGGGCCCAATTAGTTAAACTTAGCCCCGCACTTTCAAAGGCTCCACTATATAGTAAAGTAGTGCAGAACCTTTCGCAAAGAGGATCGGGAGGGTCTGTCCGCCCTCAGGTCTTAGCTGCTCAGGGTGAGGAAAGGTTGAAAATACTTGAAGAGTTCATTGCTGGCCAAGTGGCAAGTGTATTTGGTACTGATGTAGCTAAGATTGACCGTGATACGGCGCTTACTAATATTGGATTAGATTCTCTTATGGCTATTGAGCTGATGAATAGAATGGAGTCTGATCTCGGAATTAATCTGCCGATGGGTACTGTTCTGAATGGTCCTAATATTAGGGAATTAGCTGCTAGTATTCTTGAGCAAATTCTTTCCGAAGATGAAAATTCTTCTGAGAAATCTTCAACTACGAATTTGTCATCGAGTGATATAGTTCCATTCGAAAGAGCTAGTGAACAATTGATGGAATTCCCTCTCTCTGAGGGACAGAAATCTTTATGGTTTTTGTATCAACTTTCACCTGAAAGTGCCGCATATAATTTGGTCTTTAGTTCTAAACTTACTCCTCTAGTTGATATTGAATCCATGGAAGCTGCTTTTAGGGCTCTCTTTGAACGTCACCCTATGTTGAGTGCAACTTTCCATCAGGTTAATGGAGAGCCTATTCAACGGATACAGAGTGGAAAGACTATTGATTTCCGTGAACATGATGTATCTGGGATAAATGAGGAACAAATCAAAGATCTCATTGAAAAGCATGCTGAACTGCCTTTTGACCTAGAAAATGGTCCTGTTATTAGGTTGGAACTTTTCAGGAATGGTGACGGTTCACATATTGTTTTATTAGCAATGCACCACATCATTTCTGATGCATGGTCCGTTTCTTTGTTGATGAATGACTTAATTGAAAGTTATTTTTCGATTAAGTCTGGAAAAACTCCTAATCTCGAGCCGATAGAATACAGTTATCAAGACTACGTTAATTGGCAGCAGCATAATCTTTCAGGCCCTTACAAAAAACGAGCATCCGAGTATTGGCTTTCATCGCTTGCGGGAGCGCCTGGTTCTCTTGATCTTCCAACTGATTATCCACGACCAGCTGTTCAAACATTTAATGGAGGAAGACGCAGTTTCATCCTTGATGATGTTCTAGCTTCAAAAGTTCTGGAATTGGCTCAAAGCCAAAGTGTGACGCTTTATGCTACGATGCTTTCTGCTTATAATGCATTATTCCATCGTTACTGTGACCAGGACGATATTGTCGTTGGTAGTCCGGTAGCTGGGAGGAATCAAAAGGAGCTCGGTGATATGCTTGGATATTTTGTGAACATGGTTCCTTTGCGAAGCTGTACACATGATGATCCAAGCTTCATTGAATTTTTAGATCGAACATCAGCAACCGTGAATGGGGCTATTGAGAATCAGGATTACCCATTTTCACGGATCATTAATGATTTGGAAACATCGCGCGACCCAGCGAGATCACCGCTTTTTCAAGTCTCGTTTGCTATGGAGCGTGTGCCAGGTATTGATGAGCAAGGGATCGCCGTTTTTCTGATTGGCAAGGGGGGGCATCAATTCTCGGTTGGAGATATGACTGTGGAAACCATTGATCTTAATTTACGCCAGGCACAATTCGAAATTACTCTTGTCATAGAGGAGAGTGGTGGTCAGATATTTGGCTGTTGGCAATACAATAGAGATTTATTTGAATCAGAAACTATTGAAAAACTAAGTAAAACTTTTTCTCTTTTACTGGAAAATGTAACACAGAATCCAGACATTAAGATTTCTGAGATAGAATTGTTGAGCCAAGAAGAATCAGAACTGATTATTTCTTCATGGAATTCCACTGAGTCCGATTATCCAAAAGATAAAGGCATTCATCATCTCATTGAAGAGCAGGCGATTAAAACCCCGGATGCAATTGCTGTCCGTTTGAGTGAACAAGAAATTACTTATGCGGAACTCGAAAAACTAGCCAATAATGTAGCCGGAACGCTGATTGATCGGGGAATTGGATCTGATAATTCCGTTGCCATTATGGTCGAAAGGAATGCTCTGATGGTTGCTGCCATGTTAGGGATTCTAAAATCTGGAGCGCATTATATACCGATCGATCCTGATTATCCCCATCATAGAATTCAACAAATGTTGAATGATTCAGCTTCTTCATTGCTATTTGTTTCTGCCGCTACGCATCATTTAGCACCTTCGGGCTTTACTGTTTTTCGAGTAGAGGAATGTGCTGAAATTATAGAGCCGATCGCTCGTCCTCCATTTGATGTCGATAATTTAGCATATGTTATTTATACTTCGGGGTCGACCGGTGAGCCAAAAGGAGTAGAGATTTCGCATTCTGCTGCCGTGAATTTTCTAACATCGATGAGACAAGCTCCGGGTATTACTAGGATTGATCGCCTCTTGGCTTTAACGACGCTTTCATTTGATATTTCAATACTTGAGATTTTCTTACCGTTAATTACAGGAGCTCAAGTTGTCATTGCAACTAAAGAGGATGCCAGAGATGGGAGGCGGATTTCAAGACTGCTTAATGAGCATTCAGTGACAATTATGCAGGCGACTCCAGCTACTTGGAGGATGCTCATGGAAAGTGGATGGGAAGGTCGTAATGGGCTCAAGATTTTATGTGGAGGTGAAGCCATGCCTAGGGATCTGGCTGATTTTCTTGTTAATAGCGCTGATGAGGTGTGGAACCTATATGGGCCTACCGAAACAACGGTCTGGTCCACTTGCATTAAAGTCCTTCCTGGTGAAGAAAAATTGAGCATTGGGAAGCCTATCTCCAATACAAAGATTTATATCCTTGATGATAATAATAATATTCAACCGATTTCCTTTGTTGGTGAAATTTGTATAGGCGGGGCTGGTCTTGCGAGGGGTTACCGCTCAAAAGAAGAATTGACGAACGAACGTTTCATTGAAGTTGAAATCCCTAGTCTGGGCCTTCAAAGACTTTATAGAACTGGTGACTTGGGTAGATGGCGCCGTGATGGGACGCTGGAATGTCTCGGGAGAATTGATTTTCAAACAAAACTGAGAGGGTTCCGTATAGAGTTAGGCGAGATTGAATTTGTGATGATGGGCCATGAAGCAGTGAATTCTTCTGTTGTCATTAAACGTAATGATTTACCAGGAGGAGAAGTTCTTGTAGCTTATTTTGTTGTAGAGACAGAATTTACAAATGATTTATTAAATAGCATTAAGGAGCACTTACGTGATCGATTGCCAAGTGTGATGGTGCCTGCACATTTTGTTAATCTGGAATCATTGCCTTTAACCCCTAATCAAAAAATTGATCGTAGGGCACTCCCTGCTCCTGAGTATGGGGACATACGTTTGAATCATGATTACATTTCCCCAAGAACGATTACAGAGACAAAGATTGCTGAGATTTTTTCTGATGCTTTTGATAATCCTACAGTAGGTATCAAGGATAATTTTCTTGATATGGGCGGTGATTCTTTGCTGGCAGTCAAAATTATTTCTAGGATATCGCATGCTTTGGGGAAGGAGATTCCCTTAGAGGTGTTTTTCAGATTTCCAACAATCGAAAAGTTTGCGCGATTTGTCGATTCCTCTGAATTCATGGAAAATGTTTCTGAAACATTACCTAGTGGAGAGGAAGTGGACACTGAATACCTTTCTTTTCAGTTCATTGATAATAATAGAAAAGAATCTTTCCCGAATATTGATGCTGTTGCTCTTTCTTACATACCTGAATCATTCGGTGAGATGACTGGTCTGACTAAAACAGAATTGATTAATAATTGGTTTGGTAATAAGGCGAGATTGACTAACTCCTATAGGACTAAATGGGGGACTATAGGGCTTGTCATGCTACCAATTTTTGAGGCAGATCTTTACAATGATTCCGATTCAATTAGATCAATCGTTATGGATGGGTTGCGCTTATCTGCAGAATTAGGCGCGAGCAAAGTGTCACTTACGGGCATTCTCCCACTAGTTACTCAAGATGGTTTGGATGTGATTAATTGGATGAGGGAGAATGATGAAGAAGTTACTTTGCCAATTGTTACTACGGGTAATGCAACGCGTTGTGCCACGATTATAAAATCTATTGAGGGAATTCTAGCTCGTTCGGGTCGAGATATTTCTGATATGAAAGTATCTTTCATTGGTCTAGGTTCGATCGGGAAGGGTACGCTTGACCTTATGTTGGATGTTTTACCGCATCCGCGTGGTGTCATCATGGCAGACATTTATCGGCAAGAAGATCGCCTAAAAGAATTTCAGGATCAACTTTTGGCGAGTGGATTTTCCGGGGAAATTGATATATGCTCTTGTAACAATAAACTCTCTGATAAAGTTTATGAGGGGGAGTTAATTATAGCGGTTTCGAATGTTCCGAATATAATAAATATAGATAAGGTTCGACCTGGGACCATGATTGTTGATTATTCTTTCCCTAGTTCATTTAGTATTATTGATGCGGCCCGGAGGGCAGAACGGGATGGAGACTTAATTTTCACTTCAGGAGGACAGTTGCGACTAGAGCAACAAATTGAAGAAATTATTTATCTTCCAAGAGTTGCGGAAGAGATGCTCGAAATTATTAATCCTGAAAAAATGCAATCTATTATCATCAGAGATTCCAGGGAGATGGCGGGATGTATTTTAGCTAGCATTTTTACTGAAATGGATTCTGGAGTAGGAGTCACTTTGGGAAAATTCACAGACAATGAAGCGCTTTCTCATTATAAATTTATTAA
>JASLJT010000170.1:0-21616 GCA_030747955.1 Verrucomicrobiales bacterium | reverse complement strand
ACCAGCAATGGCTGCCTTAACAATCGAGCAAACACAATTTTCGTGTTTACTAATCATCTTTGTTACAGTACTTGCCGCTGCACCTGGCTTAGCACTAACTGCTGCCTTGGTCTGCTTAGCTATTTCTGAGCAATTAAATTTCGTTTCGGCAGCACTAAAAACTGCTAAAGAACCGAAAGTGAGGAGAAAAACCAAAATTTGCTTCGATAAACTTTTTTTCATTGTTCGTGTTAATCTATTAATTGATTATTTTTTAAATTACTAGAGGCTCTTAAAATTAAATTCTATTCTACCTTATTACTTTGGTAATATCCTTAATAATTGAACCAATCGCAAGGTTTTTCTAGCTTTAGACATAAAATAAAATGATTGCTTCAAATAGTTAAAATTCACTGAAATAGTTAATGTTTTCTAAATATTAATATAAGAGTAACAATAATTGGACCTTTCATTAGCAATCAGTTAGAAAGAAAATGACTAAATGCCTATTCAAAAATCCAATCAATAGCCTATAAAAAACGAAAGATTCAAATCCCTTCTCAGAATTCTATATTTAAAAATTATCAACTTTACGGTTTCTGCTTTTAGATTTTTGACTTAATAAATCACTTAATTAATCCCTAATGACCAATAAGAAATTAATCCTTGTCCTTATTTCTGTTTCCGCAACTGTGCTACTCGCATGGACAATCAGCTCAAAATGGAATGAATGGGAAATTGGCACTAAATTTGTCGCAACATTTTTTATTGCCATCGGCTTAGGACTTTTCGTTGTTTTAGTGATGCTTCCGTCGTTAGCAGATAAGATCGGAGCGTTTTTCTTTTCTGCTCCAGAACAAATAAAACCCGATCCTCTTATCAAAGCCGCAGCCAAAGTGTCTCAGGGAGATTACGAAGGAGCAATTAAAGCGTACCGCGCAATAGTATCAGAAGAACCAGAGAACCGTTTTCCTGTATTTGAAATCGCAAAGATTCAGCAAGAATACTTACATGATGTGGATGCAGCAATCGAAACCTTCGAAGATTCATTAGAAAATACTGACTGGGCAGAAAATGATGCGGCCGCTATACTGTTTCGGCTACAACAAATATATTTAGAATCAAAACAAGACGAAGAGCACGCGAAAGCTTTATTACAAACTGTAATCGATCGGTTTCCCGAAACCCGACACTCAGCCAATGCTCATCACAGACTCAATGAGATAAATAAAATTGGATAATTATTTATTTGGGTTTGAATCTAGCATAATAAATAATTTTTCCTTGGTCAGTCCACAACTTCTCAAAATCAGTTTGAGGATAATAAGAATCAGGGTCCCATCGAATTTCTTTCAATGATCTGGAGTTTTTTAAAACTGACATTGATTCTTCGAAATATTCCAAGTGATCAGTTTTAAATAAAAATTCACCGTTCGGCTCTAGGACCCTGACAAGGGAAGTGCAAAATCGCTCACTCACTAATCGCCGCTTATGATGTTTTTTCTTTGGCCATGGATCTGGAAATAACAAATGGACTCGTGAAGCACAGTGGTCTGGGAGTAACCACTCTAATGTGTAAGAAGATTCCAACCTAAGGACTTTTAAATTTTGTATTTCTTCTTTTAGCGAACGCCGACAAACTCTTCGAACTCTCCCAAGTAAACGCTCTACACCAAGAAAATTTTTCGAGGGAAAATTTACAGCTAAATTAATTAAAAAAGACCCGTCCCCGCAGCCAAGATCAATTTCAAGCGGCTGTTTAGGATCAGGGAAAATCTCCTCCTTTTTTAGTCTTGTGAAATAGTCTGAAGGAAAAAATTGCACAGTAATCTTCAACTAAAATCTCTAATGAGAATCAGAAATTGTATCTGGAACATCGGCCCATCGGTCATGTTCCTTAATTAAATCTATTAGCCGATCAACTGCTTCTTGCTGAGGAATATTAAACTTCACTGCTTTCTTACCAACGTACAGATTAATTTTGTCTGGAGCACCTCCCACATAACCAAAATCAGCATCAGCCATTTCACCAGGCCCATTAACAATACAACCCATGACTGCAATTCGAACGCCTTTCAAGTGACCCGTAGCAGCTCGGATCTTTGCCGTTGTCTCCTGCAGATCAAATAATGTACGTCCACAACTCGGACAGGCCACATAATCCGTCTTAAATATTCGAGCACCCGATGCTTGGAGAATATTATATGCCAACCGCAAGGACTGTCCTGGAGCTTCCTCACCTTGAACTAAAATAGCATCACCTATACCATCGCAAATAAGCGAACCAATATTTGCTGCAGCCACAAGTAAAGTTTCCTCGAAATTTTTTTCAGAATCCGTACTAGGAAAAAGAGTATCTTTGATTATCACAGGGTGCCTCCGATGAACGCGCGATGCGAGCAATCTGAAACCTGAAACTACAGGTATATTCAAACCATCAGACAATGTGACGAGAGTCACATCCGAGCGGTCATTAATCTCGCTCACTGCTACATCATCGCGCGGATCAATTGCAATTAATCCAGAATTCTCTACAACTATTTCAGGTTGAAATTCACCCATTTCTGAAAGTTTATGTGAAACAGCATCAAATTTTTCCTCCGAAGTTAAAACTCTTACCGTCTCCTTACCTCCAACATTAAGTCCTTGAACTTCTATTCTTTGCGAAAGGCGACGCTGGTAAACAAATGGATCGAATGGATCTGATTCCGAATGGAAATTAATCGGACCTTCTTTCACCTCTCGCTCGCATGCTGCAGCAAGAGCACGGGCAACGGGCACTTCTCGAACAGCATCCTCAGTCAGGGAAACACGTATCGTGTCTCCTATTCCATCCATTAATAATGAACCAATTCCGATTGCACTTTTAATGCGTCCATCTTCACCGTCTCCGGCCTCTGTAACTCCAAGATGCAATGGGTAATTCCAGTCAGTCCCTTCAGCTTCAAGGGCTGAAACTAAAAGGCGATAAGCACTGATCATTACCTTCGGATTACTTGCCTTCATTGAGAAAACAAATTCATGATAGTCCAATTCTCTGGCAATCCGTGCAAACTCCATTGCACTCTCAACCATCCCCCTCGGAGTGTCCCCATAACGATTCATGATACGATCACTGAGGCTTCCATGATTAGTTCCAATCCTCATAGCAACTCCTCGTTCCTTACAGATCTGAACTAATGGCGTGAACTGCTCTCTTATTCTTTGTAATTCTTCTAAATATTGCTGATCGCTGTATTCACGTATTTCGAACTTCTTTTTATCTGCATAGTTTCCTGGATTAACTCTGACCTTTTCTACCCACTTAGCAGCCTCCAATGCAGCGTCCGGTTTAAAATGAATGTCAGCCACTAATGGTACATCGCATCCGTTCGAACGAACTTTCCGGGCAATGTTCTCAAGGTTAGCAGCATGCCTTCGAGTCTGTGCCGTTATCCTTACTATCTCACAACCAGCATCAGCCAGTTCCATGACCTCTTTCACGGAAGCATCAGTGTCCATTGTGTCCGCAGTAATCATTGATTGTATACGGATCGGATTCTCAGCACCAACGCCCACCGCACCAACGCTAACCTGACGAGTAAGTCTCCTCTGATAACGATAAAAATTTTGAGGATATTTAAAATCCATCTGCGTCTATTAATTCAATAAGATCAAGGAGCAAACACGATTGGCTCAGGATCCTCTGACTCACTAGATAAGTCACCAATATCAAACCAAGTCACATAAACCATGAAAGATATTAAAAGTAAGGCACAACCGAACTGCAACATTTCCATTAATTTTATATTGAGAGGAGATTTAAATATCCATTCATAAAGTGCCATCACAATATGACCTCCATCTAGGACGGGGAGAGGAAGAAGGTTCAACATTCCCAAGTTCACATTAATAAGAACACTCAGAACAAAAGCAAAACGCCAACCATAAACTGGATCACTAAGTGTTTCATAATAGTGCTTACCGATCCCAACTGCTGAACTCATCTGTGAAACACTCACATCAGCATCATGCCAAGGCATCAATGCGCTAAGAGTTCTAAATATAGCAGTGGCTCCGTTCCAAATCTGAGTAAAGGGATTGGGTCCTGGATTCTGAATGGTCATTGGAGGTAATTGCCATTGTAATCCAAGCATAGCAGGGTTCCCTTCTGGTTGAATTGGAGCTTCTGGCACTATTGAAACTTTTATCTTCTCATCACCCCTCAGAACAAGTAATTCGATGGGTTTAATGTCATCACCCATTTTCTGTATCATGAAACTTAACATTTCTCGGCCAAATAATCTTTGACCGTTCGCTTCTAGAATTTTATCTCCTCTCTCAAGACCGGCCTTGTCTGCAGGGCTATTGGAAATTGTAATATCAACAACGGCTTCTGATATCGGCACAACTCCAATCCTTCGGAAATCTTGCCTCTGATGAGCTGGTCTTTCTTCCTTATTAAAACCAGAACGAATTTCTATAGGTTCATCAATTCCTTGTCTTTTTATTGATAAAACAATCTCCTCACCCTCACTATAAATGATACGCTCGAGCACTGAATCAACCATTCCTGCAAAGCTCTGTACTTTGACTCCATCAATTTTAAGGATTTGATCTCCAGGAAGAACGCCAGCTAGCTCAGCAGGCATTCCTGGTACCACTGAACCTACTACGGTGCTCTGAAGCTGTTCTCTTACAGGCTTACCAAATCCCCAAACAAGAAGAGCAAAAGCAAAGGCCAAGCCAAAACTAAATAATGGTCCGGCAAAGGCCACAATGATCTTATCTTTCGGTGTTATTGAAGGCAGACTTTCCTGCTCTTCGTTCTTACCTTCCAGCATTTCCATTGGAGCCATTTGAGGCAAAGCAACGAAGCCGCCCATAGGAATCCATCCGAGCCCCCACTGCACATCCTTAATCTTTTTTTTCCAAATAGGTTTACCAAACCAAATTTGGAATTTTTCTACTTTGAGTCCTCTCCATTTAGCTGCCCAGTAATGGCCTAATTCATGAACAACGATTAGTATATTAAAAAGGACAATGACCTGAAAAAGAGTCCATAATATCTTTCCGAGGCCTATAACTGAATCCATTATTTTTTATGTATTTATGAGGTTTTATTTATTGAGATCAGCCACTATATCACCTCAGATCCATGATCGCAAAAACTGTGTCGAAATTGAACGGAAATGGATCATACAATAGGATAGCTTCGAGCCCATTGATCGGCTTCTATTAATTCATCAATGCCTGGGCCCTCAATAACCTTATGATTTGTCATTACTGATTCAACATGTTCCCATATACTGGGAAAGCTTAATTGGCCTTTTAAAAATTGTGCGACTGCAACCTCGTTAGCCGCATTCATCACTGCTGGCAAAGTTCCTCCAGCATTACCAGCTGCACGGGCAAGGTTCAGTGCAGGAAAATCCTCAGTCCTAGGTCTTTCAAAATCTAATTTTCCAAGATCAGCAAAGTCAACAGGAGGCAAACTGTTCGGAACTCGATCCGGCCATGTAAGAGCGTATTGAATAGGGAAGCACATATCTGTAACGCTGAGCTGAGCTAAAATCGATCCATCAATAAATTCAACCATCGAATGGACAATGCTCTGCGGATGAACGATAACATCAACTCGATCCATCTCAATATCAAAGAGCCATCGTGCTTCAATCATTTCAAGACCCTTATTAAAGAGAGTCGCTGAATCGATAGTGATCTTTGGTCCCATGTCCCAAGTAGGATGATCCAGAGCCTTTTCAACACTAACATTTTCTAAATCCTTCTTTCCGTATTTTCTGAAAGGCCCACCTGAAGCTGTCAATATTAACCGCGACACAGTGTCAGATTCTTTACCCTCAAGGCATTGGAAAATTGCATTATGTTCACTATCAACAGGCAAAACTTTTGACCCTGTCCGTGCAGCTGTCTCCATGACTTCTTGCCCAGCCATAACAAGTATCTCTTTACTCGCAACGGCCAGATCCTTGCCTGCTTCTAGGGCAGCCAATGCAGGCTTGAGACCCGCAACGCCTACAATGGCAATCAACACAATGTCTGCCTCTTCAAGAGTAGCAAGCTCAACTAATCCCTCTTCACCCGAAAACATATCGACTCCAGAAGGAATATCAGCACTAATACTTTCAGCCGCATCCTGATCACTGAGGCAAGCCGCACGTGCACCAGTCTGATTCAGCTGAGAAAGCAGTTTGTCCGCTGATTGATGAGCACCGAGCCCCACAATTTCAATCCTTTCAGATAAATCATTGGCTACTTTTAGCGCGCTAACTCCGATCGATCCGGTTGACCCCAAAATGACCACTTTCTTTGTACTGTTGGCCATGATTTAAGATAAGTAAGTTAAATAAATAAACAACACTGGCGCAGTAAAAAGAACGCTGTCGACTAGGTCCAGAACACCACCGATGCCGGGCAATATATTACCAGAGTCTTTAACCGCAAGACTGCGTTTAAGAACTGACTCGGCCAAATCACCGAGAGCAGCAATAAATGCAAGAACAAAGCTTAAAATTACAACTGATTGCCATCCAAGCAATGGCATTTCATCTTTGAATAAATAAAACATTAAACATCCACCTCCAACAGCAAATGTTAAGCATCCAAAAATAAATCCTTCCCAAGTCTTACCCGGACTAATATGTGGAATCATCTTATGTTTTCCAATGAGTGTCCCAATTAGGTAAGCACCCATATCAGAAAATTTTGTTACGACTAATAAATATATTATATAATACTCACCCCCCTGCCCCTCAGAAGAATCATAATTCAAATAAAGAATTCGTAGCAAAAACGAAATCAATAACGGGACATAGATAAATCCAAATAAGGAACTAAAAAATAAGTCCTTAGTATTAGTTCCATCAATGGGATAGAATAAAAGAAGGACCGTCAAAACAATCACTACCAAAGCAATAGAGGCAGAATCAATATATATGATGCCTATATCACACCCTGCACTCAAAAAATAGGCCATCAAAGACAGATACAGAAAACTGAGAATCAGAGTAGAAATCCTAATACTTTGAAATGCGGGAGTAGCTCTGAGCCCTAACAAACTAAAAAACTCATAAACTCCCAAGGAACCTATGAGTATAATAATGGAAGAAAAGATTATTGGCCTATCGAAATAAACAGCAGAAGCAATTAGAGCCCATAAAAAAATTGTACTTATAGAACGGGACCGAAAGACATTGGAGCGATTATTCTTAGTGCCAATATTGGAATGATCAGGCATTTGGTTATTTGGTGCAGCTATCAGTCATTAAAAAAGAGGCTTTGCCAAGATATTTTTGGCTGTTTTCAAAGCATTTGATACACTAACGCTAGAAATTTTACGTCGGGAAGAGCGTTCTTTATACTTATTTCTTAACATTAAATTCGCATCCTTATAGGATTTATAGAAATGTTCAATCGGTGAACTGTACAGTTCCGTGAGTTGCTGCCTTATCCGCTCTCGAATGGCAGCGGATTCCTCTTCATATAATGAAATGACCTTACGTCTCATCTGAATCGACAACATTAAGAAAATTCCAACCATTAATAAAAAGACCAATGAAATCCCATAAAAGGGATTTTCCATTTTTGAATACATAAACCACAAAGAAATAGAAGCTGTCAACAATGTGCAAAAAGCAAATAGGGACGAACTTCGAAATTTGAAAGTTATCAGTTTAAATTTATCACTTTCCATGATCTCTTTTTCAAGTATGTCTCTCGCGGAATTGGAGGTCTCGTGGCACCAAGACTCAAATGAAACGCTCTGCGAATCACCAAAAGAAAAGGACTCAGCATCATTCATCAGGTCACTAAACCCTTCGTTAAAATATTGATCAAGATCCTTAGTATATTTTTCTATTTTCTGCACAATTAGAACCTCATGATTCGTTATGCTTTTATTCAAATTTTCTACAATCCGATGCTTCTGTAAAAAGAAATTTTTACTACCAATAAAAAATAAAATACTAATTAAACTGTTCGACTTAATCAAAATCTTCCGGAGATCTATTAATTCATTTTTTAAGACATCAAGATCCTTTTTAAGGGCCTCAGCAAAATCATAAATCATTTCTTCTTGAGAAAGAGATATTAATTTATCAAATGACAATAAGCATTCCTCTTCGGTCTTAGTTGTCTCGGCAGCACTCTCCAAAACTTGAGCCATCTGATTTGTAGCATTCGTGAGCGTCAATTCGGCCCGGACCCGCCTATCCACGAAAAACTGTCTCTTTTCCAGAGATGTAATTATCCATTCGAGAAGCAATTGATTATTATTATTTAATCGATTTGAAAATGAACCAGATGAAGAAATTTGATGGATTGGAATTTCATCATTCAGCCTTTTATTTCCTGAATTCCTCACAAATTCAGTGATAGCATTTAATTCCTCATCGGTACGTTGATCAATATTAGTAATGACTGTTGTTACCGGACGCTTAACTCCAATTTCTAAATCACTAACAAAGTCAAAGGATTCAGTGTCCCAAGGATCCGTTGCCGTAAAAACCATCAAAACCACATCAGCTATCAAATACGTTTTCCTTAGCAAATCTGGATCAGAAACGTTGCAGGTATCGAGAGCCTCAATGAACTCAAATTTCTTTAATCCTGAGCATGGACGATAAGACTCCGTGAAGCCGTTCTCAATCTGGTCAGCTGAACAGGTCCCATGCCGCCAAAATATGATTGGCGCAGATGATTGGTCTTTGGAAGTTGATAATTTTTCTCCTAATATCGTTTCAATTAAACTAGTCTTACCGCAACCTTTGGCACCGAGCACCATTACTATTAGCGAGCTGTCAAGTGCCGCGGCAGCAGAGCTCAGACCTGCCAGTTCCGATTCAGGCATGCCAAGATCATGCCCAGCTTCCCTGAAAGTGGTTAAGATTTTCCGCAAGCCTTCACGAGCAGAAAAGAAATCATCAGCTTGCATGCTGTAAGCTTAGCAGGACTTTCTATCAGTGTAAATGTACTTGAAGGTACTCTTCTTATCGGACTTGCTTTTGACCATTCAAATGAATTGAACTGCTAAGTAAATTATCACCATAGCTAGGGCGTGAGGCAATGCTTCGCCGCTCTATAGCAATGAGCTGGCTAACAGTCACAAATCGATACCCATTGGCTAACAGCCCATCTAGTGCCCTTGGCATAGCTGCGATTGTCGGACCATGAATATCATGAGCCAGCACAATTTCACCCGGATCGGTTTCTGATATAATACGATTAGCCACCACATCAGATCCTGGACGCTTCCAGTCCTCTGGATCAACGGCCCACATGATTGTGCTATATCCAAATTCTTTCTTCAACCAGACCTTAACTCGATCGTTGATATGCCCTCCAGGAGGTCGGAGTATTCGGGGTTTAACTCCACAAGCCGCCACTATTGCCTTCTCGCAGCCAAGCACTTCCGCCCTTGCCTGTTCAACACTGATCCTACTCAAATACTTATGGTTTACAGTATGATTTCCAATCTCATGCCCCTCAGCAATTATTCTTCTAATTAACTGCGGATATCGTCGAGCATTTGTCCCCACAACAAAAAAGGTAGCCCTTATGTTCCTTCTTTTGAGAATGTCCAATAACCGAGGCGTATGGACTGGATGAGGGCCATCATCGAAAGTCATAGCAATGAATGGTCCGTTAGTTTTTACACGCGAGTAAGTCAATGAACGGGCTAAGCTAGGATCCACTCGGATATTAATATTTGGATTTTGAAGAGGAGCTGATTTATTTCTCTTACGCCCACCAAATAAACCACGCCTCTTGCCTTCCCCATCTAAATAGGCCGTATTGCCACTATTTTCATATTTTCCACCAGTAGATGAACATCCTAACAACAGAACGAGAATAATAGTGATGAATCCTAATTGAGTGAATGGGTTTCTCATAAATATTTAACAAAACTTAACTTTAGCATTTTTACCAAACAACGCGAGAAGGAAACCCAAATAATAATTCAATTCGCAATGAGCCAAAACTAGCCATCATATAAGAGACTCAATCTGACGGTTTTATATAAATAATAATGTGAAAGAACTTTGTATTCGTAATATAAAAATGGGAGCAATGATCATAGCATTACTTGCATTACAATCTTTGAGCCATTCAAAGCCCTGGCCCCAAAAATTTGACGCCCCTAAAGCCAAATGGACTGAAATTAAAATCTTAAATGGATACAAATACGAAACTAATTCATACCTCATAATTGCGGCCCAAAGGATTAGACAAAATGAAGTCACTGAAATCGCGACTTTGGCGGAATCAGTCCAACGTGCTTTGGTTTTATTTCCACTCCAACTAATTTACGAAAGACAGTCTGGAAACAAAAAAAAACATGTGGTCCGTATCTTTGAAAATAAATCAGAATACATTAAATCGGGAGCGCCTAAAGGAACGATAGGATACTTCGATGGAAACAGCCAAGAAGTAAAAGTCAGTTTTGAGCATCTAGTAATAACAAGAAATAAAGGTTCAAACTTACAACCACGCCAACGTTACCAGTTACTCGTACACGAACTCATTCATCAAGCCATGGGTGATCAATTTCATGCATTACCAACGTGGCTCACTGAAGGAATAGCAGAATATTTTTCAGCGCTACAATATGCACCAGGAAGATACAGGTTCATTAATTGTTCAAAGCAGATCATCGAACATTTAAATGTAACCTGGTTACGTAAAGATCAGCCGACAATCGTGATTCCATCCCTCAAGAACCTCACAATGATGTCTGCTCACACTTGGGCAAAGGACACCACAATCAATGAAAAGAACGCTTATGCTAAATATGCAGGAGCATTGTTTTTAACTCACTATCAAATGGAACTAGCTTCTCTTAAGCTCGGAGGACTAAAAACGTTTCTTGATAATTCAGCCAAAAATATTCATGCACATAAAACAAAATCAGTTCGTTTTATTCCAGCTGATCAAGGAACGCTTTGGAAAGATAAAGGGTTCAATAAAATCGAAACACAAATCTGTGAATATTGGAAAAAGAAAGGTCTGAATCTCCGTTTTTCTGGAAAAATTGAACCAACTGAACAAATTAATAAATGAAATTTATTCTTTTTTGGGTTCTTCAGGTTTGTCCTCTTTTTTGGGTTCTTTCCAACCCATATTAACGTCTAGACCCGGTATAGCTTCTTTCAATTTATTGGCTCCAGCCTCAGTAACACCCGTCTGCCAGACATATAATTTTTTGAGTTTCTTTAAGCCTTTAAGATGTTCCAGTCCTGCATCTGTTACTTTGGTCCCATAAACATTAAGATACTCAAGATTCGAAAGTTTTCCTACATGTTGGAGCATCTGATCGGTTATGCTCGTATTCTCAAGATGTAACTTTGTTAGCATTGATAATTGGCCAACGTCAGATGCGGATTGATCAGTGATGCCGCTACGAGAAACGTCCAACCATGTGAGATGGGTTTTGACTGGAATCAAAAGTTTGACCTGCGCGTCATTAAAACTTTTAGCAACATTAATTGCATTCGCAGATAAATATTTGGTGTCCTGAGCTAGCTGCATAATAAGCACCCCAGCCTTCCCTATCGCTCCGACTGCACCAGCATCAGCAGGTTGGGCAAGATCTGGAAGATTAAATGCTTTGGTAATGACCACCTCCTTGGGTTTTGAATAAACAAGGCCTGCTATAATTGTTCCAACATCGCCAGGAACATTAAGTTCTGAGATTTTCTTATCAAAACTGGCTCCTTCTGCTATCCACCAGTTAATAATTTTTTTCTGTTCCGCACTAAGACGATCCTTGCCTTCAGGAGGCATCACATCCTCGTCATCGTCAGGAAGCATAATGCGTTCAATGAGGGAACTCTCTCCAACTTTACCTCCTACGACAGTTTCGCTCTTCTGTATCTCCTCTTTTGTATGTAACCGGAACTTCCCTTTTGCTTTAATGGCTCCATGACATCCTGTGCATCTTGATGCAAGGATCGGTGCAATTACATGCTCATATGCCTTATCGGTCTCAGGATTAACTTTTCTTTTTTCATCCTCAGCAGAAGCGACCTGAATCATGAAACCAACCGTTGAAACAGCCGTAATTGTAATAATAGCGATGAGTTTTTGTAGCAGCATAAAAATTCTTAGGTTTTGCAGTTTATTTCCCTAACATCAGGAAAATCACATAAAAATAAAGGCTTATTTTGTGGTTGAGAGACAAAGAAGTCAATTCCGCATGTGCTCTAGTGCATTAAAGAAATGATTCCAAAAAAAGCATCTATAGAAAATAACGAAATAAACTAAATATCTGACTCAGTTTATAGAATCTTTTTTCGCAATAAATCACCTATAATTTTTGGATTCGCTTTCCCTTTACTTGCTTTCATGACTTGGCCCGTTAACCAGTTAATTACCTTCTCGTTACCTCCTTGGATCTCTGTCACCTTTTCGGGATTATTGGTAACGACTTCATCTACGATAGATTCAATGAGGTCAGAATCAGCCGGCTCGAACCCAAGTTCCTTAATGATATCGTCAGGATCCTTATCGGGATTATCAAATAGGACTGCAAAGATTTCCTTTGCCTGATTATTAGAAACTTTCCCGGATTCAACCATTGTAATAATTGAGGCTAGTTTGGGAGGACTGACAGGACATTGAGCAACTTTAAGATCACGCTCATTCAATACTGCCAACACATTATTAATGACCCAGTTTGCTACTTTCTTCTTCGCTTCTGATTCATTTGCTGTTTCTTCAAAATATAATGCTAAATCTCGGTCACTTGAGAGGACGCTAGCATCATATTCACTGACAGAAAAATCCTTTACAAATCGCTCTGCTTTTTGATGAGGAAGCTCAGGGACCTGAAGCCTCATTTTTTTAATAACATCTTCAGTCTTTACGGGTAAAAGATCAGGGTCCGGAAAGTATCTATAATCATGAGCGTCCTCCTTAGTTCTCATCTGTTGAGTCTCACCTATATCATCATCCCACCTGCGCGTTGACTGCACGAGTTCTCCCCCTTCTTTAAGTACGCGAATCTGACGACTGATCTCGTAATGTAGAGCACGCCGAACCGCACTTACAGAATTCATGTTTTTAAGCTCTATCTTAACGCCAAGCTCTTCCTGTGAATCAGGCCTTATAGAAACATTAACGTCACAACGCATTTGCCCTTTTTCCATGTCAGCATCTGAAAGATCTCCATAAATTAATATCTGCCTGAGTGAATTTAAGTATGCAAAAGCTTCCTCGGCCGAAGTAATTTCTGGCTCACTAACGATTTCCATGAGTGGTGTTCCTGCACGATTAAAATCGATAGAAGTTCCATGAGATGAATGCGTACTCTTTGCAACGTCTTCCTCAAGATGAATTCGAGTAAGTCCGATCACTTTACCTGACTCTGTAATGTCCTTCTGTGCATCTTTTGGATAACAATGGTCATAAAGAGGAACCCCCCCACCCAAGCAAAGAGGTAAATCAAACTGGCTAATTTGATAATTCTTTGGCATATCAGGATAGAAGTAATTCTTTCTGTCCCACTTACTCACAGGAGGAGTCTCGCACCCTAGCATAATTCCAGCTAAAACAGTTCTCTCTATCGCTCCTCTATTAAGTACTGGCAAGGCTCCAGGCAAACCAAGACAAGTCGGGCAAGTGTTCTTATTTGGCTCATGGCCAAAACCTACAGGACATGAACAAAACATCTTGCTTTGTGTCTTCAGCTGAACGTGAACTTCCAGACCTATGGTTGTAATATATCGCAATTTTTTATAGCTTTTAGATTAAGATCAAGGATCAAGGCGCAATCTACTTTGCCTCCTCACTAATAATCCCTGTTCTTTCTTATATAGAGATTTGTCCACTATCTCCTCCACTGGCAAGTCATCAAGTAACTTATTGAACTTCGGATCAGATGCTGTTGCTCTCATTTTAGGATGATTCAACAAACGGATATAGTCTCCATCCTTAATTAATTTTGCAACTTCAGGATCATCCGCAAGGTCTCGGAGCCCAGGTGTCCTGAGTACTCTTGAAATCTTAGGGTGTTTGGATAATTCTCCTCCAGCCGAATCATCCTTTAAAGTGACCAGAAAATTTGATATTGCACCCTTAGCGCGCGCAGAAAGGGGATCAATTTTACCAATGATCTTCCCTATCCAATCCCTTTCTAAAGCATAATTCCACCGAGCCCAAAAAGGCCTTTGGGTCGCATTTGATCCAGGCTGCACAGACACACCTTCTTTGGTATGTTCTACAGAAAAAAGCGTGCCGGCAGTCCATAATGCCACTCCCAAAACAAATATGAGAGCAGTTGCAGGAATCAAGCTTAAGACCATACCTATAGGCCCTCGAAAAATCCTTTTCTTTTCTTCTTTTCTGAATGGACTCAAAACAAAGGCTCCAGCGAGTAATCGCAAAAATAAATAAACACAAAATGCAGAACCTAGAGTAAGCGAAAAAATTAATAATGGAGAAGGGTTATCCATCACATGAGATAACCATCCAGGTAAACGAGGATAAATGGTATACGCGCAATAAACCCCAATCATCATACATCCCAAACCAACAAACATACCAATGACTCCACGCAAAAAAGCGATCACAGCAATCAAAATAACTAGAGCTACAGATAAAGTAGTAAAATTAATCGGGAAAGGCAAAGCTCCATTAAAAAGATCGGATTCCATTTATCTTTAGTAATTATCAAGTATGCAAGAAAACAGGATCAGTTGATTCATCCATCACCGCATTGCCCTCGTTGTCGAAGAGCGTGATCACACATAACTAATGCGGCCATCGCTTCGACCATCGGAACGGCTCTCGGCAAAACACAAGGATCATGTCTTCCTCGTCCTTTGAGTGTCGTTTCTTCTCCTGAAGAATTGACCGTTTCCTGCTCAGTCATAATGGTGGCAGTGGGCTTAAATGCCACTCTGAACACAACATGTTCACCATTACTTATACCGCCCTGAACACCACCCGAACGATTGGATTTTGTTCTAACACGGTCTTCATCCATATAAAAAGCATCATTATGTTCCTTGCCTGTCATACGCACTCCATCAAAGCCCGAACCTATCTCAAATCCTTTTGTAGCAGGCAAACTCATCATCGCCTTTGCAAGGTCAGCCTCTAGTTTGTCAAATACCGGATCACCGAGACCAGCAGGTACTCCACGTACAACGCATTCGATTATTCCTCCCAATGAATTACCATTGGATCTAGCTTCTTTAATTCGTTCGATCATTGTTTCTGCAGCTGCAAAATCTCCACACCTCACAATATTAGACTCTACATCTGAACGACTCAGATCCGTAAGATTCGCATCTGCAATGATGTCCTGAACTACCGACACGTGTGCGACAATATCAAATTTCTCACTGAATTGCCCACGCATGACTTTGTTAGCAATCGCTCCAGCAGCAACGCGGCCAATAGTTTCTCGGGCAGAGGCTCTGCCTCCTCCCTGCCAATTCCTTAAACCATATTTCGAATCATAGGTGAAGTCAGCGTGAGAGGGGCGGTACTTATGAGCCATCTCAGAATATGACTCGGGCCTCGCATCCTTATTTCGAACAAGGACAGATATGGGAGTTCCTAAAGTCTTGCCTTCAAATGTACCTGAAAGAATTTCGCAACGGTCCTCCTCATCCCTAGGGGTTACAATCTCACTTTGTCCAGGACGGCGACGATCCAGTTCAAGTTGGATCTCTTCTTCTGAAATTTCAATGCCTGGAGGACATCCGTCAATGACCACTCCAACACCCCCACCATGAGATTCCCCAAAAGTAGTAATTCGAAAGCTATGACCAAAAGTATTAGGCATTAGAGTATAAAAATAGCCCACGAACCAATGCTTTCCAAATTATTAGTCTCATATAGAATATTTATTATAAAAGGGTAACTCTTAATTTATGGCCATTCTGACTCTCCATTTATCAATCTCAATACTTCTTAGTTGTCATTTTGAATCTTCACCGGTAGCTACATTCTCCATCGTTGGTAGCGATCCAGATACTGGAGAATTAGGTGTAGCAGTGCAAAGCAAAATCGTAGCTGTTGGAGCAGTTGTGCCTTGGGCACGGGCCAAGATCGGAGCCATCGCCACTCAATCCTTTGCCAATGTCAGTTATGGGCAGAAAGGATTAGAATTATTAAAAAAAGGTAAATCGCCAGAACAAGTCATTGTATTATTAACAAAAGATGACGCAGCTAAGGCATACCGCCAAGTCGGAGTCTTGGCTTCGAATGGTAACGCAGCAAATTTCACCGGAAAAAAATGTATGAAATGGGCCGGGGGCATCAGTGGGGAAAATTTCACTATTCAAGGTAATATTCTGGCCAATGAAAATGTCATATCTGAGATGGCTAAATCATTCATTCAAAGCAATGGGAAAGCACCACTCGGGCAACGATTAATAAATGCACTTAAGGCCGGTCAATTAGCAGGAGGTGATAAACGAGGCCGCCAGTCAGCTTCACTTTTAGTAGTAAAGGAAAATTGGGGATACGGTGGAAATAACGACAGATTCCGCGATCTACGCGTCGACGATCATCAGACTCCAATCGAAGAATTACAAAGAGTCTATGATAAACATATTAAACTCTTTCCTAGGCCTAAGAAATATGAGCTTAAAAAATAAAACAGCACTAATCACCGGAGCATCGAGCGGAATCGGAACTGCTTGTGCTAGAGCATTAGCTGAGCGCGGATATTCAGTCATTGCAAGTGGTCGCAATGAACAGAAAATCCAAAGTCTCGCCGAATCGATTAATGGACGCTTCATCGTTGCAGACCTCAATGATACTAACCAAATCGAAAAACTTTTCAGCGAAGCAGGTGAACAAATTGATATCTTAATAAATAGTGCCGGAATTGCCCCAAAGGCACCGATAATAAATGGAGATCTATCGAACTTTCGTGAACTCTTAAACGTAAATGTTTTAGCCCTCACCCTATGTTGCCAATTCGCTCTAAAAAAGTTCGACTCCGAGAAAGGAGGGCATATTATAAATTTATCTAGCATGTCTGGTCACAGGGTACCGCCAAGCGGAGGATTTTATGCGGCAACCAAATTTGCAGTTAAAGCAGTAACCGAAGCATTAAGGTTCGAACTTAAAGCATCCAATAATAAAACACGTGTAGCAATGATCTCGCCAGGCTTTGTGGATACACCCTTACTTGATCTCTATTTTAAAGGAGATGAAGAAAAGCTGAAAAAACTGAAAAATGAAATTCATATGCTCGATCCGATTAATGTTGCTGAATCGGTAACTCATATCATTGAAGCTCCTTCGCACGTGGAAATTGGAGATATTCAGTTACGTCCATCAGAACAAGGAATCTAATCATTCCTCGGCTATGGGTAAATAAAGGCCATAGAATCCTGCATATTCATTCCTTACCTTTGTAATCTAATCGTAGAGAACAGATTCAAAAAATAGCATGCTAAAAATTAGATATAATCTACTATTATAGTAGTATTATTACCATTGAAACTACACTTCATTATTTCGGGACTGCTTGTATTTCATTGCACTGCCATAGGAAAAGTCACGGCCTCAGAACAAGAAAAAAGCGAACGTCTTTTTTCTCTGAAGGTCCGCAATGTTCTTAGTAGCAAATGTCTTGCTTGCCATGGAGAAGATGGAAAAAAAATAAAGGGTGACCTCGACCTCACTTCCCATGAAGGACTTATGAGAGGAGGAGAAAGTGGAGCACCTTCCATTCAATCAGGCAATCCAATGTTAAGCCCATTGTATCTGGCTATCGCCAGGAACCATGAAGACGATTGGCCCGCTATGCCACCCAAGGAAAATGATAAGTTAAGTAAGGAACAAATCGAAGACATCAAGACATGGATCAAAACAGGTGCACACTGGCCAGACCAAACTACTCAGGAAAAATATATTGCTAAGGACAGAAAAGAATTAATTACGGAAGATGGTATACTTGTCAAAACTAGCGGCGGAATCTCAGAAGATTGGACATATCGTCGATACCAAGAAAATGACATTTGGGCATTTCAACAAATTCAAAAAGAACCCATACCAAAAACGGAAAAGAATCCAATAGACTTTTTTATTAAACGGAAACTTAAAAAAAATAATTTTTCTCCTGCCCCCGAAGCAAATTTTCGCGTCCTGGTAAAACGTGCATATTACAACCTCACAGGACTGCCTCCTTCACCATATGAAATCTATCAGTTCAGGATTAAATGGGAAAAAGACAAATTGAATGCATGGGAAGACTTGATTAATAAATTACTTGAAAGTCCACATTATGGTGAGCATTGGGGCCAACACTGGCTAGACGTAACGCGTTACTCTGATACTGGAGGATACTCTAATGACTATGAACGTTCTAATGCGTGGCGATACCGTGATTATGTAGTGCGTTCATTTAATAACGATAAGGCGTACAATGAGTTTATCGTTGAGCAAATTGCCGGAGATGAATTGTGGCAACTACAATCCAAAGACCATCGTAATTCGGAGTTGCTTATTGCGACAAGTTTCCTCCGCATGGGGCCATGGGATCCAGCAATGGTTAAAGTACCGGAAGCTCGCCAGATTTTCCTAGATGATGTGGTCAACTCAGTTGGACAGACCTTTTTGAGCCTTACTATGCGCTGCGTTAAATGCCACGATCATAAATTTGATCCCGTTCCCACCCGCGACTATTACCGGATGTATTCAGTGTTTGCTGGAACACAGATGGCAGAAAGGAATGCGCCATTCATGAAAGAAGAAAACCTTGCAAGATTTTCTCAGGAAAAAAAACTCGTCCAAAAAATGCTAGATTATGCAAAACAAAAAACAAAAGATTTGGTGGAAAAACGTGAACAAGCTGCAAGGAATTGGTTCGTAAAGGCAGGCACAGATTACGTTCCTCATAACGAACGGAAAAAGTTACCTGACAACAAAAAGCCTCCTCGTCATGTAGGTCTCAATCATATTGACCAAGGCCGTTTAAAAGTTAGAGAACAGGATTCATGGATCTGGGGGCGTCGCCTAGAACGGTACGAACCTCTGGCTCAAAGTGTTTATAATGGTCAGGATCCCGCATCCTTAAATGCTAGAAAATTAAGGATCAAAAAAACCAATGGGAATTGGATCCCTGATAGCAAAATTTATATGGGAGGCTCAATGCAAGCACCTGGTGAAAAGGTAAGGCCCGGTGTATTGAGTGCTACTGGCGTGCCTGTCTCGGATGGCAATGATAATCCTTATCTAGTTAAAAATGATCTACAAGGACGCCGGTTAGCCTTTGCTAAATGGATTGCTAATCCAAAGAACCCGCTCACAGCCAGATCCATTGTAAATCGTATCTGGCAGCATCATTTTGGAAAAGCTATTGCAGGAAATCCAAACAATTTCGGCACCAAAGGTCAGAAACCAACTCATCCAGAACTGTTGGACTGGTTAGCCAAAGATTTCGTTGAAAATGGATGGAAATTTAAGCGTTTACACAAAATGATAATGCTTTCTAAAACCTACATGCAATCAAGTTCACATCCTCTATTCAAGGAACTGCAAACGAAGGACCCAGAAAATAATTTATTTGCTTATCATTTGCCGCACCGACTCACAGCAGAACAAATCAGAGACAGTCTTTTAAAGATAACTGGAGAACTCAATCCTTTAGTTGGAGGGCTACCAATTATGCCAGAAATTAATATGGAAGTAGCACTGGAGCCTCGGATGATCCAGTTCTCTATTGCTCCTGCACATCAACCATCGAGAACGCCAAAAGAACGAAATCGCAGGACTATTTATGCTTACCGGGTCCGCGGGCAAGCTGATCCTTTCCTCGAAATTTTCAACCAGCCTAATCCTAATGATTCATGTGAAGAAAGAGTCAGCCAATCAGTAACCCCGCAAGCATTCTCTCTAATGAATAGTGATACCATGAGTGACAGATCAATCGCTTTGGCTCTTCGTATTGAAAAAGAAATGGATACCGTTCCACTCCAAGTAAAACGCGCCATCCAATTAACATTCGGTCGCGTCCCAGAAAAAAAAGAACGAGAACGTCTCGAAAAATACGTCATGGAGATGCGCGAGTATCACAAAAATCACCAACCAGATAAAATTACTTACCCAACTAAAATCACCCGTTCCCTAGTCGAGGAATTGAGTGGGAAACCTTTTAAATATGAAGAAATTCTGCCGAATTTTGAAAGTTACACATCTGACAAAAAACCATCCGACGTGAGTGCAGACACTAGAGCCTTAGCTGATCTTTGCTTGTTATTATTTAACACTAACGAATTCATTTACATCTATTAATACTAGTAAATTTTCTCCTATCGAAAAATGCAATACCAGAATCGGCGTGAACATCTCTACGGTCTAGGGTCTTCAATTGGAGCCCTAGCAATGACTGATCTTTTAGCAAAAGACGCAGGAGGCCCGCTCTCACCAAAAAAGCCAATGCACAATGCAAAGGCAAAAGCAGTGATTATGTTATTCATGGAAGGGGGCCCGAGTCAGGTCGACACCTTTGATCCTAAACCGCAACTTAATGACTTGCATAAAATGGAATCAAAAAGCAAATCAGGCCTCGCAACAGGGTATCGTTTTTACGTCGGCAGCCCTTTTAGTTCTAGAAAAGTAGGAAATTCTGGTCTGGACATGAGTGACCAATGGGTCCATCTGGCAGATCCTGAAATAGCTGATGAACTGTGTAATTATCGAGGATGCCAGGCAGAATCTCTGAACCATCCCGAAGCCCTATTTCATATGAATACTGGTAGCCGATTAGGTGGTGATCCGGCCATTGGTTCTTGGGTCAACTATGGTCTAGGTTCAATAAATCAAAACTTACCAGGTTACGTCGTTATGAGTGAACTCGCACTTCCTCAAGGTGGAGCCAGGAACTGGAGCAGTGGTTTCCTTCCTGCTCATTACCAAGGCACGCGTTTGCGCCCAAAAGGCTCTCCCATTCTCGATCTCCAATCTCCTACTCACAAAACTAGAAAACACCAAAGACAATCCTTGGACGAATTGGCTTTCATGAATCGTCGTCATGCTGAAAAGCATCCACATCATAATAGCCTTGATGCTCGCATTCAAAGTTATGAACTGGCTTATAGAATGCAAATGGAAGTTCCAGGCGTAATCGATTTAGACGGTGAACCTGAATCCATTCGTGAGGAATATGGGATGAATGATAATCACACTGCCTCATTCGGTCGCCAGTGCCTAATGGCACGGAGGCTCGTAGAAAAAGGTGTGCGATTTGTCCAAATTTTTTCAGGTGGATGGGACAGTCACGACTATCTCGAACGAGGGCACTCCTCTCGCATAAGAAGTGTCGATAAACCGATGGCTGCTCTCATTAAAGATTTGAAAAGAAGGGGCATGCTTGACTCTACTTTAGTATTATGGACTGGTGAATTTGGACGGACACCTGATAACAATAGAAGAGGTGGTGTGTATGCCCTGGGACGAGGTCATAACATTGATGCAATGACAATGATTTTGGCAGGAGGAGGAATCAAAAAAGGAACCATCGTAGGAGGAACTGATGAGATAGGGGCCAAAGCTTCTGAAGTAATTCACCCAATCCGCGACCTGCATGTGACACTTCTGCATTTGCTCGGCCTGAACGATAACAAATTGACCTATTTCCATGGAGGTCGCTACAAACAGCTTTCACAGTTCGGAG
>JASLJT010000169.1:0-14241 GCA_030747955.1 Verrucomicrobiales bacterium | reverse complement strand
TTCGATATGGAGGAAAAGTAGCAGCTCCAATTTTTTCGAAGATTGCAGCTGCGGCAATGCCGTACTTGGGAATTGATCCTAGGAAAGCGACGAGATCATTGGGTCCCTCTTCGGGGCAGGTTCTACAAGGCAACTTAATTGATTAGGGAATTAATGAAATTAAGTAAGCTCACAGAAAGTATTAATCAGGCAGTTCTTACGGGCCCAGATGATCCTCTAATTCAAACATTGTGTTATGACTCGAGGAGGTCAGTAGAAGGGTCGCTATTTTTTGCGCTAAAAGGTCAAAATGCAAACGGCATTGATTTCATTGAGTCTGCCGTCAAGTCGGGAGCATCAGGAGTCGTTTCTGAAACGGATAATGGTGAATTGGACGTGCCTTGGGTCAAAGTTCCGGATGGAAGATATGCAATGTCTGCGATGTCAGACAAGATTAATGCGAGTCCATCCAGTGCAATGAAAATTGCCGGAGTCACTGGAACTAACGGTAAAACCACTACTGCATTTTTATTATACCATCTCTTAGAGAAAGCTCCGAGGAGGTGCGGTTTACTAGGTACAATCAGTTACAAAACTGGATCCAAAGAAGAGCCAGTAGTGACTCATACAACTCCTGAGGCGCCTGAATTGCAATCTTACTTATCTGAAATGTTGTCGAATGGATGTGTTGCGGCAGTCATGGAGGTTTCTTCTCATGGAATAGTACAAAAACGTACGGCTCATGTTCAGTTTGATGTTGGGATCTTTACTAATCTTAGTACGGATCATTTAGATTTCCATGGAAGTATGGACCAGTACTATCAGGCAAAACGTGAATTGTTCGAACAAATGGTATCTTGTGAAAACAAACCAAAGAAAGTTGCTGTTGTTAATTATGATGATGAGTGGGGAAAAAAAATTATAGGATACAATAAGAATAAGAAATTAAAGACGCTGACATATGGTCTTGGTGTCGGAGCGGATTATCGAGCCGTTGATTTGCGTCAGACCCGCAAAGGTACTGACTTCATACTTGAAGTCGGCAGCCGACAAATTAGGGCAAGCATTCCATTCATTGGAAAGTTTAATGTATATAATGCTTTAGCAGCTCTTGTTGCTGGAATTGGTATGGGTTTGAATGTTCGGGAGACTGTTTCTAATCTTGCAGATTTACCGCAAATACCAGGCAGATTAGAAAGCGTTTCAGAGGGGAGGCCCTTCGATGTTTATGTTGATTATGCCCATACACCAGATGCATTAAGTAATGCTCTATTAACATTAGAAAAACTTAACCCTAGACGGCTCATTGTTGTTTTTGGCTGTGGAGGTGACCGTGATACTACAAAGAGGGCGCAGATGGGCAATGTTGCGGCAAGTATTGCTAATTATGCAATTATCACATCAGACAATCCGAGGAGTGAATCTCCATCCCAGATCATAAGTGAAATTGAATCAGGATTTGAAGGAACGCACTATGAAGTTGTTGAGGATAGGCGGGAAGCTATTGCTTTAGCTGTATCATATCTGCTTCCAGGAGACATACTTTTAATTGCAGGTAAAGGTCATGAAACTTATCAAGAGGTTTTAGGGAAGAGAACCGCATTTGACGATCGTGTAATTGCTGGGCAGATGCTGAATGATCGTGATCATGTTTTTGCGGATATGGTTCGCGAAAAAAGAGAGCAATATGAAAAAGATAAATTAGAACGGGAGAATAGACGTCAGACTGAAGAAGAGGAGGAGTATCGGAGGCTATGAGGGAATTAAGTTTATCTGATGTTGCTTCTTATTCGAAAGGAGTTGTTGATTCATCTTTCGAGCAATTGCTCGTTCATTCTGTGTCTACAGATAGTAGAAGAATCAAGGAAGGGGATCTGTTCATTGCGTTGGAAGGGGATTCATTTAATGGGCATGATTTTGTTCAGGACGCTTTTGCTGATGGCGCGGTTGCAGTGATGGTCCAGGAGGGCGCTGATTTGAATGTAAATTCGAGTGCTCCTGTGATAGTGGTGAAAGACACCCTAAGTGGGTTACAAGAATTCGCCAAAAATTACAGGCAATCATTAAATCTAACTGGTGTTGGAATAACAGGAAGTAACGGCAAAACTTCAACTAAGGATTTTATATATTCTGTCTTAAGTGAAAGGTTTTCCGTAAGCGCTACGGCTGGAAATTATAATAACCATATAGGGCTTCCTCTTACAGTTTTAGATGCAGATGACCGGCATCAATTTGGTGTTTGGGAAATGGGGATGAGTAATCCTGGTGAAATTGCTTTATTGGCTGATATAGCAAGCCCAAACATTGGAGTAATTACTAATGTTGGAGTTGCGCACATTGAGAATATGGGTTCTCGCGAATCTATAGCTATAGAAAAAGGAGCACTTGCGGAGAGTGTAAGTGGAGAGGGGTTTGTTGTTCTTAATGCCGAGGATGCATACTCGAGATCAATAGCAGAAAGGACTCAGGCAAGGACCGTGAGCGTTGGGTTTGGTGATGCAGATATCAGGGCTGATGATATAGCCATTGAAAGTGCATCAGCAAGTTTTGTGATAGATGCAAATGGGCAGCGAGCAGAAGTGATATTGCCGGTCCCTGGAAGGCACATGGTTCTTAATGCATTGATGGCAGTTGCTGTTGGTGTGAATGAGGGTATACCTCTTGACACTATTGCTCAAGGATTGAGCGAAGCCAAATTGAGTGGGGGAAGGTTAGAGAAACGTGAATTTGGAGGAGTTGTTATTATTGATGATACATATAATGCCAACCCAGATTCGACTCTGGCGGCTATTCAATGCCTTGCCGAGATGAATTGTGATGGTCGTCGATTTGCTGTCATTGGGGGAATGGCTGAGCTTGGTGCAATATCGGAACCGGAACATCGTAGGATCGGGGCCGAAGCAGTTGGTCTGGGTATTGATTTTATTCTTAGTGTTGGAGGAATGGCTGTCCAAGTAGATGAGGGGGCCAAGGAAGGTAATAAAGGCCATTCTCAGTTTTTCGATGAACACAAAGAATGCGCAGAGTTTATTAATAACGAGGCTTGTTCCGGTGATTTAATTCTGATTAAGGGGAGCCGATCCTCTGCAATGGAGAATGTAATAAATAATATAAATATTTCATGATTCCCTGGCTATACGATTATTTGAAAGAGACTGTAGGCGTTGATGTGCAGTTGTTGCGCTACATCACTTCTAGAGCTGGAGTCGCCTGCATTTGTGCGTTTGGTATAACATTACTAATAGGCCCTTATTTAATTCGACGACTCATTGCAATGAAGATGGGGCAACCGATAAGGAGTGCTGATGAAGTTCATAAATTGGCCGAACTTCATGACTCTAAAGCTGGCACTCCAACGATGGGTGGTGTGATTATTGTGGCGGCTGTGATGATCAGTGTCCTATTGTTTGCGCGGTTAACTAATCCACTGGTATTGGCCGTGGTAGTTGTTTTTATAGGCTTAGGCTTCGTTGGGTTTTTGGATGATTACCAGAAAGTAAAAAAGAAGGATTCTAAAGGTATCAGCGCTAAGACTAAACTGACACTCCAAGTTCTAGTGTCACTGAGTGCGGGTTTGTATTTGTATTTAAATCCGGAAACTTCAGAATACATCCGTGAGTTATATGTGCCTTTCAATAAAGATTCACTGATTCAGGACATGGGCATCTTTTGTTTGCCTTTCTTTGTATTGATTATTGTGGGTTGCTCTAATGCGGTAAATTTGACTGATGGGTTGGATGGGTTGGCAATTGGATGCTCTATATCGGTAGCTTTAGCTTATGCTGCAATTTGTTATTTGGTAGGCAATCAGCAATTAGGTGAAAAATACTTACTAATTCCACACAGCAGATTTGCGGGAGAATTAACCATTGTCTGTTTAGCATTAGTGGGTGCTGGGTTAGGGTTTTTATGGTTTAATTGCCATCCAGCAAAAGTTTTCATGGGGGACACTGGATCATTAGCGTTGGGTGGAGCCTTTGCGTCTTTAGCAATATGTTCAAAACATGAGATTTTACTCGTAGTAATTGGTGGTGTTTTTGTGATGGAGGCAACGTCTGTTATTCTTCAGGTGATCAGTTTTAAAGTTCGGGGAAAGAGGCTCTTTAGAATGTCTCCGATACATCACCATTTTGAACTTAAAGGGTGGCATGAAAGTCAGGTAATCGTTCGCTTTTGGATTCTCTCACTTCTCTGTGCACTCATTGGATTGGCAACATTAAAACTAAGATAGTAATCTGAAATACAAAGGAATAGATATTGCAGTGTTAGGATGCGGCCAGAGTGGGATGGCGGCAGCGAGGTTAGCGTTACGCGAAGGTGCTAATGTTTGTGTTTTTGATACGGGCAATTCAGCGGAACTTCTAGTCAGAGCAGAAGAGATCAGTTCAGAGGGATGTGAAATTGCAATCGGAGATCACGCTGTATGTGCTAATCCTAAAAAATATGATTTGGCTGTCATTAGCCCAGGAATAAGTCTTGATTGGATGATAGCGAAGCAATTCACAGATTCAGGAGTCAGAGTCATTGGTGAAATGGAATTTTCGTACCCATTTTGTTCATCTGGAATAATTGGGGTTACTGGAACAAACGGTAAGACTACAACTGTAGAACTAATAGAAAGAATATTAAACGGTTGTGGAGAGACGGTAGTTGCGGGCGGTAACTATGGGCGGCCTTTAGCTGATATAGTTTGTGATTCGATAAGCTATTCTTCTGTAATTTTGGAAATAAGTTCATTTCAATTAGAAACTATCAGCGAATTTCATCCAAGCGTGGCGGTATGGACTAATTTTGCTCCAGATCACCTAGATAGATATCTAGACATTGATGGATACAGGTCGGCAAAAATGAAGTTATTTGTTAACCAGAATGAGAAGGACTGGGCTGTCATAAATGGTAAAGATGAACTGCAAGGAATTAAGGCCCAGACAATAACTTTTTCAGCTTATCAGGAATCAGGAAACTACAGCTTCGATCAGGGTAATATTTTTTGCGGGAACGATGTGTTATTTAGCTTACAACAAACTAATCTCAGAGGAATTCATAATGCTGAAAATTTAATGGCAGCAACTGCCGTTGCTCAAATTAAAGGGCATTCTATTGATTCAATTTTAGGTTCTCTTTCAGATTATACTGCTCCTCGACACAGGTGTGAGCTGGTCGCGACAATTGATGGGGTTGATTATATTAATGATTCTAAGGCGACTAATCTTCATGCGATGGAAAGTGCATTAAAGTCGTTTTCAGACTCTGAGAACGATATCGTTTTGATTGCGGGTGGGAAAGATAAGGGCTTGTCATTTGCGGATGCCGTCGATTCAGTATCAAAGTACGTTAAGCATGCGATTCTAATAGGTGAAACGCGTTTCCAAATTGCTGAAAACTGGGCGGGGCAAGTTGAGTGCACCCTAAGTGAAGATATCGATGAGGCAGTGAGCCTGGGAAGGTCGTTAGCGAACGGAGTAAATTCAGTTTTGTTTTCACCAGGAACTTCATCATTCGATATGTTTTCCGGATATGAGGAAAGAGGAGATTTATTTAGAGCAGCTGTAGAAAAACAAATAAAACAAAAATAAATTATGAGTAATAAGAACAGACAAACAGATAGTAATGGCAAGGGACACAATTGGCTGGATGTTTTTGCAAGAACCCGTAGATCAGGGTCCGATTCAAGTTCTGATGAGCAATGGCATTCTGAGATTCCTAATATAAAACTTTCGAGAGCATTTGTTGTTGTTTTGATCCTTCATGTGGTTGCTGTTGGCGGAATATTAGCTTTTGAAATGTTCAAGCCGAAGTCCGTGACTGCATCAGCTGTGAATTCCGAGGAGGGGAAAAATGAAGATATTTCCAAAGAAATTACTAAGAAAAGTGTAACTAATAAGCAACCTGGTATAGAGAAGGATAAAGGGTTTGAGCGGTACACTGTGCGTAGTGGAGATAGTATTCGAGCAATTGCCGAATCTTATAAAATTTCTAGAACTGAACTATTGGCAGCGAATTTAATTGATGAGGAGCATCCCTTGGTTAGTGGAAGGGTATTGCGGATTCCTAAGTTGAGCTTGGTTGTTAATAAGGGTGGAGAATTACCGATTCCTATATCACCTCAACAGACAAATGAAGATTATATTTCTTTGAATGCCTTACCAATAGCTGAAGCGGCGCCGTCAGGAAATACTAAGAAAATAAAAACAGATAAAATATTGAAAGAAATCGAAGATGAAGGTGACGGATTTCAGCTCTTATCATCAGTCCCTCCCGTAAATATAAGCGAACCGGTTCCTCGAGCCATTCCTGTATCAAAAACAAATCCAGTGAGGCAGCCTAAGTTTGTTAAAGAGATACCAACAAATAACTTCATTGCCTCGAGTAATCGATTAGAACAACAGGTAATTGCTTCGACTCATACTATATCGTCAGGTGATACGCTTTACGGAATAGCTAGAAAGTATAAGGTAAGTGTTGATTCGATATTGAAATTAAACCCAGAAGTTGATCCTAGAACCCTAGGCATAGGAAAGACTTTGTTGTTACCTTAAGGGATTGTAAATCCTTATTTGCATGGGAGAAAAGAGCTTACAGATATTTGTTTTTTCAATTGTGGCATTGCTCGTCTTAGGCGTAGTGATGTTACTTAGTACAAGTGTTTTTATTGCTGATAGAGTAGATATTTATCATGATGTTCACAGGCAAATCGTTTGGTTGGGATTGGGCATTATTGTTTGTGCTCTCACATCTTCAATTGACTATCATTTTTGGAACCGTTCTAAGTGGGTATGGTTTTCAGTGTCATTGTTTTTGTTAATACTGTGTTTTGTTCCTCCCTTCGCTCAACCTGCAAATGGCTCATCCAGATGGATAGGTCTCAGTAATTTTGGTTTTGATTTTGCTCGTATACAGCCTTCAGAATTAGCAAAGATTTCAGTAATTTTCGTGTTAGCTGGTTGGTGCTCTAAGTACAAAGATAGAATAAGTGAAGTCCGGTTCGGTTTTATGTATCCGGCATTAATAGTTCTTATACCTGTTTCCCTCATTGGCTTCGAAACGGATATGGGGACTGCGGCATTACTTACATGTGCATCATTGATAATACTTCTTGTGGGAGGTGGTAACATTCGTTTTTTTCTTGGTAGTGGGATTTGCTCATTAATCGTTCTTGGTTTTGCCGTTTTCATGAATTCTAACCGACTTCAAAGGTTTGTTGCGTTTCTTGATTTAGAAGCGCATAAGACTGGATTTGGACTGCAACAATGGCGTGCGCAATTGGCTTTGGGTGAAGGGGGTGTTACTGGTCTTGGTCTTGGTGAGGGTCGAGAAAAACTAATGTATATGCCTTATGCTCATACAGATTTTATATTCCCTATGATCGGGGAAGAGCTTGGAGCCGTCGCAACTTTATCTGTAGTTTTAGCTTTTGTTATGGTGTTAATATTTGGTGCATCTATCGCAAGCTCTGCACCTGACCGTTTTGGTAAAATTCTTGGGTTTGGCCTCGTGACTTTAATATCGTTACAGGCAATAATAAATATAGGTGTTACTACTGGATTAATGCCCAATAAGGGGTTGCCTCTTCCATTTGTTAGTTATGGAGGATCAAATTTATTATTTAGTTTGGCTGCTATTGGAATTCTTTTAAACATTTATCGACAGGGCCACGCACCCATAAAAGATCCGGATTCAGATCTTTTCAACGGTTCAAGAGTAACTCCGAGAATATAATATTAATAATGAGTGCCCGTGTTGTTATTGCTTGTGGTGGGACAGGGGGACATTTGTTCCCTGGCATTGCGGTAGCTGAGTGTTTATTGGAAGCAGGTGGGGATCCTTTACTTATTATCTCTGAGAAGGAAATTGATGCGATAGCAATTCGAAATCACAAACATCTTGAATATGCGTCATTGCCATCAATCGGCATGCCCAAGATATATTCACCAAAAATGGTAAGTTTTGTTTTTAGGTATATTAAAAGTTATTTTTTTTGTAAGAAGATCATAAAGGATTTCGGAGCGGATGCAGTCCTTGGGATGGGAGGATTCACATCACTTCCTGCCCTAATGGCTGGTCAAAAAATGGGAATTAGGACTTTTATCCATGAATCAAATGCTTATCCAGGAAAAGCAAATCGTGTGGCTTCCCGTTGGGCTGATATCGTTTTGTTGGGCATGGAGTCATGCCGCCAACACTTTCCGGGTAAGAACGTTGAAGTTGTGGGTACTCCATTAAGAGGGGCGGTGAGAGAATCTCGCGACCGAGGTCAGGCCATTGAACATTTTGATCTTAGCGATCAGAAGAAGACATTATTAGTGATAGGAGGCAGTCAAGGAGCTCATGGTATAAATTCAATTATAATAGAATCGCTAATTAATTTGAATGACTTAGGGTTACAGGTGATTCATATAACAGGCCCAGCGGATTATGATAGAGTATGTTCATTATATGAAGGTGCGAAGATTAAATCATATATAGCACCCTTCTGTGATCATATGCAATTGGCCTATGCTGTTTGTGATGTTGCCATTGCTAGATCAGGAGCTTCTAGTCTTGCAGAGCTGTCCGCTCATGGGATTCCTTCAATATTAGTACCTTACCCTTATGCAACGGATGATCATCAAACGCTCAATGCACTAATTTATAGTGAAGCGGGTGCTGCATTTTTGAAGAAGGAGAGAGAGTTGAATCGAAGTGAGTTGACCAATGCTTTGTGCCGATTGTTTGATAGTGATCAGGAGCTTTACGGGGAAATGAGTTCGGCAATGAGAAAGATGGCAGTCATTGACGCAGCGGAAAATATATGTGAACAAATACAGCTAAATTCTAAGTGAAAGAAAAATGGTCAGATAAATTGCACTCAGGTGCTAAATTTCCAATGAGAATACACCTCATTGGAGTTGCTGGTTCGGGCATGAGTGGTTTGGCGTCATTACTATTAAGCCTTGGTCATCGGGTCAGTGGTTCTGACAAGGTGTCAACAAAGGAAACAGATCGCCTTGAGAGGGCCGGGTTGAGCTTCCATTGCCCGCATGTTCCTGAGTTGATACAAGACACTGATTTGGTTATTTTTTCCTCGGCAATTAAGCCAGGTAATGTTGTCTATGATGCTTCAATCGAAGAGGGTGTTCCAATGCTAAGGCGAGCTGAAGCTCTGGTTTCAATAATGTCACTAAAGGAAAGTATAGTGATAGCAGGGACGCATGGCAAAACAACGACTTCTGCATTAGCGGCTAAAGTGTTGCAGGCAGGGGGATTAAACCCCTCGCATTATGTTGGCGCAGAGGTTCCTGTTCTGGGTAATAACGCGTATTGGAGCGAAGGGGGTAAACACTTTATTGCGGAAGGGGACGAGAGTGACGGGTCTTTAATTCAGTTTGATCCATCTTATGCTGTTTTATTAAATGTAGAGGAAGACCATCTCGATCATTACACTGACGGGATTGAAGGTATTCGTAATGTGTTCAATCAATTTTTAGATTCAGCACAAAAAAAGATTATATATTGTGCAAGTGATTCAGAATCATCCAATCTTTGCGGCTTCCGTAATAATGTAATTTCGTATGGCTGGGAAATTAGTAATAACTTTAGTGCTAAAGTTTGTGAAATGCGTGAGGGCAGTACTGACTTTGATGTGTTTGCTTATGGAAACTTATTGGGAAGAGTTACTTTAGGGGTTCCTGGAAAGCACAATGTTTTAAATGGGCTAGCAGTGATAGCTCTTGCAACAGAGCTCGGAGTAGATTTCTCAGATATATCTGGAGCGATGAGAGAATTTAGAGGGGCAAATAGGAGATTTGATGTTTTGTATCGTTCAGCTAATTATTCTGTGGTTGATGACTATGGTCACCATCCAACAGAAATTAAGGCAACTATTGCGACAGCAAAGCATTTAAATCCAGAAAGATTGGTCTGCGTTTTCCAGCCTCATCGGTATACGCGTACGCAACTCATGATGGATGAATTTGCAAAGGCGTTCCGAGAAGTTGATGAGCTGTTTGTTACAGATATATATCCTGCTGGAGAGAAGCCGATTGAAAACATTAACAGTGAAGCGGTTGTTAAGGCCATTCATGATGAAGGGCACCAAAAAGTTAGCTATGTTTCTGATGTGAAAACTGCTCATCTTGACGTTGGAGCTGCTCTTTCATGTGGCGATACTATTTTAACATTGGGTGCAGGTAACATTCATGAAGTTGGCGCTGCTCTTGCTAGAGACCTAGAAATTTTAGATAAGCTGCGACGCGAATTAGATGATCCCGAGACTAAGTGTAGACTATATGAACCGATGAGTCGTCATACTACAATTAAGGTTGGAGGTCCTGCACAGTATTGGGTCGAGCCGGTAAGTATCGAGGCTTTTGCTAAATCTTTAAAATTTTTCTGTAGTAAAGGGATTAAAGTTAGAGTGGTGGGAAGAGGATCAAATTTGCTCATATGTGATGGAGGTATTCCGGGTGCAGTTATACGCCCTTCCGGTGGTGAATTTGAAGAGGTTAAAGTTTCCGAAAATATTATTACAGCTGGAGTAGGCGCTAGATATAAAAAAGTCAGCAACATAGCTAAAGCTAATGGGATTAGCGGATTCGAGTGGATGGAAGGTATTCCTGGTAATGTGGGAGGTGGGTTGAGGATGAATGCGGGTGCGATGGGTTTTGAAACATTCGATCAAGTCCTTAGTATAAAATATCTAGATTCAGAGGGAGAACTTCACGAGAAAATGGCTGAAGATTTTGATAGTAAATATAGGAACGTTCCTAAGCTCAATGAGAACTATGCAGTTTCTGCAGTCCTCAAAGGAACTAAAGATGATGCGGAGACGATAGATAGCCGGATTCGTGAATCAGTCGAAAGGCGAAAAAGAACTCAACCAATTGCGGCAAGTGCTGGATGTATTTTTAAAAATCCCATTGATATTTCTGCTGGGCAACTCATAGAAGAGTTGGGGTTAAAAAATTCTAATGTTGGTGCAGCAAGAGTTTCTGATGTCCATGGTAATTTCATTGTTAATGATGGAGGAGCAAGGGCTAAGGATGTAATAGCTCTTATTGATGAGATTAAGATTAAGGCTAAGACGAAAAGGTCAATAGATCTTGAGACTGAAGTACAGATTATTGGTCAGGAGAAATTAAATTTTTAATTATAAAATAAAAAAACACAAAATATGTCGTTTAGTGATAAGACAATAGCTGTGATCATGGGGGGACCTGGCAATGAGCGGGAAGTTTCAATAGCATCAGGTAAGAGTGTGTCACAGTCTTTGTCTGATAAAGGGGCAAAAGTGATAGATCTTTGCATAGAAGATCGGAACTTTGAGTTGGATGAAGATGTTGATCTTGTTTTTAATGTAATTCACGGAACGTTTGGTGAAGATGGTTCTTTACAAAGAATCCTGAATGAACGTCGAGTGCCATATACAGGGGCAGGGGCAACTAGCAGTGAACTTGCCTTTGATAAAGGTCTGAGTAAAAAATGTTTTGTGGAGAATGGTGTTAATACTCCACACTTTGAATTTATTTCTAAAGATGAGAGGGCATTACCCTCTTTAAATATGCCATTCGTTATAAAGCCACCAAAGGAAGGGTCTAGTGTCGGTGTTCATATAATAAGGGACTCTTACTCCATACCGGAAGCGATTCAGGATGCCGCAAAATATGATGATATAATCCTTGTTGAGGAATTCATTAATGGGAAAGAGTTAACAGTTGGTGTTTTGAATGGAGAGGCATTGCCCATAGTTCATATTCAGCCCCTCTCAGGATTTTATGATATGAAGAATAAATATCCTTGGTTAGGAGGAGGTGAAGGGAGCGAGTACTTTTGTCCCGCTGAACTTGATGAGGAAACAACGAAACATGTTCAAGAGCTTGCACTTGAGGCACATAAAGCTCTTGGAGTAGAGGTATACTCGAGAGTAGATGTTATTCTATCTGAAGATGGCACACCATATGTTTTGGAAGTTAACACTATCCCAGGGATGACCGAAACTAGTCTTTTGCCTAAAGCGGCAAAGGCAAAGGGAATTGAATTTGGCGATCTTTGTCAGCAAATCGCGGAGCTTTCGATGCGGTTGAGACAGAAATAAATAACCTTACAGAGAAAATGAGGAGTAAAAGAAATAAAAGAAAAGATTCAAGATCTCGTTTCAGTTTGAGATCCCGAAAGAAATCTAATCGTAAATTCAACCACAATTTAAACGTTCGGGTTAATTCTAAGAAATCTTTAAGTGTTAGAAGAAGAATTTTCTTTTTGAAGGCCCTTAAATGGTCCGCGGTTTTGACATTAGTGAGTCTGGTTCTTATTGGTTCTTATAGGGGGGTAGATTCCTTTTTGTTTGAAAGTCCAAAATTTTCATTGAGGCACATATCATATGAGACTGATGGTGATTTGCCGAAAGAGCGAATAGTGAAGCATTCAGGAGTTCAAATTGGAGGTAATATTTTGCGAATTGATTTGCAGGATGTGCGTCAACAGATTTTAGATGAATTTCCGCAGGTCAATGAGGTTAACGTGGTTCGTGATTTGCCCGGAGACCTTTCGATAAAAGTTTACGAGCGAGTTCCAATTGCGTGGTTAAATGGGATTGATGATATTGGTGCAGAGAAAAAGAATAATGGAGGAATTCTTTTGGATGTAAATGGACATGCTTTTCTATGTGAAGATTCAGCTTCAAGATATGGTGCTCTTCCTGTAATCTTTTCAGAAGAAGCTTCACATATTGAGGCGGGTCAAAGGATTCATGCTCTTACCGTTCTTAGGGGACTCCATTTGATTGCAAGCTTTTCGACTTCTTTTCAAGCATCATCAGTAAAGTTGAGGTCGCTCCGATCAGAAACAGATTATTCGCTGATTGGTTATTTAAATACTAATGCTGAAATTATTTTTGGATTGGATGAAACCGACAGGCAGATTAGAGATTTGAAGTTGCTATTAAATGAAGCGACGCGCCGAGGCAAAGTGCTTGCTACGGCTAATGTAATGGTAAAGAAGAACACGCCAGTGAAATTTGCTAATTCAGTTAAACGTGAATTAGCAATTCCTCGCGCATTGCCCATTATCTCTCGGAGTGTGCCTAGGGCATTGCCATTCAAAGAAAAATCCGATGAGAGTGAAAATTCTGACAATCCATCGAAGCTCGTTCTCAAGGCCTTGCCAATAAATTCTAGGGTGGAAAATCCATAAATTGCCTATTTTTTCAACGGGCATTCATTCTAGGGGTTGACTTAGCGGTCAGATCTAGCGTATTCGCTATATATAGATGGCTAAAGCTAAAATCTACGCTGGTTTAGAGATTGGGACGTCCAAGATCTGTGTGGTCGTTGGTGAGGTTGATGCTGATGGTTCAATTAAAATTCTTGGAATTGGGCAGGCCCCATCTCGTGGGGTCAGAAAAGGTGAGATAGTGGACTTTGAGACAGCGCAGACGTGTTTGCATGATGCTCTTGTTCAAGCTGAAGAAAAAACGGACGTTATGATAGGTAACGTTTATTTAGCTATCACTGGAGCTCATATTGAGAGTCTTTGTAATAGGGGCTCTATTCGTATACCTGATGGGCCAGGTGCTAATGAAATCACTGAGGATGATCTTGATGAAGTTAGGGACCTCGCTAGGGACGTATCTCTACCTCAACAGAATGTTTTTCTTCATAGTATTATTAGGGACTATTATGTTGATGGCCAAGAAAAGGTTCAGCAGCCTGTCGGGATGTTCGGCAAAGTAGTTGAAGCTGATTATCATATTATACATGGAATCAAAACGCGCATGCAAAATACCATAAGGTGTGTTCGCGAAATTCCAATTTCGGTTGATGAGGTTGTTTTTAGTCCGATTGCGGCTGCTCAAGTAATGTTATCTAAGGAGCAAAAGGATAGAGGCGCGCTACTGATAGATATTGGTGGTGGAACTACAGATTATGTAATGTATTTGGGTGGGTCAGTTGCGCAGTCAGGGTGTATAGCTGTTGGGGGTGATCATATTACTAATGATATTTCAATGGTAATGAAGGTTCCCCTTACGCGTGCAGAGCGTCTCAAGATTGAGCATGGCAGTGCAATGGTCCAAGATGAAGGTCAGGATGAATTTATTGTACTTGAAGATGATCCTCATTTTTCTGGTTTAGAAATTGATAAAATCATGCTTAACAAGATTATTAATGCACGTATATCAGAGACTTTCGAGCAACTCAGGGATCGAATTATGAAGGATGATGATATTGCTGCATTAGGGGCAGGGATTTTCTTGACTGGAGGAAGCAGTAAATTGAAAGAAATTGA
>JASLJT010000168.1:0-4302 GCA_030747955.1 Verrucomicrobiales bacterium | reverse complement strand
AACTATAAATAAAAATTGCTAGCAAAGCTACAGTGCCACTGATGATATATGTTTTAACAGATATTTTCATTAGACCTATAAAAAGAGTTTATGCAGAAAACGGACCATTTCATCCTTAATTGAATTTGTACTATCAGTTCGCAATTCCTACTGAACTTAATGGCTTTAAAGGATTTTTTTCAAGATTTACCATTGCTAATTGTAGTTTTTTCCGAGCACGCATCTTCGTCACCTTCACTTTTGATTCGGACCAGCCCGTTAATTGGCATACTTCTTTGACCGTTTTTTCTTTTAGTTCCATTAATCGGACCACGGTACGTTCTTGCTCATTGAGAGTTGAAAGGAGTTCTTGAATCAATTCTTCGATTAATTCGTTTTCTGTTGCTTTGGGCCTTCTTGAATAGCTTAATTTTGGTTTAATAGCTGTTTGAACTGCTCTTTCTCCATAAATGAGCTCTGGTCTTATCTTTTTTTTCCTGAGTCGATCATAGCAGGTATTGACTGCAATTTTTGATGCCCAGTGGTCGAAAGGTTTTTCGCCGGCATATTGATGAATCTTGGAAAATATTTTCATGAATATTTCCTGTAAAAGATCCTGTTTTTCATCACCTAGGGTGAGATTTTTCCGGGCAATAGGCTCAAGTACTGGATAAAGTATATCAATTAGTTCCTCGCAGGCATGCTCATTGCCTCTTCTTGCAAGGGAAACAATACGATTTACTGGATTTTCCATGTTTAAAATTAACGTATTTACATAATAAACACAGAAACATTACTCGAACATGAAGATGATTTGTTTTTTAATCAATAATTGGCTCTAAATGGAGATTTTTTTGCGGCCACTCAAATCATTGACGATCAGGTGGCAGGGGTTACAATCTGAACCAATGAGAGCGCTTTACCTGTTATTTGTTTTTGGATTCGTACAATTTGTGGATCCTGCTAATGCGCAAGACGGTGGTCCGATTGGTTGGACCAAGGAGGAGATAGTAGCACAGTTTGGTGAGCCCATAGGAGATGCAACGAAGGCACTCTTGGACAGTGATGGGACAAAGGCAGATGTTTTTAACGCTGCGAACTTCGGCTTCGATTTTAACGTCGAGTACAAAGACAATATTGCGTGGGTAGTGACTTTTCATGGAAGAAAAGTTCGTAGAAGCATGGCTGATTCGTTGGTTGCACTGAACTGCGGTCCTAAGGTTGCGACTGGTGAATTTTTAAGTGGTAAGTACTGGATAGAAAAAGAAAAAAAAATACATGCATTTTATTATTCAGCACCGATGCCGAGGCTAGTCGTTATGACAGAAAAAAGCCTCGAGTCGAAGAGGACTCCGAGGGAGATTATTTTGAAAGCTCTTCCCAATGTTTTATCCTCTGCTGCTGGCAATCAGAAGCAGGCCCTTTCTGGAACAAAGAATGATCCCTTTGCGCAATTTCGTAAGGGAGGTGGCGCATCTTCAGAAAAGAGCGAAGAGGATCCTAAGAAAGAATCAGATCCCAAGGAAGAGCCTGAAAAGAGTAAGAGTTTGTAGGCCCTTTACTCAGATAGTCATGCTTGCGTAACCTCCGTCCACGACTATCTCGGCTCCAGTAACAAAGCTACTCGCTTTTTCTGATGCGAGAAATAGTGTCGCACCGATCAGTTCTTCTGAGTCTCCGAACCTCTGCATGGGAGTGTGTCCCATGATAGAAGCGACTCGATCTTCGGTGAGAACCTTGCGGTTTTGTTCCGCGGGAAAAAAACCAGGAACGAGCGTATTTACACGGATCCCTTCCTTTGCCCATTCCCTTGCCAGATTTTTACTGATGTTATGGACGGCAGCTTTAGTCATTGAATAAGTGAAGACTCTAGAGAGGGGAATAACTCCGGACATGGATCCGACATTAATGATCGATGCACTGATGTTATTTTCTAAGAAATACTTCCCGAACACTTGGCAAGTGACAAAGACTGCTTTGGAGTTTGTTTCAAAGATCTTATCAAATTCTTCTTCTGGGACCTCAAGGAATGGTGTTGGTGAGTTAATTCCTGCACCATTAACTAAGAGATCGCATTTTTCTGAACGGTTGATGATTTCTGTGAGAAGAGACTCAATAGAATCTTTTTGTGTGACGTCAGCTTCAAGGAAGTAAGCCCTGCCGCCGGAATTTTCGATATTTGCGATTCTTGATTTGGCCTTGTCCTCATTGCGGCCCACGATCACAACTTCAGCTCCGGCTTTTGATAGTCCCTCGGCCATGGTTCCGCAAAGTTCACCTGTGCCTCCAATCACAGCTGCAGTCTTTCCTTCTAATGAGAATATTGAATCAATGTAAGACATAAGGATTATCTGTCTACGCGTGCACTTCCTCCACTCACTAATTTTTCAACTTCTTCCAGAGTCGCCATGGTCGTGTCTCCGGGAGTCGTCATTGCTAGTGCCCCATGAGCTGCTCCGTATTCGACGGCGAGTTGTGGGTCATTGTGCTTAAGGAATCCATAAATGAGTCCACTCGCGAATGAATCTCCACCGCCGACCCGATCAAATATTTCAAGGTCCGGTCTGTGCGAAGCTTCGTAAAATTCCCCGTCATGCCATGCGATAGCTCCCCAATCATTCACTGACGCGGTTTTCACTTCACGAAGTGTCGTTGCAGTCGCCTTGAAATTTGGGAATTCGGTCACGGCCTGACCGATCATCTGTTTGAAGTTTTCAACGTTCAGGCCAGAAATATTTGCATCGACTCCCTCCACTTCAAAACCAAGACACGCAGTGAAGTCTTCCTCGTTGCCGATCATTACGTCTACGGACTTTGCAATTTCCCGGTTTACCTCCTGTGCCCTCTCCTGACCCCCAATCGATTTCCATAGCGATGGTCTGTAGTTAAGGTCGTAGCTGATGATGGTCCCATGCTCCTTCGCTTTCTTGCATGCTTCAATGACCAATTCGGCAGTCGTTTCAGAGAGCGCTGCGAAGATGCCTCCGGTATGGAACCACTGTGAGCCCTGCTCTCCAAAAATGTGATCCCAGTCAATGTCTCCGGGCTTCATTTGTGAGGCTGCTGTGTGACCACGGTCAGAGGTTCCCTTCGCTCCGCGTATGCCGAATCCTCTCTCCGTAAAATTTATCCCGTTCCTCACTTCGCGACCGATTCCATCAAAATCAATCCACTGCACAAATTCAGTGTCGACACCACCTTGCAGAATGAAATCTTCAATGAGCCTGCCCATTTCATTTTCTGCGAACGCTGTGACGACCGCTGTTTTCATTCCAAAGCAACGTCTCAGGCCACGGGCCACATTATATTCTCCGCCACCTTCCCAGGCATTGAATTGTCTGGCCGTTCTTACTCTGCCCTCTCCGGGATCGAGCCTAAGCATGATTTCACCGAGTGAAATCTCGGTATATTTGCATTCAGAAGGTGATTTTATATCGAGTGCCATGGGGCGCCGATAATAGCGCTTCCATTGCCCATGTAAACTGCTTCTTCATTAAGAAGCGTCATTATTATGAAAATATGGGACTATTTATCGAAATTAGGTAATGCTTCAATGTCCCAGGGATCCGTATTGATCTGTTCTGCGAGATCATTAAATTCGGCAATTTCTGCGGCAGAAAAAAGCAGTCCTCCGGCCTCTTTGGTCCGGGTAGCTGCCTCTGCAAAGTCCTGTCCGGGCAGAAAAATGCTTTCATTGCCGTGACCCTTGATATCTTCAATCACAGCTCTGACATTTTCTTGTTGGTTTCGTCCACAAGCGAAGGCTCCACTACTGACTGCATCAGGATGAATGACCTGAAAATAAAAACTAGGAGTTCGTTTTTCTCCTTCAGGAATTTCTCGAGACCTGAGCGTTGGTAGAGAACCTCCAATGAATGAGGCCAGTATTTCATTAATAAGTGCCATGCCGTAACCTTTGTGCGCACCGAAAGGGACAAGGTACGCGGCCTTTTCAGGATCTGTCGTCGGATTCCCGTTCTCATCGACGGCTGCATTTTCGGGCAACGGCTGACCTTCTCTTTTGAGTTGCTGGACCCTTCCCATGGCCACGACTGACGTGGCCCAGTCAATGACGATGGGAAATCCGATCGAATCGGCTGTAGGAAATCCCCAGCTATGAGGATTGGTTCCAAGTGTCGGATGCTTGCCCATGAATGGCACGACCTCGGCCAGTCCTGCCGTGCAGTTCGTATAAGCGATGTATCCTCGATTTGCTGCGTCCAGAACGTATCCTCCTCCCCAGAGATAATGAAAGGCATTGTCGACGGATACTTGCCCGATTCCGTACTTATCTGCTAGTTCGATACACCTTTCGATGGCCTG
>JASLJT010000167.1:0-20252 GCA_030747955.1 Verrucomicrobiales bacterium | reverse complement strand
ATAATCTTTAAGTTTGAAATCTTTCTGTTCAATTGTTTCAAGGGCATTCACAAAAGCATTGATTGGACCGTTCCCAATACCAGTCACTTCATGATCCGTTCCATTAATAGCAATCTTTGCTTCACAACGAACCTGTCCCGGGCCCACGTCGTTGTGTAAGAGTTCGTATTCAGCGAGAGATATTTTATTGGAGACGTTTACGAATTGTTTTTTGAAGGCATCAAATATTTCCTGATTAGTTAGCTCTCTGCCTAAAGAGTCTGCCATATCATAAATCTTTTTGCCGACTTGAGGCTGCATGGCTTTAGGCAAGTCGAAACCGTATTCCCTATCTAGAATATAAGCGATTCCACCCTTGCCTGACTGACTGTTAATACGAATGATCGCTTCATAAGTTCTTCCAATATCGGTAGGATCAATGGTGAGATAAGGGACTGCCCAATGTGAACTATCTTCTTCGATAAGATCCATCCCTTTCTTGATAGCATCCTGATGACTGCCGGAAAACGCCGTGAATACTAAGTCACCGGCATACGGATGGCGATCAGGCACTTTCATTTGTGTGCAGCGTTCATATATTTCTCTGGCCCTAGGTATGTCTGAAAAATCCAGTCCGGTTTCAATTCCATGACTATTCATATTTAACGCGACAGTTGCTATATCTAAGTTTCCAGTACGCTCTCCATTTCCAAATAATGTTCCTTCTACGCGGTCAGCTCCAGCCATAAGTCCTAATTCGGTTGCGGCAGTGCCAGTGCCCCGATCATTGTGGGTATGAAGACTGACCCTCACAGAGTCACGGTCTTGAAGATTGCGGCAGAACCATTCGATCTGATCGGCATGCACGTTTGGAGTAGTCCATTCAACAGTAGCAGGAAGATTTAATATAATTGGATTTGTTGAAGATGGATTCCATACGTCCATGACGCCGTGACACACTTCAAGAGCAAATTCAAGTTCAGTGTCTGAGAAGCTCTCTGGTGAATATTCTAGATCCACTTGAGTTTCAGGAACTGTATCAACTAGTTCCTTTATCAGGGCAGTTCCTTCTACAGCGATTTGCTTTATTTTTTCCTGACTTGCGCCACCGAAAGTAATTCTTCTCTGCAAAGGGGAAGTGGAATTGTATATGTGAATAATTGCCTTTGGGACACCCTCTATAGCTTCGAAGGTTCGGCGGATCAGGTGCTCTCTTGCCTGAACTAGGCACTGAAGCTTTACATCATCAGGTATTAGTTTTTCATCAACAAGCTTGCGTATAAATTCAAATTCAGTGTCTGAGGCTGAAGGGAATCCTATTTCGATTTCTTTAAAGCCGATACTCACAAGCAGCTCAAAAAGTTCAAGCTTTTGAGAAACATTCATGGGAACGGCAAGGGCTTGATTGCCGTCTCTTAAATCCACGCTACACCATGTCGGTGCTACCGTTATTGCCTGATCTGGCCATTGACGGTTTGAAAGGTCTACTGGGCTAAAAGGCCTGTATTTTTTCAAGCTTGATGACTTCATTTTGATTTTGGATACATTTCACCCTTAAAGCGAGGGAGTACAGAATGGGAGGAATTTAATTTCTGGCCTAAAGGCCGAGCAGTATAAGAATTTGCGCTCCAGATAAATAAGTTCTGGTTTTTTGTTCACGCTTTATTTTTAACGCAGTCATTTTTCTTATATCGAGAGAGAAGATACGACCTCGTGCCACGAAGTCAATTCTTGCCCTCTTCGCGTTCGAATTATACTTGGAAAATCAGTAATAAACGTATTTTTATCTTTAATATATCTCTACAGGGCCGAGCGATGCATCCAAGAATATAGACTCTTTTATGAGATTCAGTTTGTCATGAAGCAATCTTCGTTCTTTCCTTTATCATATATGAAGAGCATGACTGGATTTGGCTGCGGGGAGGCCTTGAATGATGACCTCATTTATCGAGTTGAGGTTGCATCGGTGAACCGTAAGCAATCAGACATTGTTGTGAATCTTCCCCGCGAGTTAAGTGCATTAGATTCACGCATTAGAAAGCAAGTGAGTGAGGTAGTCTCAAGGGGCCGGATAAATGTGGGGATTTCTCTGAAATCGGCAGAAGCTCAGAGCGGTTCATTAACGATTAACCTACCGTTGGCTGAAGAATATGCAGCGGCAATTGCAAAGCTTGAGGAGCGCCTCGGATTGAACGGGCTCGTTTCCAGATTTGATCCTAGCCGAGCCCCTGGCGTGATTCAGCTCGGAGAAACCCTCCCAGAGCCAGAGGATGCCTGGCCATTTGTTCAGAAAGCATTAAAAGAATCTCTCTCTAAATTATTAGAGATGCGTTCTACTGAAGGGGCACATTTAAAATCTGATTTGGAATCAAGACTCGCGGCACTGAAAAGTTTTCTGCAACAAATTTCCGAGCAGGCTCCCAGCGTTGTGAAAAGGCATAGGGAAAATTTAATTAAGAGACTTGATTCGGCAGGCATTGAATTGAACCTTGATGACGAAAGGCTCATTAAGGAAATTGGATTATTTGCTGACCGTTGTGATATTTCAGAGGAGGTTACCCGGCTCCAGAGCCACTTTGCTCAATGCCATAAATATTTTGAGAGTGATGAAGCCGTTGGCAGGCCTTTGGATTTTCTTGTTCAGGAAATGGGCCGTGAAATAAACACGATTGGCAGTAAGGCAAATGATGCTTCAATTGCCCAGATCATCGTAGAATCTAAGACAGAGCTAGAAAAAATTAGGGAACAAATACAAAATATTGAATAGATGAGCACTGAAGATCTGCCAGGAACTGAAGGCTCCCGTAAGGGAATTTTGTTTTTATTATCGGGCCCGGCCGGTTCCGGTAAATCGACCCTATTGCGCCGAGCTTTGGATGAAGATAGAAACCTAGCCTTTTCAATATCATGCACTACCCGGTCAGCACGCGAAGGAGAGGTTGATGGGAAGGATTATCATTTTCTTAGCGATGAGGAGTTCTCAAAAAGAGTGGAAAATAATGAATTCCTTGAACATGCAGGAGTTCATAAGTGGCAATATGGAACACTATCAAATGCTGTAGTTGATATATTAAATGATGGGAAGGATGTAATTATGGATATCGACGTTCAGGGAGCAGACCAAGTGCGAGATTCTAAGGACCCAGTGATATCAGATGCGCTCGTTGATATTTTTCTTACTACTTCAAATACAGCTGAACTTGAAAAGAGGCTACGGGGTAGGGGCAGTGAAGACGAGGATACCTTTCAATTGCGTATGCAGACAGCACTTGATGAAATTAAGAGGTGGAAAGATTACACCTATTGTATTCTTAGTGGTGATCATGAAGAGGATTTTAGGGTTTTATCCTCTATCTTGATAGCGGAAAGGATGAGAGTTACCAGATTGGCACCCTAACGCAAAGCGTTACGGTAAGCGACTATGCCGCTCGTTATTCCGTTTGAAAGTAGGGACAAGTACGCCGTGCTTGCGATTTTGCGAGCATCTTGTGGATTACTTAAGAATCCGCCTTCGACTAGGACTGCAGGCATTGTAAGACCGGCTAGGACCGTGAATCTGTCTCTCTTTATTCCCCTATCATCTGCCTGAGTTTTTTTGATTGCAGATGCATGTATTGCCGTTGCCAAGGCAATGTTTTCTGAGTCTCTGGCATTTCCTTTGAGAAAATTATTTTTAACCCCTCTTTCGTTATGGGTGCCAGATCCCTGAGGACTGAGCGCATAAGTCTCTATGCCTTTAGCTGTTTTGTTAGTAAACGAATTAAAGTGTAACGAGACGAAAATAGAGTCGGCTATTCGGTTAGCGTATATGACTCGCTGCCCAAGTGTAGGAAAAGAATCTGTTGATCTGGTCATTCTGACACGGAACCCTTTACGTTCAAGATCGCGCAGTAATATTTTGGCAAGTTTCAAATTAAAATCTTTTTCCTTTCCGTAACCATTAACACTTCCGGGATCAGTGCCTCCATGACCTGGATCAATAATTACAGTTCTGAACCGTCTTGCTGTTTTGATGTAGCTTGGCCTTAGTACCGGATCAATGAGTTTTGCCAGATCAATTCTAGAAAATAGATAGTTATTATTTTTTTGAATGACCTTGTAACTTAATCGGAAAAGAACGGTATTAATGTAAAGGTTATCAGACCCATTCTTTATACGCATTTCAATTTTGGGCGATCTGAATTTCAATGACCCTTTATTTATCTCTAGGGAACTGAATCGGTAAAAATCTTTGATGTTTTGAGCAGTAACATATTCCCGACCATTATGCTTGATCACTGTCCAAGCAGCGGCATCGGATTTTTCGACAAAAGAAAAAATGCACAAAATGCTAATCATTCTCCACATGAGGATAGATTTTTGTTTTGGGTGATTGAATAGAGTAAACAGGGTCAAAATTACGGGTTATAGTTAATTTCTGTACTTTTACAGCTCTAGTGCAAATTAAATATTTTAGCTGAACAGTAATTAAATTTTGCAAATTGGGGTTCGATCAAGTTATTTCCGCCTTCAATGTCAGTCGAAATACCCAAGGCTTACGAACCCGGTCAAGTAGAAGAAAAGTGGTTTTCCCAGTGGATAACCGCTAAAGCGTTCCATGCAAATCCATCTGTAGAAAATGAGCATTACAGCATTGTAATCCCGCCACCTAACGTGACCGGGGTTCTTACGCTCGGTCATGTCTTAAATAATACGATTCAGGATATTCTGGCGAGGCGCGCTCGGGCCGAGGGTAAAGAGGTGCTTTGGCTTCCAGGAACTGATCATGCTGGCATTGCCACTCAGTCGAAAGTTGAAAAGCACTTGCGTGATTCTGAGGGTCAAGGGCGACGTGACATTGGCCGAGATGCTTTTTTGGAACGGTCCTGGGAATGGAAAGAAAAGCATGGAGGAATAATTATTAAACAACTCAAGAAGTTAGGTTGTTCATGTGACTGGGACCGTGAGCGATTCACGATGGACGATGATTATTCAAAGCAAGTCCAGGATTGTTTTGTACATTTCTTCAATAGCGGAAAGATCTACCGCGGCAAGAGAATGGTTAACTGGTGCCCTTCTTCCTTGACTGCTCTTTCTGATGAGGAGGTGATCATGAAACCGCAGAAGAGCAAACTCTATTACATGAGGTATGAGATTGCAGATCGGGAAGGAGAATTTTTAGAGATAGCAACGACACGGCCCGAGACACTCATGGGAGACAGTGCGGTGGCAGTGAATCCTAATGATGATAGGTATTCAGAATTAATAGGTAAGAACGCGGTGCGTCCTTTTCCAAGAACAGAAATTCCAATCATTGCTGATGAACATATTGATCCAGAATTTGGAACTGGAGTACTGAAAGTGACCCCGGCTCACGATAAAGCCGATTTTGAAATAGGAATTAAGAATGATCTAGAAATAATTGATGTGCTTAATCCTGACGGCACACTCAATGCATTGGCTGGAGAAGAGTTTGAAGGCATTGACCGGTTCAAAGCGCGTGAACTTGTTGCGGAGAAGTTAGATGAGATGGGTTTACTGATTCGTGTAGAAGAATATGAAAATAATGTTGGGTACAGTGAGAGAGCAGATGTGCCTATTGAGCCCAGAATTTCAATGCAATGGTTCCTTAAATATCCACAGGTAAGTGAATCTACTAAGGCTGTTTCTGATCGTGAAATTAAGTTTCGACCTGAGCGCTGGGCAAAGACTTATGCTCATTGGATGGAAAATATACAAGATTGGTGCATTAGCCGCCAACTCTGGTGGGGCCATAGGATTCCGGTCTGGTACCGTAAGGACAGGGCCGAAGAACTTAAATCAGCGCCATCACTGGACAAGGAAACCTGCGGGGACGATTTGCACGTTTCTCTTGAACCTCCTTCTGATGAAGAAAATTGGATTCAGGACGATGATGTTCTTGATACATGGTTTAGTTCGTGGCTGTGGCCTTTTGCGACTATGGATGAAAGGACCAGGAAGAAATTTTACCCAACTACCGATTTAGTTACTGGACCAGATATCATCTTTTTCTGGGTCGCGCGTATGATAATGGCAGGATATGAATTTACAGGGAAGAGACCATTTGCGAATGTATTTTTCACGAGCATTATTCGTGATAAGAAGGGGAGGAAGATGTCCAAGAGTCTGGGAAATTCTCCTGACCCTCTTGATCTCATTGCTCAGTACGGAGCAGACGCTTTGCGTTTTTCAATTATGAGAATCGCACCCACTGGAACAGACGTTCGGTTCATAGAAAATAAGAAGAAGGATTCTTCTGAGGGCGCTGATTGTCCACAAGTTGAGGAGGGGCGTAACTTTGCAAATAAACTTTGGAATGCATCACGCTTCCGTCAGATGCAAGGTGGTCCTGAAGGAGTGTGTCAGTTACCTGATATTAATAATTTATCAATTTACGATATTGATATCCTTTCAAAATTGGACGCGCTCCTAGAAGAAATAAGCATATCCTATTCAGCATATAAATTTCAGGAAATCGCAAATAAGCTGTATGATTTTTTCTGGAGTGAGTTCTGTGATTGGTACCTCGAGTCTATTAAGCAATATTTTAGGGATGATGCGGATTCTGGCCGCAGGGAGACCGTTCTCATTGTCGTTGATATTGTGTTTGCACGGTTCCTTCAGCAATTGCATCCCTACATGCCTCATATTACCGAAGAATTATGGGAAAAACTTGGTTTTACAGAAAATGGGGTGCTTCTGATGTCAGTTCGCCTCCCAGAGGTTCCCGTGATGGAAGGGCTTGATTCCCAGTTAATTGAGCAGGCCAAGGAAAGGACAAGCGCAATTCACGAGACAACTGCTCGTGCACGGCATCTAAAGGCTCAATATAATCTTGCTGCAAATCGTAATGTGAAATTTTACCTTAGTCCTTCGGTTGAATGGGCAACAGAAGAGTTGGAAACATTGAAAATCCTCAGCGGTGCTGGCGAGATATCTGTTTCGGAGTCTTATGATCCCAGTGCAGGTACTCCGACTTTTTTAACGCCTATCGGGAAAATGTACATGCCCCTTGAGGGACTCGTTGATATTGAGGCAGAAAAGAAGAGAATCAGTAAGGATATTGATAAGGCCGAGAAGGATCTAAAACAAATTAGTGGTAAATTATCTAATCCCAAGTTCACAGAAAGAGCCCCTGCAGAAGTTGTCCAGGAGAACCTTGATCGCAAGGATGATCTTAGAAAAAGGTTAGAACAGCTTCACGAAATGTTGCAGAATTTATCATAAGGCTGTAAAACCATTATTCTTCATGGTCCCATTATGGTATTGTAAGGGACAAAATTAATGATCGGTAGTCCATTGGATACGAAGCAAGATATTCCTGAAAACAGCACTGATAAGAATGAATTATCAGAACCTAAAGATTTGTCCTTAAATTGGGAATCGGCTGAGGCTGACGTTGCTGATGAAATTGAAGAAGTCGCTGAAGTAGTTGTCAAAGGAACAGTAGAGTTGCAGTCAAAGATGCTACAAACTGATAACTTGATTGATACAAATGCAGGTAGTGAGGTGGCTTCAAATGAGGATTCCGTTTCAAAGGCAAACATTACTCAGCAGCAAGTCTACGTTGATGAGCCCAAGCAGGATACAATAGATAAATCCAAGGTTGTTAGTCTTGAAGAATATCGCGAAGGGAAAAGTAGAGTCGATCCTCTTGCAGGTGGCCGTGTTCGTGGGGCGAATAATTTTGCTGAAAAACCAAAGTTTCTTGACGGGAGATTGCCTCGTGCAGTTGAGAGAGGCGTGCCCTATCCACAACCAGGTAGACTTGCATTTACTAGTTTCTTAGTTTTAATTAACCGATTCGTTTTGTTGGCGACAGTCATTGTTTTGCCTCTTGCATTATATTTTGATTCTACCTTTTTTGGCCTGGCCGTTGCTCTTCCGATCATGGTGGTTTTTGTGGTCATTGGCCTCATGCATTTTTCAGCCACATTGCGAACGAGGTGCCGCGTGTGCAGTTGCCAATTTTTTAGGATGCGCCGTTGTGACAAGCACCGTCTAGCACACAATCTTCCTTTGATGGGATATTCTGTTGCCACGGCGCTTCATCTTATCTTATTCAAATGGATGCGGTGTATGTATTGTGGAACAGCCATACGTTTAAGGCCGCGCCTCAAAAGAGAACCTGATGAAGAATCTGAAGATACAGAATCTATTCCCGGTTCCTAGAGTCAATCCATATTGTTACAGGTCCATCATTAGTGAGAGAGACTTGCATTGAAGCTCCAAATTTTCCCGTTAATACCGGCTTCCCAATTTCCTTTGCCATTTCAGAAATAAATTTTTCATAAAGAGGAATTGCATGCTCTGGCCTAGCTGCTTTGATGAAGGATGGACGATTTCCTTTCTTGGTATTTGCATGAAGCGTAAATTGGCTCACGACTAGCATCTCGCCGCCGACGTCAGATAATGAAAGGTTCATCTGTCCGGCCCCATCATCAAAGATCCTTATCTTTGAGACTTTGCCCGTTAGCCACAACAAATCCTCTTCTGTATCGGCAGACTCGATTCCAAGTAAAACAAGGAGTCCAGTTCCAATTTTGCTATAAGTCTCTTCTCCAATAGAAACAGAAGCTTTTCTTACTCTTTGAATTAGTGCTCGCATGATTCATTTCAAATCTACTGAAGGAGAATGCAGTAGATTGATTTATTCTATTATAATGTATTTTTACCTTCGAAATAAAGTCTTCAGGAAATCAAAATGCAATTAGATCTGGGAATTTATAAGCATTGCTTAAGTAATATCCTCAGTGAAAAAGTTTTTCAGGGGATTGACAGCCATCACAGTTAAGGATATCTAACTTGCTCGCCTCACGAGGCGAGACCGATTACGATTCGGGCAAATGGCGAGGTAGCAAAGTGGTAATGCGCTGGTCTGCAAAACCGGTATTCGCGGGTTCGATTCCCGCCCTCGCCTTTCTTTTGAGTTATTGCAGGCATAACAAAGTTTTGTGTATTGTCTTAGGGTCAATTTCAGATCATTTTTATTCAATAATTCATGAAAGCATCTTGTCGTTTAATTTTATCTTTTTTACTACTTAAGGCCTCAATCTTCATAGGGGTTTCCTGTATCCTTACTGACATTGCGAAAGGTAATGTATACAAGAGCCGGATCAATGTTCAGTGGTCCGAGGACAATACACATTTTTGGTACCGTAATGATTTGGCTAAGGGGCACCGTGAATTTGTTTTGGTTGATATGGATAAGGGCATGCGCCGTTTGGCTTTTGATCATAAACAGTTGGCCGCCTCATTGTCCAAAATTAGTCAGAATCAAGTAGAGGCGCATAAACTTCCAATCGATGGGCTGAGTTTTGACTTAAGTAATGGCACGGTTTCTTTCCGTGCTTTCGGGCAGTTCTTCATTTGTGAACTCAAGACCCATGCACTGACTCAACTTGAAAAACCTAAGAATGTAATTAAGCAGAGCAAACCTGAACCAGAAGATTCCAACCATAACAAAAAGCGAAAGCCAAGATCCTATAGGCCGAGCAGGGAAATGTCTCCTGACGGTAATTGGAGAGCTTTCATTCGTGATCACAATATCTTTATACGTGCAACGGAAGGAGGGGAGGAAATTCAGTTAAGTAAAGATGGCAAGGATAGAAATTCCTATCAGGCCCCTTACTGGGCAACTAATTCAAAGAAACTCTTTGCTTTCCGGGTACAGCCTGGATCTATAGGAGACGTTCACTTAGTTGAATCATCTCCAAAGGGAGGTGGCCGAGCCAACCTTCGCACTCGCCGCTATCCTTTGCCCGGGGATAAGTTTGCTACTCATGAACTGAATCATTTCGATGTTGAAAAGAAAACCCATACAAAACCCGAGGTCGGTATCATTGATTTCAGGAGTCCCCGACTAAGGTGGACTCAAGATGGCAGACACTTCAGGTATCAAAAAATTGACCGTGGACATCAGCGGTTCCGCGTCATTGAGGTGGACACATTTACTGGGAAATTTCGCAATATCATAGATGATGTTGCTAAGACTTTTATATGGACAGAGCATCCTAAGGATCTTGGGGTTCCCTTGGTCAATTGGTTGGATCAGACAAATGAAATCATTTACCTTTCGGAAAAGGACGGCTGGCGTCACCTCTACCTGATTGATGTTAAGGCAGGCAAGACCAAGAACCAAATTACGAAGGGTAAGTTCGTTGTTCGCTATGTGGACTGGATTGATAAGGATAAGAGGCAGATATGGTTCAGAGCCTCTGGCCTAAATGAGGGGCAGGACCCTTATCTTATGCACTATTACCGAGTCAATTTTGATGGGACGGGATTCACGGCCCTCACTCAGGGCAATGGCTGGCATAACATTACCTATTCTCCTGATCGCAAATATATCATTGATCAATATTCTCGCGTAGACATGGCGCCGGTCCATAATTTGCGACGCGTCTCGGACGGGAGCCTAGTATGTGAACTTGAAAAGGCAGACATTACCGAACTTGAAGCGAGTGGATGGAAGGCACCTGAAGTTTTCAGGGCCAATGGTCGCGATGGAAAAACTGGCATCTGGGGCATCGTGGCAAGGCCCAAGGACTTTGATCCAAAAAAGAAATACCCGGTAATAGAAGACATGTATGCGGGCCCTCATGATTCCTATGTTCCTAAACAATTCAGCGCTGGCAGACGTTTTTCTTCATGGACCGACATGGGTTTTGTGGTAGTTAAAATTGATGGGATGGGAACCGCTAACCGGTCCAAGGCCTTCCATGATGTTTGTTGGCAAAATCTCAAAGATGCCGGTTTTCCTGACAGGATATTATGGCATAAGGATTATGCTGAAAAGAATCCATGGTATGATATTTCAAGGGTAGGTATCCATGGAGGATCGGCCGGAGGTCAGAGCTCTACTGGGGCACTGCTCTTTCATCCTGAATTTTACAAGGTCGCCGTTTCTTCTTGTGGATGCCATGATAATAGAATGGACAAGGCGTCCTGGAATGAGCAGTGGATGGGATATCCGGTAGGAAACCATTATTCAGAATCATCCAATATTGATAATGCCCATCGGTTGCGGGGGCGGTTGCTTTTAATAGTTGGTGAGTTGGATACAAATGTTCCGCCGGAGTCAACTCTTAGGCTTGCTGATGCACTCATTAAGGCAAATAAGGACTTTGATATGATTGTCGTTCCTAACGGAGGTCATGGGGGAGGTGGTCGGCACGGGGACCGAAGGCGTAAGGATTTTTTCCGTAAGTATTTGCTGGGCATTGAGCCTCCCAATTACAACTTGGCTAATTAAAATAAGTTAAGTGGAGACCGTCATTAAAGATGTAAGGGCTGAGGACTGTAGGTTTGACCTTTTGGATGGGGCCGGATCTGATGCCGTTCACAAAGATCCCCAGTACGGGTACGGTGTTACTCGACTCATTACCGAAGATCCACAATGCTCTGGGACGGGCATCGCATATACTCTTGGTGGAGGCACTGATCTGGTAAGCTCTGCAATTAAATTACTTTCAGAGTCGCTAATTGGTAAAGAAATTGAAGAGTTGATGTCTGATTTTGGTGCTTTCCAGCGCTCCATTGCTGAGCATCACCAGATCCGGTGGCTCGGCCCTCATAAGGGTGTCATTCATCTTGCTTTGGCCTCCATCACCAATGCCTGTTTTGATCTGTGGGCCAAGTCCCGTGGTGTGCCTCTATGGAAATTGCTTCTGGATCTTGAACCTGATGAAGTCATTAGACTAATAGATTTTTCTTACCTTGATGAGGTCCTCCCGGCTGATGAGGCTCTTTCCATATTAAAAGAAAGATTACCGACAAGAAAGGACAGGGAGGGACTGCTCAATGAAGGATATCCAGGCTATGACACATCCGTTGGATGGTTTGCATACAGCGATGAGCGGATCATGGAAAATGCCCGCAAAGCAATGGATCAGGGCTTCACCGCAATGAAACTTAAAGTTGGTTCCCCCGAACCGGAACGGGACATAAGAAGAGCTTCACTGGTACGTGAAGCGGTAGGTGATTCTGCGAAAATCATGGTCGATGCGAATCAGGCATGGTCATTGCCGAGGGCCCTAGAAGTATGTGAGCAGCTCCAAAGAATGGATCCTTACTGGGTAGAGGAACCTACGCAACCGGATGATATTCTTGCTCACCGACAAATAGCACAGGCGATTAGTCCGGTTCCCGTGGCCGTTGGTGAGGCAGTCAGTAACCGGGTCATCTGGAAAAATTTTCTTGAAGCGGAAGCAGTGGGTGTGGTTCAGGCCGATTGCACGAGGTTAGCAGGAATCAGTGAATACTTAGCTGTGTCAATTCTTTGTACCAAGTATCCGGTTAAGGTCATACCTCATGTCGGAGACATGGGTCAGATCCATCACCATTTGGTCTTTTTCAATCATATTGCACTTGGGCATGAAAAATATTTTCTGGAGTATATTCCTCATCTGAGGGATTATTTTCGGTTTCCTGCCATTGTCAGGGACGGTGCATATCAGGCTCCTCAGGAGCCGGGTTCATCAACCGATCTTAATCCTGATTGACTCTGAAAAAGAGCTTCTCATAGATTGAGGAACGCATCATTAAAGATAGCGGGCACTACCGTAGGATTTGCCATGCAGTGAATAGCTGAATGATGTGGGTAATTATTTAGTCCAATGTTCTTACACGATAAAAGAGCTCTCCTCCTTCATTATCTGGTGCCAGAAAATCGTCCACGAATTCGGTTTTATCTTTTTCCCCAATGACTCCGTCATCAAGTTCTTCCCATGTATTAAGATCATATGAAGCATCAACAGCATACTCCTCACCTGGTGAAGAGCTGAATTGAATAGTTGCGGCCCCGGTATCTGGATCACGAATTATCTTAATAATTTCAAAGGTCGAGGAATAAGTCACTATGAGTTGCGGGCGCAGCTGCTTGTCTGCCACTTCGCTACTGTGAAAGATGTGAGTTGTGTTGTCAGAACCCTTCAACAGAATTCCCTCGTTAGTAGTTTCTGGTGCCGGCTGAGTCCAGTTCCAATCAGATGTCCAGCATGGATTTCCACCCCTATCACGGAGTCCCTGAATTGGACTTGAAATGGACCAATCATCGATCAGGCCATTCAGGTCACCATCAAACTCAATATCAAATTTTGTGTTTTCACTTGAATCTAAATTATCTGTTACACCTAGTGCTTCATCATCATAGTCTATTCCCGCATCAGTTGGCCCTGCAGTTCCGCTTGCCCAACTTGGTTTTGATGATAATCCACCATAATCAGCAAGGTGGAACCATGTCGCTTCGTGACGATTTCCTCCAAATACTGTGCCACCGCAATTACCACCTTCACGCCAAGCCGAATTTGCAATGTTAAGTCTGTGTGCTGAGACGCTACCATTTTGGGGAGCATTTTTGCTGAAAAGTCTTAAAGTGACAGAATTAATTTGGAGGTATTTTTTTTTTAATGAGGAAACATCAAATCTGATCAGACCGATTCTTGTCTCTGCGTTGATTTCTATAGTCGTACATTTCCCGAAATTTGACATCCCACCTGAAAAAGCGTTCCCGTTCCGGACAAAAGTATCATCAGTTCCCTGATAATCTGCATCATTCCTAAAGATTACTGTGATTGCTGTTGCTGCCTGATACGATGTGGAAAAAATACAAACTAGGCAAAACAGTAATAAGTTTCGCCATTTAATGACTGCCATGCCTAATTGTTGTATTTGATTATAGTCTTAAAAATATATTTCTCCCTTTCATGGGGAATTAATTAGACTCTTTAGCCATTAGTTCACTCTAATTTTCTTACACGGTAGAAAAGTTGGCTAAATTTGTTTTCCGGCGCTAAGAAATCGTCCACGAATTCAGTTCTATCTTTGTTTCCAATCAGGCCATCATCAAGCTCATCCCAAGTATTCAGATCAGTAGAAGCATCAATACCATACACTGCACCTGCCGAAGAACTGAATTCAATAGTAATTGATCCGGTATTTGGATTCCGAATTATTTGAGTGATTTCAAAACTTTTTGAAAATGGAGGGTCAAAAAATATGCCTCCAAGTGCATTAGCTTCCCACCTTTCATCCTGTTCTCCAGCCACAATAAATACGTCTCCAGCATTTCCGCTAATATCGAAGATAACGTAATCGACATCTGCATCTCGCCATTCCTCGTCGGCTCCCACTGCATCAACAAGGTCCGATTCGATGCCGTCGGGCCCGCTAACTTTAACTGATCTGGATGCTTCCCAGATAAGTCCTGGAGGGCCCTCAGGGGTCGTGTCCGTAATGACACCAAGTCGGAAACTAGTGTCTTCTGTAAGAGTAATCTCAAAAAAATCATCAACCGTACCTGTCGGGCCAGAGTTTGCCCAGTAATCACCACAGACGAGGTCTGGAACATCGCCTGTTCCTGTCTGGGTAACGTCATCAAATTTGGCTTGATATTGTTCTGCGCCGACACCCTCATAGCCTTTACCAAGGATGGTTATCTCTGCGTATGGAGGCAGTAACGTATTGTTTTCATCTCCATCAGGATACTGAGCGATTAGCCATCCATCCGTACCATAAATGTTATCTTCGTCACCGTACGGTTTTTGGATGTCCGATGATCTCCAGGCATCGTTCGTTTCTTCATCGACACCGATTGGTACAATTGTGGCAGATATTAATAGTTGGTTTAAACAACAAAAAGAACCCAATAAAACCAAATTTAATATACGCAAATAACTCATATCCAATGAGTTGTATTCTACGCAAAAGAAGGTTTTGAGCTCAAGAACAAATTTTCGAATACGACTTAGCCTTTGGTTCTTGGCTGATAAGTCACAATGAGTTGTGGCCGCAGTTCAGGATTTTCTGCTTCGCTGCTGTGGAAAATGTGAACTGTTCCATCAGTGCCCTTTAGTAGAATCCCTTCGTTGGCTGTTTCTGCTGCCGGCTGTGCCCAGTTCCAATCAGCTGTCCAAGAAGGGTTTCCACCCCTGTCACGCAGTTCTGCAATTGGCGCTGCCAGTGCCCAATCATTGATAAGGCCATTCAAATCACCCTCAAAAACAATGTCGAATTCGGTATTTTCTTTTGATGATTTATTATTAGTTAAACCAAGAGCCTTCTCATCATAATCTACACCTGCAGTTGCTGGCCCTGCTGTTCTACTGGCCCAGCTAGGCGGTGGTGAGGGAAACCCTCCATAATCAGCAAGATGGAACCATGTCACTTCGTGACGATTGCCTCCGATGACAGTGCCTCCACAATTGCCACCTTCACGCCAAGCCGAGTTAGCAATGTTGAGCCTGTGCGCGGCAATGCTACCGTTTTTAGGAGCATTCTTACTGAAGAGCCTGAGGGTTACAGAATTGATTTTAATATATTTTTTGAACAGTGAGGACACATCAAACCGAATCAGTCCTAATCGCGTCTGTTCGTTTATTTCGATCGTTGGACACCTCCCGAAGTTCGACATTCCTCCAGAAAAGCCACTTCCTTTTCTAACAAAGGTATCATCTGTCCCTTTATACTTTGCGTCATTTTTAAATGTCGCGGTGACCGTGGATTCATTTGCAATTGATTCTGTTAAAAAAATCACAAGGGAAATTAAAAATGAATTCCACAGCTTAAGAAGTTTCATACCAATGTGTTATAATTGTTACAGTCTTTAAGATTGGAGAAAGCTATCACTCAATATTACGGCTCTTATCAATGATTGGATTTTGAAATTATCTTTTTCTGTTTGTTCTAAGATACGATCTATTACTAATGAATCGGAAGGACTAAGTTCCCTCGAAAGCGAGAACCTTAGGAGGTGGCCTATGAATGCTTTTGCTATGCGTTTATTTTCCTTGGTAAGAGATTTCTTAAATTCAACGATGCTTTTGAAGTCGTGTTTGCGAACCAATTTGCCACTCATATCGACATCACGTCCATTTTCGTATTTGTCTCTCCACCTTCCAGTGATATCGAAATTTTCAAGTGCGAAGCCTAGCGGATCTATCCTCGAATGACAGCCAGCACAGTCAGGATTTTCCCTATGCTTTGCAAAGGTTTCTCTGATAGTTAGATTTTTTCCGCCGTCCTCTTCTTTTAGAGGTGGCACATCATTGGGCGGCGGCGGCGGTGGATCATTAAATACAACACCAAGTACCCAAGCTCCTCGTGCTACTGGGTGCGTTCTTTTTGGTCCCGAAGTCATGCTTAACATTGCTGCGTTTGTGATAATTCCCCCATAACGCGGATCTGAGGCGGCAACTCTTTGGAAAGTTTGAGAATATAATTTCTTACGAATTTCATCATCGTAACGGCGTTGAATTTCCTGACGTGCTTTGTTTGGATCAGCATTCTTCGGTATTTTCTTCAATGCATTTTCGGATTCACTGATCACTGTATTTAAAGAATTTCTTTTATCTTTTTGTTCGTCAGTAAGTACTTGCAGTAATTGTTTTTCAGAGACAAATAAATTCAGCCCACTACTCGAAGCGGCAATTTCCTCTGCACTGAGAGCTCTATTATAAAAGCGTGCTCTGGCCAGTGTGACATCCAGACGTCTGTTTCCACCTGCCGGCAAGTGGCGCGTACCAAAAATTACAGAGCTCTGATTCTTTGGAAACTTAGCGGCACCTTTTTTAAATGGTTTACCATATGGTTGACCGTTCCGATAAAGAGCCGTCGTGCCATCCTCTTTGTAAACCATGACAAGATGAAGCCGTTCGTTTGCTTTTTTCTCAGGAAAAGAATTAGGAAAATCGAGTGTACGGGCAAAACCGTTACTGCCTGATATCCAGTGCCTGTTCTTTCTTTCACCAATGACAATAGTATCGAAGAAATCGCCAGGGCCTTGAATTCCCATGAGGCCACCACCTTTCATATCTACATTATGAACTTTGCACCAAACTTCTAGGGTCTTAGCTCCGAGGTCCATTGGCAGCCCTTTGCTCTGGAGATAAGTGCCGCCTTGAAGCACTGCTGCTCCTCCATCGAATTTTATCTTTCCATGATTTTTCAGGTCCAGGGATCCTACCGAGTCTTTGAGATCCCCATTAAATTCCCAAGCCGCGAATGGCATCAGATCAATGGGTTTCTGTGTTCCTGCGAGTTGTCGCCTCTGCTTTAATATTCGGTCCTTTATAGGTTTAATAAGAGCATCAAGATCTTTTTGTGAAGTGTTGATCTTGTCGGATAATTCTTTTCTTTGAATATCTTTAGATCGGTTCTCTTCGATAATTAAGGAAGCATCAAAGCTGGGAGGTCGGAGGTCTGATTCGTACCAATCTTTAAGAAATTCACTTCGGTAACTGAAATTTGGTGAGATGAGTTCGAGAACTGGTCTGTTTTCAATGAAAACAGTGTCAAATAAAAGCAGGGGTTCCAAAACCATCTGTAGGCTAGCTGGATTATTTTTATCTAGACTAAATAATCTTGCCTTTCCCGGATCTGGTGTCGCTGCCAAAGCATTCTCGAGTTGCATCCACTGTGAAGGAAAAGTGTCGAGGAACCTCTCAATTTTAGGACTCTTGAACATATAGTCCACTGCTTGCATCATTGAGTCTGGGCTTTGCAATTTGCCTTTTTCTGCAAGGTTTAGTAGTTCATCATCTGGACCACTTGCCCAGAGAAAGAACGAAATGTTGGAAGCGATTACGTAAGGATCTTGCTGATCACTATTATGCCCATAACGGAAAAGAAATTTTGGAGAGGAGAGTACCGCTGAAGCCGTCTTTTTCATGGCCTCAGTGAAAGATGATCCGGTGTTTATTTTTTTGAGGCCGTAATTAGAGTATCTGTTCAGCGTTTCTTCATCAATTGGCCCCCTGAAGGCCCTCCTCATGAATGGGCCGAGGCGTTTTTTGATTTCATCTATAGGATTCTTGTTGGCTTCGGGAGCTTTGAAAAATTCGTTCCATATTGCTACGGAACCTTCGTTGAAATCCGGACTCTCTAAAATAGATACGCTGAGTTTAAGAAATGAATCAAGAAGGAGCGGTGATAATGTCAGTTGGTTTGCTTGGTTATCAAAGCCATGCTCTGCTCGTAGGTCTTGTGGAAAAGTGTCCACATTTTTCATTCCCCCTTCTTTACGCAGAGATAGGCAGGACACTTTGATTGTGTCGGGTACCTTTTCATTGAGAATGTAATTGTCATGCCTTGTCATCAATTTTTCCTGAATATTGAAGACATCATTATTAAGTCCGAACAGATCCTTGATCGTATTATTGTATTGGAACCGGTTAAGCCTTCGCAGATAGGAACCTTCCTTCTTTGCTCCAGCAGTCGAGGCTCTGAGAATATTTTTAAGAGAGCTTACCAGTCTTGTCCTATCGGCATCGGCTAGTGCGGGCTCATCTTCAGGTGGCATGTCCATTGCATCAACCACTTCGATCATTTCTTTGATCATCTCGGGTTTGCCCATGAACTGTTCGAGGCTTTGTATTTCCTTCAGGTTGACTTTGCCCTTTACCTTTTTATCCCCGTGGCACTTGTTACAGTTTTGCGTGAATAACGGTTTTAGAAATGAATCAAATTCATTGGCCTGCACATGAGCAATGATCATCAAAGAGATGACAGGCATCAGGAGGCCCCTGATTTTACATTTGTCTCTTTGCATTGGAAAATTAATCTTATGCCCAAAGATCAGAGATGACGCCGGAACTGTCAGCAAAGGCGTCCATTTCAACGCCCATGAGCTTTGCTATTGACAACCACATATTGGAATTCAGTGTTCCACTCTTGCACTGAATGAATTTTCCCTGCTTGATTTGTCCCTGCCCCTTTCCAGCAACTATGAATGGAAGATCAAAGAACTGGTGAGTTGCTCCATCACCCAAGGCAGCGCCATAAGTAACTATAGAGTTGTCGAGCATAGAGCTTCCATCCGATTCCTTAAGCTCTTTCATCCTAGATATGAGGTAAGCATATTGCTCCATGTGAAAAATGTCGATCTTCTGTACTCCTTTCCAACCGTCCCCTTTTTGGTTGTGGGTCATGTTGTGATGCTGGACAGGCTTATCGAAAACACCTTCATATAATAAAGTGGCGTCCCATCTTTCAGGACCTATCATGAAAGTACTAATGTTCGTGATGCCCATTTGAAATGCCAGAAGCATCAGATCAGCCTGGAGTTTAATGTACTCACCTCTGGGCAGGATCTGGTCTTTCGGAATACGGATATCCGCATCAGAAATCATTTTCTTTTGTTTGGCGATACGGACCTCAATGTTCCGTATCATTTCCATGAATTCGCCGAGCGTTTCCTTATCTTCGCGACCGAGCTTCCTTGAGAGCGATTTGGCATCCTCAAGGACAAGGTCAGTGATTTCAGTCAAGTGGGTCTGATAGGAGTCCGCCATGAAGAGTCTTTCATAGAGCTTTTGGGGATCTTTAATTGAAGGAGCAATTTTATCCGGTCCATACCAGGAAATGTTGTTAAAATAGATACCCTCCTTGGGTTTTGTGAATCCGTTACAGCTAATTTCGAGTGTGTTGAAAACACTCGATTGCCCAACATGATCACCGATGACCTGATCGAGGCTCCTGCCATTCGGATACCGCATGCCTTTTTCTGCAGCCTGCTCCGGAGAAACGCTGGTCAGATAACATGAGGCACCCTGTGCATGGACGTCCTGGCCATTTTTGAAAGTCCGGTCCATTCCGGTCACTAGGGTCACGTCCTTAGTGTGCCCCTTGAGCGGTTGCATTGTTGAGGTTAGCTCAAGAGGATAGATTCCTGGCTTATTTTCCTTTCGGACTTTGTTCTTAGTTTTATCAGCATTAAAACCACCAACAAAACCTGGCAAATTTGCTTCTTCTTCACCCGGAAAGAAACCTCTCCGCACGATCCCGTTTGGAATATACATCATGACCAGTTTCTTGGATGGCTTTGTCCCTTTCTTGGTCGCTGCAGCGAGCGAAGGCATGAAAGGCAAAGTAAGAACCGCGCCGTTAACTTTAAGGAATTTTCTTCTGGATAAATTCATTACACTTATAATGTCCTTTAGGTCTATAATTTAACACTTATTTGGTCTAAGAACCAAACATAAATACTCATATCAATCTCAGACTGGAAATATCCAATCCGACAAGGCTCCAGTGCTGTCAGCGAAGGAAGATTCTCTGATGCCCATTGATTGCAGAATACTTAGGAATACATTAGACATCAGCGTGTCTCCTTTCCTTATGTATTGACCATGCTTGAGTTTCATATTATTCCCTCCAGCAATTAGCGTAGGCAAGTTTTTTGAAAGGTGAGTGGTGCTGGCTCCACTACCATAAAGAACGATAGTATTATCCAGCAAGCTGCCTTTGGCATCCTTATATGTTTCCAACCTTCCAAA
>JASLJT010000166.1:0-6442 GCA_030747955.1 Verrucomicrobiales bacterium | reverse complement strand
AACCGATAGCGAATTCGCCAATGAATCTAGCTCCAGGATCAGAATCCAATATCTTGTTTATTGCTTTGGTATTATTGGCTGTTGCCTTGACTATTTTGCCCTTCTCAAATGTTAACTGAATGTCATCAAATGAGATTCCCTGATAAATGGTTGGAGCATTGTAGGTTATTACGCCTTCGACAGAATTTTTTACTGGTGCACTGAAGCACTCGCCGTCAGGAATGTTATGCGTTCCTCCACAGGCAATTGCCTTCAGGCCTTTCATTGAAAACTTCAAGTCAGTGCCATTCCCTTTAATGTGAACTTTGTTCGTTTTAGACATCAGAGATTCGAGCCTCTTCATGGCGGGGACTAATTTTTTGTAATTAAGTAGGCACACTTCAAAGAAGAAATCTTCGAACGCCTCAGTGCTCATTCCTGCCTGTTGAGCCATTGCCGGGTGAGGCCAGCGGAGCACGCACCAACGCGTTTTATTGACCCGGTAATTCTGCACGGCCCTCATTTTTTTCATTGCCAGTGCCATGTCCTTCGATGGGACATCGGCGGTTTCGGTTATGTTGTGGCTGCCACGAAGTGCTATGAATGCATCCATTTGTTTCATTTGATGCATTGAATATTTAGCTAAGCTGTCATACTGCTTTTCAGTTCCGCCCTTGAGGAGCTCTCTTCCAATCCGTGCACTATGTAGATTAACAAATGGTTGAGCTCCTGCTTTCCTGATCGCCCTTATGAGTGCGATGGGGACAGATTCAGGAATGTCGTACGCATCAATCAATACGTTGTCTCCGCGCTTCACTGAGGTCGAATAACGGACGAGTTGAGTGGCGAGTTGATCTATACGGGGGTCGTGCATGGTTTTCTAAGTGATAATAGATTAAATTAGGAGGTCAAATGTATAGCATTTCTCTATAGCTAATATAATTAAATTATCTTCTATTTATTCATATTTTCGAAGTTGCATTAGCAGATCGGGGAGATTCAGTGAGGCTGTCCTGAAGTATTCACCAAAATTTGATCTAGCAGACCTAAATTCCTCACAGCGGGACGCCGTGAGGCAGATTTATGGTCCTGTTCTTATTCTCGCCGGAGCTGGGACGGGGAAGACTAGGACAGTTATTTCTAGAGTCGCGCATATGATTGATACGGGGATACCTCCGAGTCATATTTTAGCTGTTACTTTCACGAATAAGGCGGCCAATGAAATGCGGGAAAGAATTTCGAGTATAGTCAAAAAGGATCAGGCGAAAGAAATTACAGTATGCACATTTCATTCTCTTTGTGTGCGAATTTTGCGGCAAGGCATTGATAGGCTCGGCTACAAGAAAAATTTCACTATATACACCGGTTCTGATCAGGTTGGTCTAGTGAGAAAATTAATTGCAAGGAAGTCCGCGAAGGATGAGTCGTTAGATCATAACTTAGCTTTGAGTTTGATCGGAAGAAGCAAAAACAAGGGATTGCCAGTGTCAGAGATGAATGATTCGCTCATTAGTGAAATTGAGAAAGCTTATAATGCTGAGCTTAAAATTCTCAATGCTTTGGACTTTGACGATTTACTTCTATTTGCAGTTAAGCTTCTCAATGACCATGAGGATCTGCGCTCTGTGTGGAGGGACAAGTTTCAATTCATTACAGTTGATGAGTTTCAAGACACGAATGGTCAGCAAATGAAATTGATCCAAAACTTGGTGGGTAAGGATCAGAATATTTGTGTTGTGGGAGATGATGATCAATCAATCTACGGATGGAGGGGAGCAGAAATCACAAACATTCTAGATTTTGAACGTTTCTTTAATGAGCCAAAAATAATTAAGCTAGAGCAAAATTATCGTAGTACTCAGGCAATACTCCATACTGCTAATTCCGTTATTCGTCATAATTCAGGGCGAAGAGAGAAGAAATTATGGAGTGAAAATGTTGCTAATGAAAATGTCAGAATAATAGCGATGGCGGATGAAGATGCGGAGTCACAGCTGGTAGTTGATGAGATTTTGGAAATGACGGCAACAGAAAAGAGAAAATATGAAGATTTTGCGGTCCTCTTTAGAACGAACAGTCAGTCGAGGCTCTTTGAAACAAAGTTAAGAGAATATAAAATACCTTACAGGGTCATTGGTGGGCAGTCTTTCTTTGATCGGCGGGAAATTAAGGATCTTATTGCATATTTGACCATAATTAAAAACCCCGATGACGATATTAATCTTTTAAGGGTCATTAATAATCCGCCGCGTGGAATTGGAGCTGCAAGCATTGAAATTGCGACAGAGCAGAGCCGCGATCTTGGAGTCAGTCTTTCAGAGGTTCTTCAGAGTCAAGAATATCAAAAGAAACTGCCTCAGAGGTCAAGGTCTTCAGTAAAGAAGTTCATAGATATGCTAGAAGACTATCGTTCTCCGATGATGGCATCGCACAGTGGGTTCGGAAGTCTGTTTTCTCAGTTAGTTGACGAGATAGATTTTGTCGATTATTTGGGAAGAACTTGCAAGACTGATACTGAGCGTGAGCAAAGGAAGTTGAACGTTGCTGATTTTCTAACGTCCTTACGTGATTATGATTCGAGTGGAAGAAAGAATGGTTTGCAAGGGTTCCTCGATGATATTGCGTTACAACAAGACCGTGAAGATGATGATGATGGCCCTGGTGTAAACTTGATTACACTTCATGCGGCTAAGGGTCTAGAGTTTCCTGTAGTTTATCTCGTCGGATTAGAGGAGGGGATCCTTCCTCACAAGAGATCCCTTGAAGAGGGGACTAAGGAGGAGGAGAGAAGGTTATTATATGTGGGGATGACGAGGGCCATGGAGAGGCTCACGATGAGTTTTTGTTCAATCAGAGTTCGGTACGGAGAAGAGGTGTATTGTGAGAGAAGCTCATTTCTAGATGAAATGGACCCTCAATACGTAGATGTTTTTTCTAATGATGAGCTCTCTTCTGGACCCGTAGAAGAAAATGATGCGATGGCATATTTTGCCCGAATGAAGGAGATGCTCGAGGAGGATTGAAGGTTGGATCAAGCAATTATTTCATGGATGACTTTTCCATGCACGTCAGTCAATCGGAAGTCACGACCATCGTAACGGTAGGTCAACTTCTCATGATCTAGGCCCAGCTGGTGAAGGATCGTTGCATGTAGATCATGCATATGGATCCTTCCTTCAACGGCATGGTGGCCAAAATTGTCCGTGTTGCCGTAGCTAGTTCCATTCTTGAAACCGCCTCCTGCCAACCAGACTGTAAATCCATCTGAGTTGTGATCTCGACCAGTTCCTTTGTCCTGAGCATAAGGGGTCCGCCCGAATTCGCTGCCCCACCATACTATAGTATCCTCCAGTAGTCCTCGTTGCTTGAGATCCTTAAGCAATCCAGCAACAGGCTTGTCTGTTGCTCTTGCGTGTTGCATGTGCTTGGGCATGTCTGAGTGCTGGTCCCATGCAGGGTTGTTGCTGTTGTCTGTGTAATTGACTTGAATGTATCTTACTCCAGCCTCGCTCAGTTTCCTTGCTCTTAAGCAGTATTGTCCAAAGTTGTCTGTTTCTTTTTGGCCAATGCCATACATTTCAAGAGTTTTTGGGCTTTCTTTTGAAAGGTCCAGTATGTCAGGCGCATTGTTTTGCATTCGCCATGCCAGTTCAAATGATTTGATGACAGTTTCTAGCTTGTCGTCGTTTGGGGACTTTGAGAGTTGTTCAGCGTTTATTTTTTTGAGGAGTTCGAATTGTTCTCGTTGATCCTTTGGGCTTGAGTGAAGGGCCTTAAGATTTTTAATGGTGGCATCTTTGGCTGAGATGCCGGCCCTTCCCACGGGCGTTCCTTGGTGAAGTGAAGGGAGAAAAGCGTTACTGTAATTTCTTGGTCCGCCGTTCCCCATTGAGGGGCCGATGCTGACGAAGCCAGGCAAGTTATCGTTTTCTGACCCTAGTCCGTAATTTACCCATGACCCCATGGATGGTCGTATCATGTTGATGCTTCCTGTGTGGAGGAAAAGAGTACTTGGTCCGTGAGCGATCCCGTCAGTATGCATTCCTTTGAGGAGGCAGATATCATCCACGTGTTGAGCTGTGTGGGGAAAGAGCTCACTAACGTGCTGCCCTGACTGACCATACTGTTTAAATTTCCACAGTGGTTTCATTACCCGGTGCTCGATTATTTTCCGGGTCTTGGCAAGGGTCCGGCCATCATCGAATCTCATCATTTTACCATCTTGCTTGTAGAGGCTTTCCTTGTAATCGTAAGAGTCTACGTGGCTAACTCCACCAGCCATAAAAATAAATATGACGCGCTTTGCCTTCGGCTGATGATCGAAACGGGGGCTACTAAATGGTGAGTCTGCTCTTGATTGATTTTGGGCCAGAGCCCCGAGTGCCAGACTTCCAAAACCGCATGACAAGGAATTGAGGGCTTGTCTTCGGTTTAAATGATATGGTCCCATTGGGTCGGCTAAGGTCTAATGACTTAAAGTATAGATGATTTTAACAGCTTCATCAAGCTTTGCTAATTAACGTGCCTGAAATCGATGCTAGAAAAGAGTCCATGGAAGACATGGGTCCATGCAGCTAATGGATTCTCTTTATTATGAAGAAAATTGTAAATGATTTCTATTTCACGAGAGCTTGGCTTTCTTCCTAGGCTAGTTTTATAAGCAAATTCTATTTTTTCATGGTCTTCTTTTATGTCTGTATCTATGAGCCTTTTTGCGGCGACCTTAGATTGTTCACGTACGAATGGGTTGTTCATTAAAAACAGGGCTTGAGTAGGGACGCTGCTTGTTGTTCTACTGCCCGTGACAAGGTTAGGGTCAGCAAAATCAAAGACCTGCATAATTTCAGGTAATGTGTTTCTAAAGACCGGGTAATATATACTTCTTCGGAGGGTGTCGAATTTGTAGCCGTATTCGGTCTTTGTTCCTGGCCTAATTGAAGGGCCTCCCTTTGTGATTTCCAGCTCGCCGCTAATAGAAAGGATTGAATCTCTGATGGCCTCAGCCTCGAGCCGCCGACGATTTTGTTTCCATAAGAATTTATTCTCGGGGTCCTTCACGTAATTAGAGGAGTCAGTTTTGGAGCTCAATTGGTAAGTGCGTGATAGCATTATTTTTTTTATGAGAGCCTTCACTGACCATTTGTCCTCAATGAATTCTGAGGCTAAATGATCAAGTAATTTGGAGTTAGTCGGGCCTTGTCCCATGTGACCGAAATTGTCTGTGCTGCTAACAATTCCCTGATGAAATAAGTGTGACCATATTCTATTAACAAAGACGCGGGCAGTTAATGGATTCTCTTTGTTGGCAATCCAATCTGCTAACTGAAGTCGACCACTGGTACCTTTTTCAATTGTTGGTTTGGGTCCGCGGTGAATTACCTCGATGAATCCGCGCTGAGTCTTAGGGCCTTTATTGTGAACGTTTCCTCTAATTGCGATGTGAATATCATTGGGGCTCTTTTGGTCTTCTACAGCAATAATTTTTGTGCTTTGAGGGCTTTTTTTCTGTAATTCTTTTAATTCTTCTTCAAGTTTCTTGAGATTTTCTTTCAACTTACTTTGATCCTCAGCTAATTTCGGTTTTGCGATGGGTGGGGTATTCGCACTTAAGAACTGGATCGCATCAGCAATGACAACGGCGGATGTGTTTTGATTTGAGATCACAACGGCTTCATGAATTCCTTCGTTGAATTGATACGAGCCCAAAGAAATGAACGACCCGTCAATGGGTGGGGCCTTGGTTTGATTTATGAATAAAGAGTTTTCACCTTCAGCATGTTTCACAGTTATGGGAGTTTTCTTTTCCCTATTAGTGCCTGAAGTATAAGAGGCCCTGAGTTCATATTTTCCGCTTTCCTTTATGTTGACGGTGTAAGTGACGGACTTGGATCCTTTGTCTTTTCCGTCATCATGGATGTAGTTCGAGCTTACGAAGCCATTGGTGTGTGTTGATTTAACCCAATTTCCTTTCTTTATAGCGGCTTCATTGTCTACGACAATTCCGGGGAGGCTTTTTATGGTTACGCTCTTTGGGGTCGTTCCTTTCAGTTGGGTTTTGAGTTCATTGATGATTTTCTTTTTGCTTTCTATTGATAGCTTTAATTTATCAGCGAGTTCTTTTTCTTTTGTAGATAATGGTAGGGATCTTTTGTTCCATGTAGATACATTGCTATGGATGACCGATTTTGTGCTCTTTAGAATGCCAGCCATTCCATAATAGTCGGCGCTACTGATTGGATCAAACTTGTGATCATGGCAACGAGCGCAACCCAGAGTCAGCCCAAGAAATGATTTACCAATCGTGTCGAGTTGTTCATCAATGATGTCCATTTCTAAAACCGATTTGTCCTGAAGTTCATAATTTGTTGGGCCGAGGAGAAGGAATCCGGTAGCGATCATTCCTTCTTTCTTTTCTTCATGAGAGAGGCCTTGGATAAGGTCCCCAGCGATCTGTTCTTTTATG
>JASLJT010000165.1:0-3693 GCA_030747955.1 Verrucomicrobiales bacterium | reverse complement strand
TCCTCTTCGGTCAGTCAAGTCAGGGCATCCATAACGGTATCCGTAACAACGGATTCCTGCATCAGGCTCACTGGGGAGCGGACACTAACGGTGCCACGAACCTCAATGACTACCTCGCAGCAGACGAAGACGGCTGGATTCACGCAGCATGGACCTACGACGGAGCAACCGACACAGGTAAGATTTACCTCGACGGTGAACTTGACTACGAAGGCAACAAGCGTGCACCTAACGGAAGCGGAAACCTGATCATTGGTGGACGTAACGGTGGTGGAGCAGGTTACCGCGGACTCGTTGACGAGATCGCTATCTGGGACAACGTACAGTCCGCTGAAGCTATCGCAGCTCTTGCTGCTGGTGGAAGCCCACTCGACGGTCCATCTGCTAATAACCCACTCCGTGTAACAACGTTCGCCTATAACAAAGACACTGGCGCACTCGACATTACATGGAGCACAAATCCAGGCGAGGTTTACGGACTTCAATACTCAGTTGATCTTGAAACATGGACTGATTGGACTTGGGTTGCCGGACATCCACTCGAAGGCCAAGTCATAGCAATTGAGGCTGAAGGTGAAGATTTTACCTTCAATTTACAAGGTGCAACGAATCCATTCGGACCTCAAGGAGCTAACTTACCTAGCGTATACGTTAGGGCCGTTAAAAAATAATTAACCTTTAACAAATTTATGCCCAATTTATAGGGCATATCCCTGAGGGGGAGGCAATTGCCTCCCCCTCTTTGTTAAAACTCATAAATTCGATCACTTGAAAAAATTGGTATTAATATTAAATTAACGACCCCTTACCCCCTCATATCCTTAAAAGTGAACCACTTCCGTATAGCTTTATTTTTATTATCTGCTCTCACTCTGTTGTGCAGCAGCTGTAAAAAAGCTTCTGATAATAAATCCTCTTCAACTGATGAAGTAAAAGACGGGAAAGTAATCAATTCAGTTAACCTAGATCCGGAGGGAAAAATTGAAGCGTCCCAACTCTCTTCCCGAAGCATCCAAGACAATGGGAAACTATTCACCAGATTAAGTTCAAAAAGGACCGGCGTAAAATTTATTAACCCCATACTAAAAGACAATCCCAGAGCATACCTCTACGCATCAGCCATGGGATGCGGAGGAGTCGCTGTAGGAGATGTGAATGGAGACGGAAAACCGGATCTCTTTTTTACCGGTGGACCAATACCTAATCAGCTATTAATCCAGACAGATAACCTTGTCTTTAAAGATGTCACTCAAAAAGCAGGCGTAGGAGGTGGAAATTCATGGGGAACCGGATCCTCAATCATTGATATCGACAAGGACGGCGATCTGGATATTTACGTTTGCAACTATGACTCTGCTAATGCTCTTTATTTAAATAAGGGAGACGGAACCTTCACCGAATCCGCAAAAAGTTATGGCCTTGATTTTATCAGCGCCGGACACACACCAGCATTCTCCGACTATGATCTGGACGGAGACTTGGATCTCTATTTAATGACAAATTTCTTCTATGATCCGAGAGGAAAAACAACTGAAAGAATCGTCGGATATGATCGAAATAAGAATGTTATTGTGTTTCCTAAATTTAAAAAATTCTACGGGATCACTGGTATTAAAGGAGACGTTGTCAGTCATGACACGGTAGGCCAATCTGATCGTCTCCTGAAAAACAATGGGGATGGAACTTTTACTCCACAAACCAAAGAAGGTGAATTAATCGGAAAAGGAAACTCCGCAATATGGTGGGACCCTGACTTTGACGGACGCCCCGATCTATTTGTTGCCAACGATTTTAAGGATCCCGACTTTTACTTGAGGAATCAGTCTAACGGAAGCTTTAAGAATGCAATTAAATCAACAGTCCCGCACACTGCTTGGTTTTCAATGGGCACAGACTCTGCGGATCTGGACGGAGACGGACTCCCCGATCTACTTGTGGCCGATATGTCAGGAACTAATCATTACAAACAAAAGATTGGCATGGGAGCAATGTCAGCAAGTGCTGAGTTTCTATCGACTGCATTCCCTCGTCAGTACATGCGCAATGCCGTATTTCTTAATAGTGGAACTAATAGACTCAGGGAAGCTGCTCACATGACAGGACTCGCAAATTCTGATTGGACCTGGACCGTTCGTCTTTCTGATTTTGATAATGATGGGTTAGTTGATGTCTTTTTCACTAACGGAATGGCTGTGAATCTGAACGTGGCTGATAACTCTGAAGCTACAAAAATATATCCAGGCGAAACAGAATGGGCAAAGCACCAAAGAGCAAAGACCGGGCCGCTCAAAGAGCAGAACCTCGCTTTTCAGAACCTAGGTGATCTTAAATTCAATGATGTGAGTAAAGAATGGGGACTCGATCACGTGGGAATGAGTTATGCCGCCACTGCCTCTGATTTGGACCGGGACGGTGACCTTGAACTGATCGTAGCAAATCTCGAAGAAGAGGTAAGTATCCTTCAGAACAATTCACAAGGATCTCACCGGATCTTAGTAAAATTGAAAGGAACACGGAGTAACCCTGCCGGGATCGGGTCCACGATCCGAATCAAATCCGGAAGCACAAAACAAATTCGTTACCTGACACTGAGCCGAGGCTACATGGCCAGCGGTGAAGCAATTACTCACTTTGGTACAGGGAAAGATGATAAGATCGACGAACTGAGCGTTCACTGGCCTAGCGGACACAAGCAAGTATTTAATGACCTTTCCTCTGACCAGTTCTACACCATCACTGAGCCTGGAAAAGAGCCCATCAAATCTCAAACGAAAGAGACAAAGAAATTATTCTCACCTATGCCCATTTCACTAGCAGGACTGAAGCATAAAGAAACACTCTATGACGACTACGCTGTTCAACCATTACTTCCTCAAAAAAATTCCCAACTAGGACCAGGGATGGCCTGGGGAGACATTGATGGAGATGGAGATGACGACTTTTATCTTTCCGGAGCAAAGAACGATGCAGGCAAACTCATTCGCAATAACGGTTCCGGAAAATTCACAAGACTGACCGGAGGTGCTATAGCTGCCGATTCTGCCGCAGAAGACATGGGCGCCCTATTCTTTGACAGTGACAGTGACGGTGACCTCGATCTGTACGTTGTTAGTGGCGGAGTCGAATGCGCTAAAAATGATCCTATCTTGCAGGATCGTCTTTACTTAAATGATGGAAAAGGAGCTTTTACAAAAGCTCCCAAAGGCACACTCCCAGAAATGCATGACAGTGGAAGCTCCGTAACATGTTCTGATTTTGATTCTGATGGTGACCTTGATTTATTCATTGGAGGGAGAGTCGTTCCTGGCGAATACCCTACCAGCCCAAAGAGTTACCTACTCCAAAATGTTAATGGAAAATTTACCGATGTCACCGATTCAATGGCTCCTGGACTAAGATCATATGGAATGGTTACTAGTGCTATCTGGTCCGATGCCAATGGGGACAAAAGACCGGACCTTTTAGTCACCTACCATTGGGCACCCATCAGAGTATATATTAATACTGGATCAGGATTAGAAAGTGACTCAAAAGCTTCTGGCCTGTCTGAACTTTGGGGATGGTGGAATGGCATTTCGGCCGGAGACGTCGATTCAGACGGAGACATCGACTACGCTGTTAGTAACTTTGGGATGAATACAAAATACCATCCCAAAGAAAAAAAACCGATCAGATTATTTTATGGTGATTTCG
>JASLJT010000164.1:0-9287 GCA_030747955.1 Verrucomicrobiales bacterium | reverse complement strand
TTTCATCAATAAGTCTTCGAAGCATCGATTCTGCGCTTTCTTTTGCTACAACTTCTTTTGATGGGGGCGGGGCTTCTTCTTCAAACTTTGAACGCCAAAATGAAAATAGGCCTTCTTTATCAGAATCATCGATAAGCTCATCCCAAGCTTTTGTGCTAAAATCTAACCGTGAGTATGTTTCACTTTCATTGTCTTTGAATATTGCTGCGTAGAAAGATTCGCCATCTTGAAATGGCTGTTTTGTTTTGCTGCACACATTGGCTCGAGGGCGAATGTTCCATGAGTCGGTAATTGCCATAGGGTGATTTTTTATTGGTGTTATGAAGAGAGTTGGCTGCTTGTTCGTTTTTGGTGGTGAGGTAATAGTTTCCCATACCATTTTCTTAAATAGTTTATAATTGAGAGCATTGAGATTTCACTATTATTTCGACGTGATATTATTAATATTATTCCGATACAAGTAATTATCAGGTTTGTTGACCAGGCTCCGAGTGGAGCTGGAATTTTCATTCCCTGAGCAAGGGCTAGAAAAAGATTTGTTAATAGTAACATTAAAAAGAAAATGATCATTGCGGCTGTAGCGCTACTTGTTAAATTTCGTCTAGAACTAACTATTCCAAGTGGTGATGCAATTAGTGTTATGACTAAACAGCTTAGCGGTAGAGCCCACCGATAGTGCCAGTGAGTTTTAAAAGCGGCGAGGCTTTTAGCGGATTTTTCTGAGTTGCTTTTTAGATGAAAAGACAGGCCTGATATGCCTAGTTCTTCAGGGTTAATATTTCCACTGTAAAGTTTCCATGGCGTCTCATTCCAGTCTGTAATGACAAGGTTGTGAAATTTTCGTTGAGCGATGTTTTCGCTATTTTTATTAAATTGAATGATGGTTCCATTGATTAATGTCCAAGAATTATTTAAATGATTCCACTTTGCTTGGCTTGAATAATAGGACTGAATTAATTTTCCATTTTCATCTGACTGGTATATTTCGACATTTCTAAGTTTTGCTGAAGCTAGGTTAGGAGGCATTGCGCCAATGAACCAAGTTCGATGGTTTGCTCTGTTTCGGTAAAGTCGAGAGTTGAGTTTGTATTGGTTGTTTTGGGATTGAGCGTCGCTCGTATCAAATGACATCAAGACGGTCTCTTTGTGGGCATCCGTTTCTGGGGCCCACTCGTAATTTAATGTTAGTGAAATTAATGAACAGTAAAGGCCTATAAAAAAAATAGGGGCCAGTACTTTGTTTAGGCTAAGGCCAGAGCTGATCATTGAGATAATTTCATTGTTTCTAGATAATTTCCCTAAAGCGTAAAGTATGGATAAGAGGAGCGTAATTGGAAGTATGGTTACAAGGATCTGAGGTATTTGAACTAGGTAGTATTTTGCTATACCAAGCATTGGGGTGCCCGCTTTCGATAGGTCTGGGCCGTTATCGCTTAAATCGATGATAAGCCAGATGGCGATGAATCCTCCTAGGCTATAACTGAAGGGGAGTATGATCTGACGAATTATATATTTGGTTAATAGTTTTGAGCAGGAATAAAATATAAGTAAGAGCGTAGGGCTTAGAATTAATGTTCCCGTTAATATTTGTCTGATTAATGTGTCTCCTTTTGATTGGGCGATTCCAGCGAAGTGAAGTTGTGAGGCTCCGTGCCGTGCCATTTCGAATCTTAACCAAAACCAAAAAACAGTTAGGCAAATGGTCGATAGGGTTAGCAATAAAACTACGCTTTTAAGATGATTGTTCTTTGAGTTCCTGAGCATGGAGTTAAAGATTCAATAAGATGGCATCAAGGTATTGTGTATTATTGAGTCCTCAAATTGTCTGTATGCATTTTTGCTTTATCATGGATAAGGCATTCAGGAAAGTGAGTAATTAAATTGAAGGCAAGATGGCTTCAATTTCTTGGTGTTTTACACATAATGTTTCAATTTCTTCTGGTGCCATGACAAGGAATGCAGTTGAAAGAGCATCTGCAAGAGCGGCGTAAGGTGCCAGAGCCCACGCGTTGCATTTTTTCATAGGTACCCGGCAATGTTTTCTTGGATCAATAATGTGCTCGCCTCTCTCGCTGAATCCTGATCCGCTTAAAGAGTTATTGTTTAATATGATTTCGGGCGAATCCGGTTCACCTAAACCTCCTATCCACCCTTTGCCATCGGGACCATCTCCAAAGGCTAATAGCGTGCTTCCACCTGCATCTAACATGGCGTTATTGATTCCGCTTTCTTTTAAAATTAAGGCCATTTGATCTAGAGCATACCCTTTACCTATTCCGCCAAGATCGAGCCATAGGTTATCGGACAAAACAGTGGCAGTTAATGAGTCATGATTGAGTTTTATTTTATTAATTCCAATGGCGTCGATTGCTTTGGAAAGCTCTTCGCTAGATGGATCCCGGGGGCTGTGATCAGGGTTCGTTAGGACAGCAATTAAAGGGCCAATAGTGATATCGAATGCGCCCTCTGTAGCACTATGAATATCTTGTGCTAGCTGTATGCAGTCTAAAGCTGCAACCCCTATAGGTGTACTTTCGCCTTTATGTAAGTGATTCAATCTGGAGATGTCGCTATTCCTTTTAAAGCGGCTTAGTTCGGATTCTAGTGGTTCAAGGTCTCTTAGTGCGGCTGAGGCTACGGCCATTGCTTTGGCTTCATTGGTTCCTGTTACATAAATTTGAAATTCAGTAGCCATGGCGTGAGCTCCGATCTTATGTATTTCTTCATGCATTACTATTTTTCAGATCGTCGGTTAACCATTTTAATGAATAGTTCTTTTTCGATGTAAATATGAAGCATAACGTTATCTCGAAGGTTCATCAAATCGGGGCCTATGTAACGGTCGCCTAGAGTGGAGGTGAGTTGCTCATCATAGGCAGCATCACAGATGACCACGTCGCTTTCTACTGAGGCTTTAAGGTCCCGAGGATGTTGCGGGTAGCCAGCTTTTTGAATGTCCCGGAAGTAGTAGGGGAGCGGCCAGCCGGTTTCGGGATGGCAGACAAGCACGGAAAGTTGGGGGTTTATTTTCCGTAGCTCATTAACCTGTGCCACAAGTCTAGAGACTAGGCTAGGGGAAGTGTGAGAATAGATGTAGGGGTTCCGATCGGAATTAAAAGGGGCCTGTGAACGTGAGCTGGGGAATGGATTGAAATGCTTATACCAGAGATTTTTAAGGGTGTTTGGAGCAAATTTGCTCTTTTGTCCGGCCTCTGTCTGTGTGGTTTTGAAGTTGGCGATCTGGTCCTGCTTTAAGAGGTTGCAGCATCCGAGGAGGAGCACAACGATTGTTAGTAGTTGGGTGCCTTTACTGGTCAGCTTATTAGGAATTGTACTACATAGCCTGAGGAGTGAACTGAAGCCGAAGCCGGCCAGTAGGATGGCTGCGTGCAGGAAGGCGAGGATTGACCAGGGAGTCTTGTAGGAAATGGCAGAGTAGATCAAGAGAGTTAATAGCGCATAGGTGGCAAGGAGTCTTAGGAAAACCCGTGTTCTCTTCGGTAGGTCACGCCTGAGAAAGGTTGCAAGTGCGCCAATTGCGGCGAGTACGAGTATTAATAGTTCGCTCCATGTATAGAGCTCCATTTTTTTCCAGCTGAGCAGTTCAGTGTAATACATGAAGGGTTTCTCGTGCCCGCTTCCTTCGGCGCGCTCCATATAGTTCAGGTAAGTAGAGTAACTTTTTGGGATGGCATCGAGATTGGTGAAGAAGATTGAATAGAGTGAAGCTGAAAAGATCAGACAGAGTAGCACGCCGATAGTGACATGTTTGGTGAGGGGAATGACGGCCAGCCTTGCCGCTTTCCGTTTGGTGGCCTCCTCAATGATCCAGATGATGAGAGCTGCGGATACAAATGCAAAAATTGAAATGACGAAGGTTTCCTTAGTGGCGTGCATCAATGCAGCGAGGAGCCCGGCAAATATCATCCATTTGAGTTTTTGATGACAGAAATATTTCCAGATGCAGAAAATGAAGACTGCAAGTAGAAGCACCATTGGTAACTCCATGATGTAATAGCGGCTGAAGAACACATGCATTGGTGAAATGGCCGTCAGGAAGGCTGCGGCAGAGGTCCCAGCATTGCCAATTAGTTTACGGAAGAGTAGGGCAGCTGCGATGAGGGCGATGCCGAAGACGGCGGGCGTCAGTCTCAGTGTCGTCTCGTCAAGCTTTAGGTATGATGAGGCCCCTCTGACTAGGGTAACGGGAAGAGAGAAGAGCAAAAGGCCTGGGCCATGGCCGTCGCTCGGGTTGTATTCAAAGCCATTACCCTCCAGTAGAGTGCCCATTCGGTACGCTTGCACTGCTTCATCGGTGTGCATTGGCCGAATTCCAAGATCGCGAACTCGTAATTCTGTACCTATCAGCACAGAAAGAATAAAGATTATTGGCAATATAGTGTTTTTCTTTAGGAATTGCATAATAGCCATTCTTTTGAGTAGCTTAAACAGGGAGATTATAGTTGCAATCGATCATCAGCAATAAGGATGCTTGCGTTTCTTGCTTATAGCTCCTTCAGTTGGCGTCCAGAAAGATGTGGAAAAGGAATAAGAAGAACATAGATAATGACGAGACAGATAAGGGTTTAAGTGAATTATTAAAACTTGTTACCTACCTAAACCCTTACCGATTGTATTTTTATTCGGCATTAGTTTGTCTTTTTTTAACCGCTACCTTATCGCTTGCGTTTCCGTATTTGATGGGGATTTTGATAGGTGGATCAATGGGTAGTAGCGATGCTATTGCAGACCCAAAAAGTGTTGAAGAGAATATTAACAGAGTAGCTTTAATTCTTATTGCGGTTCTCGCGGTACAAGCATTTATAGCATATTGGCGTATTAGGTGGTTTGCGTTTGCTGGAGAGTCAGCTCTTGCTGATATAAGAAAGGATGCTTATGGCAAACTAGTTCGATTGCCGATGAGTTATTTTTCGGAGCGCAGAGTTGGAGAGCTTTGCAGTCGCATATCTGCAGACCTTACACTAATACGAGACACTTTAATACTGACTGTTCCGCAAATTATTCGACAATCTGTAATGTTGGTAGGTGGTATTTTATTCATTGCATTTGCGTCAACGAAATTAACAATGGTCATGTTGTTATGTGTTCCTATCGTTGTTATTTTGATGGGGGTTTTTGGTAGAGGTATTCGTGTGCAGACCAGAGAAGCTCAAGATGAGTTGGCTGCTAGTAATGTGGTAGTTGAAGAGTCTCTTCATGGAATAGCTAGCGTGAAAGCTTTTACTAATGAGAATTATGAAGAGTCTCGCTACTCAGAGTCTCTTAAAGGATTTGTAAATTTGACCCTCAGTGCTTCTAAGGCTCGTGCATTGTTCGTTTCGTTCATTATTTTTGCGCTTTTTGGGGTGATTACTTTTGTCGTATGGTATGGAGCGGGCATGCTAGAGAGGGGGGAAATTGATGCTGCAAAGTTTACTCAATTTGTATTGTTTAGTATTTTTGTAGGAGCCGCTTTAGGTTCATTTCCAGATATATTGAGTCAACTCCATAAAGCAGTTGGGGCAACCGTTAGAGTTCGTGAAATCCTTAGTGAGGAGCCTGAAGTGGCTCATGCCGATGGCCAGACATCGCGTTTGCGTGGTGAAGTTGAATTTAGCGATGTGTTTTTTAGTTATCCTTCGCGTAAAGATGTGGAGGTGTTAAGGGGGATTAATTTATCAGTTGATGCAGGTGAGAGGGTCGCGATTGTGGGATCTAGTGGAGCAGGTAAATCGACGTTATTTCAGCTACTTATGCGTTTCTACGATCCATCCTCTGGAGAATTAAAGTTTGATGGACAAAATGCTGCAAATTATTCTCTAAGCGATTTGAGAGGGCAGATGGCAATTGTTCCTCAGGACGTTCTATTGTTTGGAGGGTCGATAAGAGATAATATTGCTTATGGTTATCCAGAAGCCGAAGAGGTCGATATAATACAAGCTGCTAAAAAGGCTAATGCTCATGAATTCATTCAATCTTTTCCTGATGATTATCAAACAATCGTGGGTGACCGTGGAGTTAAGCTTTCAGGTGGGCAGCGTCAACGCATAGCGATTGCGCGTGCTATTCTAGCTGACCCGGCTATTTTGCTACTTGATGAGGCAACTAGTTCACTTGATTCAGAGGGAGAGAGGTTGGTTCATGAAGCCCTAGAAAGTTTAATGAGTAAGAGAACATCAATCATTATTGCGCATCGATTAGCTACTGTCAGAGAGGCTGACAGAATACTTGTTCTCCGAGATGGTATATTTATTGAATCAGGAACTCACGAGGAGCTTTCGTGTAAACAAGGCGGTGTTTATAAGATGCTTTGTGAGCTTCAATTTAATTAGAATTAGTGTAAATAGACTAACTGTTTTACCCTCTAATTGAGAACACTATTAATCTCGTGATTTCAGCTCTATTATTTGGGGAAAAGTACGCGGACTGGGACTCGAACCCAGGACCAATTGGTTAAAAGCCAACTGCTCTACCAACTGAGCTATCCGCGCTTTTTTTTGAAGGGTCGACTCTACTTGTTTCCTCGATGGTCGCAAGTTGGTTTTTATTATTTAATGTAAGAAGTTTAGGAAAGGATTGATGATTATAAGTCCCTCAAATGACAATTATAGAAGTTAAAATCACTATATTTCAACACTTTTAGCCTAGCCTTATTTCATGTGGCCTATCTGAAAAGCGGGAAATAAACTAACTAGATTAAATGGAAGCGCTCCCTGCAGGACTCGAACCTGCGACCTACGGATTAGAAATCCGTTGCTCTATCCAGCTGAGCTAAGGGAGCTGTTTTCAGTTGATTCCTAGCACTTGGTTGATCAAGTTGCAATCAAACTGAAACAGAACTAAGAATAAATCTGTAAATCTTAAGTATAAGATTTCCCATATTATAATTTATTATATAGATTTATATATCGCGTTTTAATTGAAAATCTTTGGAAGCCGAAAACAGAGTATCATTAGAAATTTTCGAAGGCCCCCTCGATTTACTTCTTTATTTAATTAAGAAGGACGAGGTCGATATCTATGATGTGTCTATTGAAAGAATTACGAGTCAATATCTAGAATACATCGAAACCTTTAAAATTCTTAACATTGAGCTTGCTAGTGAATTTATAGTCATGGCAGCAACGCTAATGTATATAAAGAGTCGGACTTTGTTGCCAAGAAACGAGCAGGCTCCGGAGGAGGATGTTGATGAAGAGGATCCTAGGTGGGAGTTGATTAGACAATTAGTTGAATATAAGAAATTCAAAGATGCCGCATACTATTTAGAAAAGCGGGAAGCTGACAACCAGCAGATTTTTGCCTCAGAGAGACAAGACGCTGAGGAGAAGAATGATGAAGAACCGGTTTTAAATGTTGGTATATTTGATCTTATCCGAGCCTTTCAGGGAATCCTTAAGAGATTTGAAGATGAGGAAGATTTGGCTGAGATAGCCGATGATAGATTTACTGTTAGCGATAAAATCGATTATTTAATGGTTCGCGTTAATAAAGGACAAAAAATCAAATTTACTGAGTTATTTGCTGAGGCTACAACAAAAGGTGAGGTAATGGTTACTTTTTTGGCTTTACTTGAGCTTATTAGGCTAAATGAATTTCAAGTGCGGCAGGAGGCTATTTTAGGCGAAATAGAGATTAAGCGTAGTAGTGATGAGAAATTAGGCTAATCTATTCAATTAGGGGTTTCCAGCTTGACGGTAAGGACTCTAACTCTATAGTTATATGCTTGAAGAAAGGGTGGGCCATTAGTTCCGCTCTTTTTTCGTCTTAGAGTAAAAAGAAATGACAAGCGAAATCCAGGTCCTCTTTGAATATTATGAAAAAGAGAAAGGAATTGCCCGAGAAACTATGGTCGAGGCACTTTCCGTTGCTTTGCTTTCGGCTGCTCGCAAAAGTGTTGGGCCAGCGCGTGAGTTGAGAGTCGATGTTAATCCGGAAAAGGGTGATATTGTGGCAGTTGCAAAACTAATTGCATCAGAAGATGTAAAATCTCCATACGAAGAAATTTCAATGGATATAGCCAGAAAAATCAATCCAGAGGCGCAGTTAGGCGACGAAATTGAAGTTAAAGTGACTCCAACAGACTTCGGTAGGATAGCGGCACAGACTGCAAGGCAAACGATGATGCAACAACTTCGTATAGCTGAAAAAGCTATGATTTACGACGAATTTAAGGATCGTGCTGGTGATATTGTTGGTGGAACTGTGCGTAGGTTTGATAAATCTGACGTAATGATTGATCTCGGCAAGTTCGAAGGAACGATGCCTTCGCGTGAGAGGGTTTCAACAGACCAATATAGCATAGGCGATAGGATAAGGGCATATGTGGTGGCTGTTGAGAATGGGGCAAGGGGTCCTGAGATCATTTTGTCTAGGAGTCACCCAAATTTTGTTAGAAGGCTTTTTGAATTTGAAGTTAGTGAAATCGCGGATCAGACAGTAGAGATTAGAGGGATCGCCCGTGAACCTGGTTTCAGAACCAAAGTCGCTGTTTATTCTGCGGATCCTAAGGTTGATCCAGTGGGAGCTTGCGTAGGATTAAGAGGCGCTAGGGTTAAAAATATAGTCCGAGAACTCAATAACGAGAAAGTTGATATAATCCGATGGAGCGAGGATTTGACAGAATTTGTAACGGATGCACTCAAGCCGGCAATTATTAGATCGATAGAAATTGATGAGGAACAGCATCAAGTTAGGGTCACGGTAGATGAGGAAGAGCTTTCAAAGGCTATTGGTAGGAGAGGACAAAATGCAAGGCTCACATCAAGACTGCTTGGTTGGGACGTACAGATTGAAAAAGATGCTTCGAAAACTGAAATCTTTGAAAAGCGGGTAATAGATGCTGCTACAGAATTTGTAACGCACATTGGTGAAGATAATATTGATATTGATACTGCTATCAAATTGGTTAAAGGAGGCATAGTTAATCTCGAGTTTTTCTCTATGGTTGATGTTAGTGATGTCTCTGAGATTCTTGAAGGAGACCAAGAGTCGGCAGAAAAGATATGTGCTGCGGCAAGAAAGATTGATCTGGAAAGTAATAATGAGGGTGCCGCTGAAAACGAAGGCAACGACCAGTCAAAGGGCGCTGAGGAGTCAGCAGGAACCGAGGTCGAAAAAGAATCAGAGGGTGAACTGGAATCTGTTTAAAGTTACGGAGTCAGCACCCATGAAAGTTAAAAAACAAATTCATGCCATCAAATTCCATACCGGAAGAATCCGATCAAAAAGATGATAAGGAGCAATCCGATGATGCAAAATCTGTAGATAAGTCTCTGAGCGTTTCA
>JASLJT010000163.1:0-7219 GCA_030747955.1 Verrucomicrobiales bacterium | reverse complement strand
GTGTCGTGTACCAGGGTGCGGATGGAATCGTAGCTTGTCCCATTCTTTGTCTACTGCTGCGTTGGCTTCTTTATCTTCCAGCATTTCCTTTTGTGGGACTTTGCGACTTACCGCAGCGATTGGTAGTACGAACGGTAGCTTCGCTCGATGTTCCTTTTGTGGTATTTCTTTATTGGGATCCTTTGATTCTTCCTTGAGGTTATCTATTTTATCTTCATCGATAGAAGATTCCTCCTTGTTCTTAGGATTCTCTTTAGCCTGATCTTTATTCTTTTTTGATTCTTTGCTCATTTGATATGGGCATTAGTTATTGGGCGCGCATTATACCCGATAATTCCAGAATATCTAAAAAAGGTATTTCTTTATGCAAAGACTTTATGTTTTTTCTATTGCAATAAGTGTGATGTCATCATTTTGCGCGACATTACTAGCAAATAAGTTAACGGATTCCTGTATTTCACTAATTACATTCTGTGCTCCTTTTGGAGCGGCATTTATGAGTGATTTGTGAAGTCTTTGAATTCCAAATTCTTCTCCTCGGATATCGGAGGCTTCATTTACTCCGTCAGTGTATAGTAGAAGAATATCTCCTGTTTTCATATGAATTCCATGCTTTTCAATAGCATTATTGAAAACATTTCCCGAATCAATACCGATAGCTATTCCTGGGCTTTGAACAGGATCAGCAACTTTTGCGTCGGCTCTAAAGTGCAGAGGAGCATCGTGTCCTGCTCTCGCAATGGCTATTTCCCCAGTCCCTTTTTCCAAAATCAGAAATGCTAGACTGATGAACATGTCTTCTCGGATATCAGGGAATAACTGTTCATTCACGCGGCGCAGAACTTCTGCGGGGCAGAGAGCATTTATTGCATTGGCTCGAACAACGCTCCTGCACATGGCAGTTATTAATGATGCGGGTACACCTTTTCCTGATACATCAGCTATGACTACAGCCAAGTGTTCATCATTGATTTCAAAGAAATCAAAATAGTCTCCGCTAACTATTCTTGCGGGGACATTGAGGCCCATGATTTTATAGCCTTCGAGTTCTGGTGATTTTGATGGCAAAAGGATGCGTTGGACTTCGCTAGCTGTATTCAGTTCCTTTTCTAGATTCTTTTTTTCTACTGCTTCAAGATGAACGATTGAATTGCCTAATGCGAATGCTGACTGTTCCGCAATGGATTGAAAAACCTCATAATCGTTTTCTGTGAAATTTTCTCCGCCAGATTCATTCGCCACTGCCAATATCCCGAGTTCCTTGCCTCCATAGCACAGAGGGGCGATTATGGTTGAAACGCCTTGATGAATGTTATTGTCAGCATTTTTAAAGTGCGGATTAGTGGCAATGTTCTGAACCTTTAATGATTTCCTTGTCCTTAAAGCTTCACCAAAGGGCCCCCAATCTTTTCCAACACTTGTGAGTCGACGGTAGCTATTAATTGTATTTGGTATTTTTTCTGATTGCTCTGCTATGTGAGATGGAACAGGAATCAGTATGGGGCAAGCTTCACTTTGGTATTCAGGAACTAAATTGTCTTTGCTTTTATCAAGTAAATATAAAGCGGCGCCGTGAGCATCGACGACCATAGCCGCGCCACGAACTATGGTCCGGTGCAGAGTTCCCGGATTAGTGCCCCCTTCCTGAGTGAGAGTCTCTCCTAGACTCTTGAGAAAGTCGAACATTCGGAGCTCTTCTTTTTCAATATCGTTACGTTGACGCTTGAGCTCATTTATAATTTTCTGATATCGGCAGATATAGATAATACAAACAATCGCAATGGTGAAGGAGACTAATAGCGTTACGATGGTTGTTGTCATGATCGTAAGCGTTTATTGCATAATTATGAGGCAGATTGTTGCCCCAGTTCTTGTTCGAGAAAATGAATTACGTCCTTGAACCTTGGAACGTTATCCTTATCTGCATTTGAGAGATTTTGGTGAGCTTCAAGAGATTGTTGAATATTTTCTTCTTTGCTCATCTCGGCGATATCCAAGTATTGGCCGTTTTGTATGTAGTTTGATATTTTATTTCTTATTTTCGGCCAAGCGTTGCCTTCAGTGTCTAATTTTAATAAGAGATCAATGCCCAGACTTACGAGAAGTTGTGTGTTGCGAGAATTGGCATTAATGACTTCAAGATTTCTTTGATTCTCCGGCTCTAATGACTTTTTTATTCCAACAAGTGTTCCCATGAATGTAGAGTCCATGACCGGGCAATTTTCTAAATCAATGACAAATTCTTTTGAGCCTCGATCGATCATTAAATCTGCGAATTTTTTGAGTCCTTGACTGTTCTGAAATGATCCTTTGCCTTCGACACGAATCCACACTACCCCATTCTGGAGCTGTCCAACATAGATAGGTGCAACCGGATTCACGTCAAGATTAGAAAACCAGTTCAAAGAAAAGCCTATGCAACAAGATAGGCAAGGGGAATCATTCCAAGTTCGCTTTTTTTTGGTTAATGAAAGGCAGAGAGGAAATGTAACCTTACCAGAGGTAGGATTGATCACTGGCAATGATTTGGTTCTCGCGCAGAATTAAAACACGCCAAGCAGTTACTTTCCCTTTACTTTGGTATTCTTTGCCTGTGACTTTGAACCTAGTTTTGTTCTTAGTTTTTGGATTCGAAACGTTGACTGTGCGATAATAAATCTTTGAGCCTGTTTTTTTCTGACGATATTCAAATCTGATAGTTACTGGTCTATGCGAAGGATCTGTCCACCAAAAGACGTAGTAGTGCCCTGCTCTCTGTTTCTTCTCTTTGTCAGTGACCGCGCCATGCAAAAAATGAAGTTGTTCAAATCGGACCATAGGATCCGGAGAATTAATTTCTTTTTCAGGGTCCAGATGGAAATATTTGGAATTTGTGATTTTGGTTTGGCTTGTCAGGGATTGGCATCCCGAATTTAGCAAAATCACTAAGATGACAGCACAAAATCTGAGGAATAAATTTGTTAGCATGTCAATTTTTTGGGCCAATTCTTAATAAGTTCACTATTCTGCTCTGTCAATTCACATGCGGCATAAGGGTGTAGTTATTTTAGGTTAATTCATTGTTTTTGCTTTTTTGAGATACAAAAAAATGGCATTCATCGCAAGACAATTAGTTAAGTTTACCTTATTATTTGTATTAGTTATTATTTTATTTCGGTTAATGGCCAATCTTTTTTGCAATTTAACCGGCTAATATATGGAAAGCTTACAACGCAAGATAGTTGATGATTTACTCATTTCTTATCAGGAAGTGGGTGGTATTAATCGCATTGACACCGCCAATTTACCTTCAAGGCCGGCCGTGGCGGGCCTCTGTGAAGATTTACTTAGGCTCGTTTTTCCCGGTTTTCTAGAAACCGATGCAATCGCATCAGAAAATCTTGAGAAGGAAACCAGTCAGGTGGTTTCACAAATTCTTTTGACCTTATCGAAAGAGATAAATAGGAGTCTTAGACTGGCGTCTGATGATTCTAAAGAAATTCGAGAAGAATCTCCTGATAATTTAGCGTGTCGTTTTTTATCTGAATTACCAAGACTAAGGAGCGTACTAAGAACTGATGTGGAGGCTGCTTACGAGGGCGATCCAGCAGCAAAAAGTTTTGAGGAAATTATCCTAGCTTACCCATGCCTTGAAGCAATCGCGATTCAGAGGATGGCACATGTTTTATATTCTTTGAGGATTCCTTTCATACCAAGAATGATGACGGAGTGGGCCCATTCGAAAACTGGTATTGATATTCATCCGGGGGCACAGATAGGTTCTCATTTTTTTATTGATCATGGGACCGGTGTAGTGGTTGGCGAAACTTGTGTGATAGGCAGTCACGTTAAGCTTTATCATGGGGTCACATTGGGTGCCCGCAGTTTCCCAAAAGATGATGATGGTAATCCGATAAAGGGTATCAAGCGTCATCCTAATGTTGAAGATGATGTCGTCATTTATCCGGGAGCAACTATTCTGGGAGGTGAGACTGTAATTGGTGCGCGTAGCACTATAGGTGCCAATGCGTTTATAATGAATAGTATTGAGGAAGATTCTTTAGTGGCATTGTCCGAAGTCGAGCACGATATCAAAAATAAGAAAGTTCATCGAGAAGCTGAAAAAGATGAGAGTTCCTGAATATCATCAGCTCAGACTTGGTCTTCCAAGTAATCTAGGTGAGGGCACTTCGAACCGAAGGAGACATTCGCGACCCTCATTACGGAGGTCTCAATCAAATGGGATGCTCTTTGATTTATTCGAGATAACGAGACCGGTACCAAGGAAAAAAATAGCGCGTGGCCGAGGATTAAAATTTGAGTATGAATTGACTGAGAAGTGTAGGCGAATGGCAAGTATGTTGGGCCTTGATCCATTAGCTGACCAGGTCAAAGTGTTTTGGAATTTGAGGTTAAGCTCAACGGCCGGCCTAGCTCATCATAGTAATGCTCAAATTGATTTAAACCCTAGGTTAGAGCGGTTTGCTCCCGAAGAACCAGACAGGACGCTTTTACATGAGCTTGCACATTTGATTGCACACTTCAGAGCATCTGGCCGAAGAATACAGCCGCACGGTCCAGAATGGCAAAGTGCATGTTCAGAGCTTGGGATTCCTGGAGAGAAGCGATGCCATGATCTTCCTCTTGCCAATAGGGTTATTAAACGAAAGTTAGCTTATCAGTGCCGTTGCTGTGGCATTGTAGTCCCAAGGGTCCGTAAGTTGAGTCGGGATTCTGCTTGTTACCCATGTTGCCAAAAGTATAACAGGGGAGGATACAGTAGACGTTTTCTTCTGGAGAAAATATCCATCAAGGAAGCAAAGTCATTGGCACCTGAGCATAATTGGGCATGAATGAGTGGGATTCATTTAATGGATTGGATGCTATTTGCAAATCATAATTTTCTTACAATGCGATTAGTGAGGGTGCAGATTTTTTGCTATTTAGATTATTGCCTTATTAATTGAGTACGGCTTATTCTCTTTACTATGCAAAAAAATAAACGAAGAGGATTCCTTAAATCGGCCGTTGCTGCTGGCACTGGGTTTACATTAATTGATCCTTCCTCAGTCGTTCGAGGAAATTTGAAAGTAAAAAAGAAAATTGCACTTGGGTATGACAATTTTGCTGTTCGTGCAATGGGCTGGAAAGCTCAAGAACTGATCGATTACGCTGCAAAATTAAAATGTGATACTTTATTTATCACAGATTTCGGCCCATTTGAAAAACTTGATGATCGCAATTATTTACAGAATCTATCTAAAAGCGCAGCTGATCATGGAGTGAATATTTTATTAGGTTCATGGTCCATATGCCCTACGGCCAGACGTTTTAAGAAGGACTGGGGAAGTGCGGATGATCATCTAAAGTTAGGAGTTCGCATGGCGAAGGCACTAGGATCTCCAGCTTTCAGAGTTATTCTAGGCGATTCGGGAGATCGTTTGAGCGATGGGGGCATCGAGGCGCGCATTGCTGATACTGTTGCGGTTCTAAAGAGAAATAAGAATTACTGTGTTGATCATGGAATTAAAATAGCAGTGGAAAATCATGCTGGGGACATGCATTCGACTGAACTAGTGAATCTCATTGAAGAGGCAGGCAGTGATTTTGTGGGTGCTAATATGGATTCGGGAAATGCGATCTGGACACTCGAAGACCCTATTGAAAATCTTAGAAATCTCGGAAAGTATGCGATTACTACTAGTCTACGTGATACTGCTCTATGGGAAAGCGAAAATGGAGTGACTGCGCAGTGGACAGCAATGGGTGAGGGTACCGTTGATTTGAAATCTTATTTCGAATTGTATTCCAAACTTTGCCCTAATACGGCAGTCAACATAGAGACCATTTCTGGTTTTAATCGTGAATTAAAAATCAAAGATAAAGCTTTCTGGAAATCTTGGCCAAAAGGTAAGCCGGCAGGCTATGATAAATTCATTGCCCTTGCAAAGAAGGGGGAGCCACGCAAAGCATGGGCAGCTCCAAAAGGAATTGATAAAAAGAAGGCTGATAAGGATTACCAGAAAGGTGAGATTGCTAGGAGTATTCTATATTGTAAGAAAAACCTTGGGCTCGGATTAAAGTAATTTATTAGCTCAATAGCATCTTTATTTTTTCAGCATCGATACCAATAAGATTTTCTGTTGCTGTGTTAGCCTTGCCTAGAGATTCGATTGGGTGGGTGGTAGCTACCGCGATGACATGCATATTTGCAGCTAATCCTGCCTCAATACCAACATGAGCATCTTCAAAAACAACGCAGTTCTTAGGATCTACTTTGATTTTTTTAGCGGCCTGAAGGAACACTTCAGGACTGGGTTTTCCGACACTCACATCTTCGGCTGCAGTGATAGCGTCAAAGTAATCTGAGAGTTCAATGATACGCATCACAGCCTCTATATTGGCAATGGGTGTGGAGGAAGCTATAGAACATGCTATCTTTTCTGATTTGAGTGATCGTAGAAGATCTCGTACACCAGGCAATGGCTCGATACCGTTAGAAATTATGATTTCACGATAAATTTCTTCTTTTCTATTAGCTAACCGTGTGATTTCGGTTTGATTTGTGACGTCGATCCAAGTGCTGAAAAAATTAGGGATAATATTCTCATTACGCATACCGAATGTCATTTTAAAGAAATTCTCAGGAAGTCTTTTATTTTCTTCCTCTGCCAGTTTTGACCAGCTTTCCTCATGTTGATTATGTGAGTCTATGATAACTCCATCCCAATCAAATAATGCACCAATTGCATTGGAACTCATTGAACTGTTTCTATTGATGGAGTTATTTTAGCCTTTTTGTAATGCCTATTCTTTGTTCCAGAGCGGTATTCACTCGTCCTGCTAAAACAGCATCAAGGAAAATTAATTTTGGATAAGAGTCGAATTCTATCCGGTGCTGACCATTAGTAGGCATACTGGCAGCTTTATCAACGTCTTGTATGTCATTAATAGGAACACCGTTGATTTTGGTTACTATCAAAGTGCTCAGCCTCTCATAACCTAAAGTGGCAGGTGTTGGAATGGTTCGGGTCAGGATAACCAGTTTACGTCTTCCTTCCTTTTCATACATTTCCGGACTAGCGTGTGCCATAAGCATTTTAATTGGTGCTCTGGATTGCCAATCGTTCCCGAACAGTTTTAGGAAAGGAACGGAAAGTTCCTGAAAAACAAGACCACCAAGTATGGAAAACTTAGGGCCACGATCAAACATGTATGGATCAATTAAATAGTCTTCTGC
>JASLJT010000162.1:0-4568 GCA_030747955.1 Verrucomicrobiales bacterium | reverse complement strand
AAATGTCCTTCTTTAAGACTGGTAACAACAAGTACCCAACGAGAAGGACACAAGAGACTTGAACGATCACATTAGATGTTGCTCTGGCCCATGACCTATTCTTCTTCGGAATATTTTCTTTATTCGACTCATTGGCACTAGCCTCATTACCTGAAAGACCCACTTCATTATTCACTTCCAATGCATCAACATTGCGCTCCGTAACTTTAACGACTCCCTTCTCACAAACATCTGAACCTGACTCAGCTAATGAAGCCTTCCTCGATTTCTCTCTATTTGCGACGGAGCGCTCGAGACGCTCCAATGCATCAGCTAGAGGATCTGCTTTTTGAGGATCTTTGGATTGAGGTGAGCCCATCATTGAAATACAATCAGACCATAATTGAGCTTAATTGAATTTTAGCTATCGTTATCGTAAATCCATTTTGCTTCAACATTTTATCAACACATAAACAAATAAAACTCGCTCAATTTAAATCATTGCCTTAAATCGGGATAGGACCTTGATCATTAATCAATTAACAATATTTTTACCTCCTCATTATGACAATCGATACCCGTATAATTCCTGAAAATGAATCTTTAGTAATTGAAGGAAACGTCGTTAAGGATATTTGGCAATTATCAGAGTCAGACATTGTGAAAAGTGCCGGACCTTTAGAATTTAAGGTCACAGCGTCAATCGTTGATGAAAACTTATTAGTCAGAGGTGATTTTGCTGCCCCATTCACTTCTGAGTGCCCTCATTGCCTCGATACATTCAAATTTTTAGTCAATTTGACTGAACATTCGCTACTTTTACCAATTGAAGGGAATTCCACGATAGACTTGACGAACAGCATAAGGGAAGATATCATCCTCGCCCTTCCAAATTTCCCAAATTGCGAAGAAGGCGAAGAAAATAACAGGAAATGTCCAGCTATAGGGAAATTTAACACTGAGGGTGATTTTGAAGAAATAGAAACTAAAGAATCGAAAGAATCATTACTCAAGAATTGGGAAGAACTAAATAAACTAAATCTCGATTAACTCATTTTCCATTATGGCAGTTCCAAAAAGTCGCACATCCTTAATGAAATCCCGCATGAGAAGAGGAGCAAATCGCTGGCGAGCCCCAAAACTCAATAAGTGTAAAGAGTGCCAGGAAGTGACCCCTTCGCACATAGCTTGCCCTCATTGCGGCTACTATCGTAATCGCCAGGTAATAACCGTAGACTCTTTCTAGAAAAATACCTCCCTGCAATAATAATTGCATTCAGGTTAACTCTAAGTTTCCCCAAAAGAGCTTTCCTTTTGACACAGTAAGCTGCGTTCAGTAAGGGTTTAGATTACACATCGAGCACTAAATGCGGCTCGATATTTATAAAAGGATGAGAATAGCACTAGATGCAATGGGAGGCGATGATGGTCTTGAAGCGAATATCGAAGGGGCCGGCATGGCACTCGAGACATTGCCTTCAATCGAAAAACTCTACTTGGTCGGTGATCAGAAAAAAATTAAGGAAGCTCTTAGCAAACATTCCATAAGCACTGAGAAAATAGCCATAGCTCATGCGAGTGAAATTGTTGAGATGAATGAGTCTCCAGCAAAAGCAATACGAAGAAAGAAAGATTCTTCTATCAGCGTCGCAACAGATCTAGTGAAAAGCGGTACCTGCGAAGCCGTCGTCAGCGCAGGGAACACAGGAGCTGCCGTCACCGCAGCAACATTAAAACTAAGAAATCTAAATGGTATAGACCGAGCAGGCATTGCATCCCCCATACCTAATGAATACGGAGTATCTTATATCATGGACGCTGGCGCGAATCCTGAGGCAAAGCCTCGGCACCTGCTCCAGTATGCCATCATGGGATCCGTATATTCGAGCTATGTCGATGGTAAGAAAAGTCCTAAAATCGGACTAATGTCAAATGGGGCAGAAGAAGAAAAAGGAACAGCCTTCACTAAGGAAGTCTTTGGGCTTCTAAAGGAAAGCAACTTAAACTTCATAGGCAACATCGAGGGCCACGACCTCTTCTCAAAAGAAGTCGATGTGGTTGTCTGCGATGGATTTACTGGAAATATCGTTTTAAAAACTTGTGAAGCAACGGCCAAGGCCGTGGCCAAATGGATCAGTGAAGAAATCCAAAAAAACACAATGGGAAAAATAGGAGGAGCACTTGTGAAACCTGCGTTTAAAGCAGCGATGGCACGTGGAAGCTATGAGGAATATGGAGGCAGTCCCCTACTAGGAACTAATGGCGTCTGCATAATTGCGCACGGAGGAAGCTCCCCACTTGCAATCAAAAATGCTATCAGGGTAGCAGCAGAATCCATCACTCGAAGAATCAATCCCCACATCGAAGAAGAAATTGCAAAACTCAGCTTTCCTTCATCCGTCTAATCATTATTATTAGACACAATATGGCCCACTCCGTCACAATATCTGGAACCGGAAGCTATGTTCCCGAAAAAGTATTAACTAACCATGACTTGGAAGCGATCGTTGACACTTCCGATGAATGGATAAGTAGCAGAACGGGCATCAAAGAGCGGAGAATCGCTTCGGACACGCAATCGACTAGTGATCTGGCAACAGAAGCCGCAAAAGCCGCCATGAAGGATGCTAATATCAGTGGTAAAGACATCGACCTTATCATTGTTGCGACCATATCCCCTGATGCATTCTTTCCTGCAACGGCTTGTTACGTCCAAAAAAACATTGAGGCCACTAACGCTCTATGCTTTGACGTTTCCGCTGCTTGCTCGGGTTTTCTCTATGCCATGCAAATAGCAGAAAATCTTATCCTCAGCGGACAACGGAAAACGGCTCTAATCATTGGCGCTGAAAAGCTCAGTAGCATGGTCGATTGGGAAGACAGAAACACCTGCGTTCTTTTTGGTGATGGCGCAGGATCGGTCATTCTCGCGGTCGACGAAAATAATGACAAGGGGCGCAAACTCCTTTCATCTTCGCTAGGCAGCGATGGCAGGCAAACTGATATCCTGCATGTGCCTGGCGGCGGATCCGCATGCCCAATAACTCCAGACAATGCTGACCAGAAACTTAATACGATCCGCATGCAAGGGCGCGAAGTGTACAAGTATGCAGTCAATGCCATGCGACGAGCGGCTGAGGATGCTTTGCAAAAATATGGATTGAGTTCTGAGGATGTGGATATGGTAATCCCTCACCAGGCTAATCTAAGAATCATCGAAGCCATCACTGATAGGATGGGAATTCCAAAAGAAAAGACCTTCATTAACTTAACAAAATATGGAAACACCTCAGCCGCGGCCGTTGCCATTGCTTTGGATGAAGCCAATAAAACGAAATCAATTAATGAAGGAGACACTGTCCTGCTAGTTGCATTTGGAGCTGGGCTCACATGGGCCAGCTACCTATTAAAATGGTAACTGATTAGTCGTTAAACCCATGAGCAACGATGCTTACTGACTCACATTGTCATCTCGCCTCGGGAAATTTCTCTTCTGATCTGGATCAAGTCATCGAACGAGCTGTTACTGCAAAAGTGTCAAGGATGGTGACAATTTCTACTGACCTTGAGGACTCATCGAAGTGCATAGAGATTGCAAAAAATAATGACTCGGTATCGGCCGCAGTAGGAATTCATCCCTGTTCCGTGACTGAAATTAATAATGATGACTGGATCGAAGAGATCAGAAACATGGCCGAAAAAGAATCCGTCGCCGCTATCGGGGAAATTGGATTAGATTACTTTCATCCGGCCCCATCCGGTTGGACTGAGAAATCCTATAGGGACCTCCAAGGTGACTTTTTCCATTCCCAACTAGAACTTGCAGCCGATCTTGGTCTGAATGTTGTAATCCACCACAGAGACAGGGGCGACGAATGCTGGGAGGACATAAACAAAATAATCGACCCATTTCATGGGAAATTAAGAGCAGTCTTTCACTGCTTCAGCTCATCATGGGAATCCGCAAAGCCGCTAATAGAACAGGGTCACTTAATCTCGTTCACTGGAATAGTGACATTCAAGAACGCATCTGAAATTCAAGAGTGCTCAAAATCCTGCCCAGTCAATTCCTTCATGGTCGAGACTGATGCTCCCTACCTTGCTCCGGTCCCATTCAGAGGCAAGCGTTGCGAACCCTCACACGCAATGGCCACTGCTCAATTCATTGCAGATCTAAGAGAAACATCAATAGAAAGCCTCTCAGAGAAAACAAGCGAGACAGCAGATTTATTTTTCCGATTCTAAGAGGCCCCATCAGGACCGTTCCGGGCCCCCGAGCAGTAAATTCTCCCCTTCACTCCTAGCGACGATCACGGCCCCGCAAGAATCACTAAAAACATTCACGCTTGTCCTGCACATATCGAGAATCCTATCCACTGCATAAATTGCTCCGATTGCTGCAAAGGCTCCCTCCAATTTTGCATCAGCGACTACTACATTCTGCAGAATAATCACAATAGCAACTAAGCTCGCTGAAGGAACTCCTGCTACCCCTACACTTGTAAGAAGAGCCAGAACAACAATCGAAAATTGAGCAGAAAAATCCAACGTTATTCCCATGACCTGAGCTATAAACAGGACCGCAACGC